>NZ_JBIBYR010000002.1:199554-526070 GCF_043083485.1 Streptomyces sp. NPDC014727 | reverse complement strand
GGTGACGCGCACCCCCGCGTGCACCCCCCAGTTGCCCGTTGGGGGGCCGGCGGGGGGGAGGGCCAGTCACCGGGGGAGCAGCTCCCGGTGATGCCGGGGGGGCGCGACGGACGGTTGTCCGTCGCGCCACCGAAAGGGGTGAACCGTCGTAACTTTCCCGCTCCAGTGGCGTTCAGTCGCGCTATGGGAGTGATCGGTTACGGAGAGTCGGGCCGGGGCCAGCTCCTTGCGAGCTGCGCGGCGGACCGCCGCGAGCGACGGCGACCCGGTCGCTGGGCCCGGAGGCCGCCGAGGAATTTCCGCGCAGGCAGCAACACGAGAGCGAGTGCATACAACCGGTCGGCACATGGGAAGAGATGGCCGGAACTCACTGACACCCCCGAGCCGTGCCCCTTCCGATTCAACTGGTGGGGTACACCCAGGCGTTGGGCCGGCATGCGATCCCGTCGATGTTCAGGGACTTGGTCTGCTGCTGCATCACCGGAGCGAGCGCTCCCGGCGTGCTGCACCTCACATGGTCATGGCCCAGCCGGTGACCGACCTCATGGTTGATCAGCATCCGGCGGTAGGCGAAGAGTTTGTCCGGACCGAACGTCGACGACCCCTGCGCCCAGCGGTAGGCGTTGATCATCACGCGTTCGGTCGCGGCGGAGTCGCACGAGACGTTGTCCTCCGTCGTGTCCAGGCCCGACTTCCGGCACCAGTCCCCGGTGGTCCCGGGACTGGCCAGGGTTATCACGAAATCGGGGTCGCCGGAGGAGATCCGCTCGAACGTCATGGCGCCGTCGTGCGCCCAGCTGCGGTCGTCGTTGAGCGTCTCCTGGACGGCTCGGGCGAAGAGCCCCGCGTCGAGCCCGAGGCCCTTCTCGACATCTATGCGGTAGCGGTACTTGTGCCCCCGGCCCGGGGCCTTCGCCGAGCCCGGAACCACCTCGAACTTCCCGGAGCCGTGGAGCTTCGGCGCGAGCGGATAGGCCTTGGCCATCTTCTCCGCGTACGAAAGGGGCTTGACCTGCGCCGGCTTCGGGGTCGACCGGTCGTCCGAGCGGGATGCGCCCTCGGTGCCGTCCCGGTCGGCGCCCGCGGACCGCGCGGTATCGGTGCCACCGTCGTCGTGGGCGACCTGTCCGGCCACGACCACCGCGAGCACGGTGGTCACCGCGGCGGCCGCGATGCCGGTGAACGTGCGGCCCCTGGTGCTCCTGGCGGACGCCGGTGCGCCGGTGTCACCGCTCGACGGCTGCTCGTCGTGCTCGCCGACCGAGCCGTTCGGATCGGCGGGCGGGGCGGGCGGGGCGGAGGGCCCCCGGGGCGCGGGCGGAGCGGGTGGCGCGTCGAAGGCCTCGACGAACTCGCGCCGCGGCCCGGGCACCAGCGGCCGGGCACCCGTCTGCTGAGCGCGCCGGGGCACCGTCTGCTGCGGGCCGGTCCCCCAGCCGCCACCGGGTTCACGCTGTTCGGGGTGGCCGCCGCGGACATGGCCGGTGTGCTGGAACGGGGCGTGCCCGTCCGTACCGGCCGGCGCATCGGCCGACTTCCGGCGCCGCCCGCTGCCGGGCCCCGGGCGGACGCCTTCCCGGCCGGCGCCCGCGTCCGCGAGGGCCTCGGTATCGCCCCCCGTGGTCGCGGGGCCCTTTCGGCTGTGTCGTCCCACGCCCCGGATCAGCTCCCGCCGAGTTCGTCGAGCAGATCCCGGAACGCCTGGGCGACCGCCTCCGGGTACTCCATCATCGCCACGTGCCCCGCGTCGGGCAGTGTCAGCAGTCGCGAATCCCGGAAGGCCGCGGACGCCCTGCGTGCCATCCGGTACGAGACGAGCTGGTCCCGTCCGCCGTACACGAGCTGGGTCGGTGCGAGCACCCGCTCGGCCTGGCGCCACAGCCCGTGCTGGCCGCCCAGCGTGTACGCGTCGACGATGCCACGTGCCGAGCGCGCCATCGCGTCCCAGAAGTACGGCAGTTCCAGCCGACGCTCCATTTCGGCCACCGCTTCGCGGAAGCCCGACTCGGAGACGCGCGCCGGATCGCCGTAACAGAGCGCCATGACACCGCGCGTGCGTTCTTCGGCGGTCCAGTCCCTGGTCATACGGGCGAACAGCTTGGCGACACCCGGAAGGGCGAGCAGTCCGGTCGGCGCGGCGGAACGCTGCACCCGGATCTCGGGCAATGCGGGCGAGACGAGAGTGAGGGTGCGTACCAGGTCGGGACGGACCGCGGCGACCCGGGTGGCCACGGCACCGCCGAGCGAATTACCGAAGAGATGAACCGGTCCGCGCTCCGCCGCGTCGAGGAGGCGGATCACGGCGCGGGCATGTCCGGTGACCGAGTAGTTGCCGTCGTCCGGCGGCGGCGAGTCCCCGAAACCGGGCAGGTCGACCGCCTCCCCGTCCACCAGGTCCTGGAGCAGTGGCATCAGCGCCGACCAGTTCTGGGAGGAGCCGCCGAGCCCGTGCACGTAGAGCGCGGGCGGCAGCCCGGTCCGCTCCGGCGGCCGGGTCCGGACGGTCAGCGTCAGACCGGGCAGCGCGACGGAGCGCAGCTCCTCACCCTCCGCGACCCTGACGGTGCTCACCGTGGGGGCCACCGCGGCGGCGGCGGCGCGCAGGCCCGGCAGCTCGGTCGAAGACATGCGGCAATGTTACGAGACGATCACACCACGATTCATGTGTTCGCTGTCACAGATCGCATAGCGGCTCGCAGGGGTAGCTCCTACGCTCGTAGCAAGGAAGGGAGTCACCATGACGGTCGACCCCAGCGACCCGGAGACCTTCGAGAACATCCAGCCGGACGAACCGGACCAGGAGACGCCCCGGGCGGACGCCGCCGAGCAGCGGACCGATCTCCAGCAGCGGCGCGACGAACCGCTCACGAGCATCGACCGGGACAGCGCCAATGAGGCGGATGCGGTGGAACAGGCTCGTGTGGTCGCACAGGATGAAGACGATTACCGCTGATTCGCCCCGCTTTGCCCTGGCAGTCGACGAATCTGCGGCTACCGCAGCCGTCCGGTCCGTGAAATTCTGCGTCCGCGCCGCGCGCACCCGGGTTACCCAAAAGTACGATGGCGGTACGGCGCAGCGTGCACGGAAAGGCTGTGTCCGATCACATATTTGGGAGGCGGCGTGACAGCCATCGAGCAGACCGAGGCGGCGCGTCCGCGAGGCACTCGACTGCCTCGCCGCGCCCGACGCAACCAGCTGCTGGGCGCCGCGCAGGAAGTATTCGTGGCGCAGGGGTACCACTCCGCGGCCATGGACGACATCGCGGAACGGGCCGGGGTCAGCAAGCCGGTGCTCTACCAGCACTTCCCGGGCAAGCTGGAGCTGTACCTGGCCCTGCTGGACCAGCACTGCGAGTCATTGCTCCAGGCGGTCCGTACGGCGCTGGCGTCGACGACCGACAACAAGCTCAGGGTCGCCGCGACGATGGACGCGTACTTCGCGTACGTGGAGGACGAGGGCGGCGCCTTCCGGCTGGTCTTCGAGTCGGACCTGACCAACGAGCCCGCCGTCCGCGAGCGCGTCGACCGGGTCTCGTTGCAGTGCGCGGAGGCGATCTCCGACGTCATCGCCGGGGACACGGGACTGTCCAAGGACGAGTCCATGCTGCTCGCGGTCGGTCTGGGCGGCGTCTCCCAGGTGGTCGCCCGCTACTGGCTCTCCAGCCGGTCCGCCATCCCGCGCGACACCGCGGTTCAGCTGCTCACCTCGCTGGCCTGGCGGGGCATCGCGGGCTTCCCGCTGCACGGCATCGAGCAGCACTGACGGCGGCGGCCGGGCCCGACCGCCGCCCGTGTTCGCTGCGGGCGTTGCCCACCGGCCCCTGACGGCTCCCCTCAGCGGGCTAATGTGTGCTGCGTACGGCGCGGTTCACCGCGCAGGGACTGACCGTCGGAGGGACATAGCCGTGGAGGTCAAGATCGGGGTGCAGCACGCGCCCCGGGAGATCGTTCTGGAGAGCGGGCTTTCCGCCGAAGAGGTCGAGAGCACGGTCGCCGAGGCTCTCACCGGTAAGGCGCAGCTGCTCAGCCTCACGGACGAGAAGGGCCGCAAGGTCCTGGTGCCGGCCGACCGGATCGCGTACGTGGAGATCGGCGAGCCCAGCACGCGCCGCGTGGGGTTCGGCGCGCTGTAGGGCGGCGCGCTCAGTGGTCGTGACAGCGGCCCGGTGGGGATCCCCCCGCCGGGCCGCTGTCCGTTCCGGCCCGCGCTCCGGTCCGCGGCTCCGTCCGTGCGCACCGCCCGCGTTTCCGCCCGTCGGGGCGATTCTGTGTGCGAACCCCGTACGAGGAGGGTTGCGTTCCGCCACCCTCGGGTAGTACCGCTAACGACCGATTTACCCGCCCCGCAACACGCGAGGTGATCATCTGTGATTCTGGAACCTCTCGGCTCCGTCGTGCTCGGACTCGCCCTGGCCTGGCTGGGGCTCCATTCGCTGTCCGATCGGCTCCCGTCCCGCCGTGCCGTCTTCACCACCGGCGCTCTGGGGGCCCTGTTCGGCGCGTTTCTCATGCACTCGGTGCTGGGACCTGGCCACTCGGTGGCCACACTGGTCGGCGCGGCACTGGTCGGGGCCGTGACGCTCTCGCTGCTGATCCGCCCCCGAGCCCACCGTCTGAGCCGCTCAGCGGCGGCCTGAGAGCGTCCGGCACCCGTGCGGACGGACGCCGGACTGCCCCGGGTGAAGGTGCTACGCGGCCAGGCCCAGCGCGGCCATCCGCCTGGTGTGCGCCTCGGTGATCCGCGAGAACATCCGCCCGACCTCCGCCAGGTCGAACCCGTCCGCCACGCCGCCCACGAGCATCGTCGACAGCGCGTCACGGTCGGCCACCACCCGCTGCGCCTGCGAGAGCGCCTCGCCCATCAGCCGGCGCGCCCAGAGCGCCAGGCGGCCGCCCACACGCGGGTCGGCCTCGATCGCGGCGCGCACCTTCTCCACGGCGAAGTTGCCGTGTCCCGTGTCGTCGAGCACGGCGAGGACGAGGGAGCGGGTGTCCGAGTCGAGCCGGGCGGCGACCTCGCGGTAGAAGTCACTGGCGATCGAGTCGCCGACGTAGGCCTTGACCAGGCCCTCCAGCCAGTCGGACGGAGCGGTCTGGCGGTGGAAGTCGTCGAGCGCCTTGGCGAACGGCTCCATCGCGCCGGTCGGCTCCACCTCGATCGCGGTCAGCCGGTCCGTCAGCCGCTCAAAGTGATGGAATTCGGCGGAGGCCATCTTCGCCAGCTCCGCCTTGTCGGCCAGCGTCGGCGCGAGC
Organism: Streptomyces sp. NPDC014727; assembly: GCF_043083485.1. Taxonomy (NCBI): domain Bacteria; kingdom Bacillati; phylum Actinomycetota; class Actinomycetes; order Kitasatosporales; family Streptomycetaceae; genus Streptomyces; species Streptomyces sp. NPDC014727. The sequence goes on along the minus strand of NZ_JBIBYR010000002.1, from coordinate 520,817 downwards.
TTGGCGTCCTCGGCGAGCCGCTCGAAGGCCGCCAACTCCCCGTAAGCGAGTGCTCCCAGCAGGTCCACGACCGCTGCGCGGTACTGCGGCTCCACGGATGCGGTGGCCCAGTCCTGGGCGGCGATTCCGGTGAGCACGGGTGCTTCGTTGGCATTGTCAGGCGTCTCCATGAAGCGCAGAATAGCCCGCCCGACGGGGGGCGGAAGGGCCCGGCCGGCCAGTGACATCACACCGTTCCGATGAATTCGCCCGACACACATGCGCAAATCCGGGGTACAGTGGTATTGCGTCTACTCAGTATTTTGGGTTGTGACGCGAAATTGAATGAGGATGCCCGGTCGGTGGCCCGATCGGCTCCGACCCGACAGCCCTCCGCGCGGGGCGTACGACTCGTACGACCGCAGATGAGGGGCCCCCTCAGCGGCACGAGCGCTCGAGCGACGGCAGTGGTCCCGCGCCACCCGGCCCATCCACGGCCGGATGACCAACCCCGGCACGGTACGACCCCCAGCGTTCGCCTCGGACCGCGTCTCACAGAAGAGGCAGCACCCTGACTACGTTCCGAGAACTCGGGATTCTCCCCGAGACGGCCGAGGCCCTTGAGGCAGTCGGCATCGTGTCCCCGTTCCCCATCCAGGAGATGACGCTCCCCGTCGCGCTCTCCGGTTCCGATGTCATCGGCCAGGCCAAGACCGGCACCGGCAAGACCCTCGGTTTCGGTCTTCCGCTGCTGGAGCGCGTCACCGTCCTCGCGGACGTCGAGGCCGGCCGGGCCCGGCCGGAGGAGCTGACCGAGGCGCCGCAGGCACTGGTCGTCGTCCCCACCCGCGAGCTCTGCCAGCAGGTCACCAACGACCTGCTGACCGCCGGCAAGGTGCGTAACGTCCGTGTTCTCGCGATCTACGGCGGCCGCGCGTACGAGCCGCAGGTAGAAGCCCTGAAGAAGGGCGTCGACGTGATCGTCGGCACCCCGGGCCGACTGCTCGACCTGGCCGGACAGCGCAAGCTCGACCTCTCGCACGTGCGTGCGCTCGTGCTCGACGAGGCCGACGAGATGCTCGACCTCGGCTTCCTGCCCGACGTCGAGAAGATCATCACCATGCTTCCGGCGAAGCGCCAGACGATGCTTTTCTCCGCGACCATGCCCGGCGCCGTCATCGGTCTCGCACGCCGCTACATGTCGCAGCCGACGCACATCCGCGCCACGTCGCCCGACGACGAGGGCGCGACCGTCGCGAACATCTCGCAGCATGTCTTCCGGGCCCACTCGATGGACAAGCCGGAGATGGTCTCCCGCATCCTGCAGGCCAACGGCCGCGGACTCGCGATGATCTTCTGCCGCACGAAGCGCACGGCTGCCGACATCGCCGAGCAGTTGGAGAAGCGCGGTTTCGCTTCCGGCGCCGTCCACGGCGACCTCGGGCAGGGCGCGCGCGAGCAGGCGCTGCGCGCGTTCCGCAACGGCAAGGTGGACGTGCTCGTCTGCACCGACGTGGCGGCCCGCGGCATCGATGTCGAGGGTGTGACCCACGTCATCAACTACCAGTCGCCGGAGGACGAGAAGACGTACCTCCACCGCATCGGCCGGACCGGTCGGGCCGGTGCCAAGGGCATCGCGATCACGCTGGTCGACTGGGACGACATCCCGCGCTGGCAGCTGATCAACAAGGCGCTGGACCTGGACTTCAACGATCCGGTCGAGACGTACTCCACCTCGCCGCACCTCTTCGAGGAGCTCGACATCCCGGCCGGCACCAAGGGTGTCCTGCCGCGCGCCGAGCGGACCCGCGCGGGTCTGCGTGCCGAGGAGATCGAGGACCTCGGCGAGACGGGCGGCCGCGGCCGCAAGTCCTCCGCCGCCTCCGCGGCGCCCGCCGCCCGCGAGGAGCGTGCGCCGCGCACGCCGCGCCAGCGTCGTCGTACGCGGGGCGGTTCGGCCGTCCCCGCCGTCGGGGAGACCGCCGGCACCGCGGCCGTGGTACCGGCCCCGTCCGCCGAGGTGACCGACGCCCCGTCCGAGCCGCGTACGCCGCGCCGTCGGCGCCGCACCCGCGTCGGAGCCGCGGACGTCGCGGCCGAGGCCGCGGTGACCACGGTCGACGCTCCGGCCGCCGAGGCCGGGGACGAGCCGGAGGCCAAGCCGCGCCGTCGCCGCACCCGGGCCGCCGTCGTGAAGCCGGTGGCGGAGGAGGTCGACTTCCAGATCGCCCCCATCGCCGAGCCGGTGCCCGCGAAGACGGTGACCAAGCCGCGCCGCCGCACCCGTGTGGTCAAGCCGGCCGAGGACGAGGTCGATTTCCAGATCGCGCCCATCGCCGAGCCGGTGCCCGCGAAGACGCCGCGCCGTCGCACGCGTGCGGCCGCCAAGCCGAAGACGGAGGTCGTGGCGGAGGCCCCGGCCGCCGAGGGCGAGACGAAGCCGCGCAGGCGCCGGGCGCCGCGTGCGACTGCCGCCAAGGCCGAGGGCTGAGCGCGCGGCACCGCCTCCTCCGGGCTCGCCCCGGACCCCGCTCCTCCGCCGACCGGAGGTGCCTGATTTCGCCGGACGGGCTTGAGGGTTCCCTCAAGCCCGTCCGGCGTTCGAGGACCTGCTCTTCTGCCCGTCCGGCGTTGCAGGACATAACCTCGTCCCATGAGCCGGCCGCACACCTTCACCCCGCCCCCCTGCGCCCACGCCCACCAGCTCCGCACCGCGCGCGGGGACTTCGCCGTGCTGGACGCCCCGCCGCGCACCGCGCACCGCGGCACGGCCCTCCTGCTGCCCGGATACACGGGCAGCAAGGAGGACTTCATCGCACTGCTGGAACCACTCTCCGCCGCCGGGTACCGGATCGTCTCCGTGGACGGTCGCGGGCAGTACGAAACCGAGGGGACGGACCGTCAGGACCAGTACACACAGGTCGAGTTGGCCCGCGATGTGCTGGCGCAGGCGGCAGCACTCGACGTCGCCGACGAGGGCTCCGTACATCTGGTCGGGCATTCGCTCGGCGGGCAGATCGCCCGCGCCGCCGTGCTGCTCGACGCCTCGCCGTTCCGTTCACTGACGCTCATGTCCTCCGGCCCCGCCCAGGTCGCCGAGGCCCAGCGGCTCAAGGTGAAGATGCTGAGCGACGCGCTCGCGACGCTGAGCATGGCCGAGGTGTGGGAGGCGATGCGCGCCCTCGACCCGCCCGAGGACGCGACGACCGACGGCGAGGCGCTGCGCCGGCGCTGGCTGCGCCACCGGCCCGCCCAGCTGATCGCCACCGGCCGTCAACTGGCGACCGAACCGGACCGGGTGGCCGAACTCGCCGCCGTGGCGCTGCCGGTCCATGTGCTCTCCGGTGAGCGCGACGACACCTGGCCGGTGCCGCTCCTCGACGAGATGGCCCGGCGACTGGGGGCGCACCGCACCCGGATCGCGGGCGCCGAGCACTCCCCCAACACGGACCGTCCCGAGCAGACGGCGGCCGCGCTCGTCTCCTTCTGGGAAAGCCTGTAGGCGCCACCGTCGGAACTCGACGAGGCCGGGGGCGGGCGCCGTCACCGGAACTCAGTACTGGGCCTGCAGGTGCTGCCAGAAGCCGTCTCGCAGCGCCCGGCGCAGATGCGCATGGCCGCGCAGCGAGTGCTGCAGCAGCCGTTCGGCCTCGACCAGCAGGTCCTGGTCGACCGAGCCCGGCAGATACGGGTGGCCGGGCAGCAGATCGGCGAGGGACTCCCGGCCCCGGGCGGCCAGCCAGGCCGCGGCGATCTGCGCACCGACGAAGCGGACGTCTTCGCGCGAGGGCGCGGGGGTGTCCTCCTCGTAGGTGGTGACGGGGCGTCTGGTGACGTACGGGCGGCAGAAGTCCAGGTCGAAGGTGCGCTGGCTGTCGACCTCCCAGAGCAGCGGTTCGGCCTGATTGCGCCCCTCCCCGGCCTCGATGCCCCACAGGTGCACGCGGGCCCCGTACCCCTGCGCCGCCTCGACCGCGGACACCAGGTCCTCGTCGCCGCCGACGAGCGCCGCGTCGCTGATGGCGCGGTGCCGGGCGAGCGATTCGAGGTCGGTGCGGATGAGTGAGTCGACGCCCTTCTGCTGGTTGTTGGCATTGAGGTTGCCGAGTCTGACCTTGACGTCGGGCAGTTCGGCGATGGACTGCTGCTCGACGGTGTGAATGCGCCTCCTGGCTCCGTCGTACCAGTACACGCGCAGCAGTCTGCTGTCCGCGAAGATCGTGCGGGCCTTGTCGATGAAGGCCTCGATCAGCCCTTCCGCGTCGAGGTCGAAGGAGCGGCGGTCCTCGGTGCCGGTGACGAGCAGTCCGGCCGCGGCGTACACATAACCCGCGTCCACGAAGATCGCGTGGGTCGAGGGGGTCTTCGACACCTCGGCGAGCACGCGCTGGAGCAGCTCGTTGGTGCGGTCCAGGCGCTCGCCGATCTCTGCCTCGTTCATACGAGCCTCGTCGTGGACCTCGTCACCGGCGCGTGCTGGGTGACCTGCTGATACTTAGACATCCAAAAAATTTCCTTAGCGTAGGGAATGTTTGCCGGAGGCAAGCCGTTGTACACGTCGTGGAGCGCGGGACATCGCTGTCGAGCGCTCCCATCCTTGCGGACGGGTCATCCGTCCTCCCAGTAGTTCTCCAGCAGGAGGATCAGACGAAGGGAAGCCTTATGCGCTTCGAGATCATGCGACTCGACGATGTCGACGGTACCGCCGTGGACAGCACCGTCGTGGACGCCGCCTCCGTCAACCGGATCGTGCAGCAGGCCGCAGCCATGGGCCAGCGCATCTACATCCGCCCGGCCGAATCCTCGGCTTCGTAACGCACAACGACGTACAAAGACGAAGCGCCCTCGTACGGACGGTCCGTACGGGGGCGCTGTGGTGTCCGCGGGCGCCTCAGGAGTTCTGGATGACCTGGGTGACCCCGTTGATGATCTGCTGCACGGCGATCGCGGAGAGCATCATTCCGGCGAGCCTGGTCACCAGCACGACGCCGCCGTCCTTGATGACCCGGATGATCAGCAGCGAGTAACGCATGGTCAGCCAGAGCACGATGTGCATGGCGATGATCGCCGACCAGACCGAGATCTGGCTCCCCACGCTGTCGGCGTGCTGCACCGCCAGGATCACCGAGACGATCGCACCGGGCCCGGCGAGCAGCGGCATGCCCAGCGGCACGAGCGCCACATTGACGTCCTTCGTCTGCGTCGGCTCGTCGGTCTTGCCGGTGAGCAGATCGAGCGCGATCAGCAGCAGGAGGAGCCCGCCCGCGATCATCAGGGCGGGTACGGAGACATGCAGATAGTCGAGGATCTGCTGGCCGAGCACCCCGAAGACGGCGATCACGCCGAAGGCGACGGCCACGGCCTGCAACGCCATCCTGCGCTGCATCTTGGCGGGGCGGCCCGCGGTGAGGGCGAGGAAGATCGGGGTGATTCCGGGGGGATCCATAATCACAAAAAGCGTGAGAAAAAGGGATCCGAAGACAGCGACGTCGAACACAGTGAGCCTTGCGCGAGAAGAACGAGAAACGGTCTGGAGGAGCGCACCCCGAAACCGGGGCGGCGGCCCGGAGGCCGCGGGTGCGCGATGGAATGCGGAAGAGGGACGAGCGGCGGTACGCGTCGGACCGCCGGTGCCGGCCGCGGGGCTTCGGCCCCGGCCGGGACGCGTGCGGCGTTAGACGGGGCGGGGTCCGCCCGCGCCCGGCACCGGGAAGGCCCCCGTGGCGCGCCGGGTGATCTCGCCGTAGATCTCGGGGTCGGTGGTGCACTCGCCGAGCGCGACGGTCTTGCGGGTGCCGTGGTAGTCGCTGGAGCCGGTCGTCAGCAGCCCCAGCTCCCGGGCGAGGCCGCGCAGCCTGGCCCTGGTCGGCTCGTCGTGGTCCATGTGATCGACCTCGATGCCGTCGAGGCCCGCGGCGGCAAGCTTCGCGATCGACGACTCGGGAACCACCTCACCGCGCTTGACGGCGAGCGGGTGGGCGAAGACGGTGACGCCGCCGGCGGCCTTGACCAGCCGGATCGCGTCGAAGGGGTCGAGTTCGTGCTTCTCGACGTACGCGCGTCCACCGTTGGCGAGCCACTCGGGCGTGAAGGCGTCGGAGACGGTCTCGACGACGCCGAGTTCGACGAGCGCGGTGGCGATGTGCGGTCGGCCGACCGATCCGTCCCCGGCGATCCTGGCGACCCGCTCCCACTCGATCGGCACGCCGAGCGCCTGGAGCCTGCCCACCATGATCCGCGCACGCGGCACCCGGTCGTCCCGCACCAGCTCGCGTTCGCGCGTCAGCTCGGGCTCGTCGGGGTCGAAGAGGTACGCCAGCAGGTGCAGGCTCACACCGTCGATCCGGCAGGAGAGCTCGGCGCCGGTGACGAGGGTGAGCCCGTCCGGAAGAGCGGCGATCGCCTCGGCATGACCGCGCACGGTGTCGTGGTCGGTGAGGGCGACGACGTCGAGGCCCGCGGCGGCGGCATTGCGCACCAGCTCGGCGGGGGTGTCCGTGCCGTCCGACGCGGTGGAGTGGGTGTGCAGGTCGATGCGCACGACGCGTACTCCAGTGCTCGGGGCCGGACAGGGGGACGTTCAAGGATAACCGGCATCCGGACACCACCCGGCCGGGCTCCGTTCGCCCCGGCCGGTGCTGCGGCCGGAGGCCTCCACCGGCTCCCGAAGCCCGCCCGGGATCACGGGACAGCCCTCAGTCGAGCAGGCGCGGGGTGAGCGCCCCGCACGGCACGAGGTCCATCTCTCCCCCAGCCTCGCGCAGATCGGCGAGCACCAGCTCGTCGTACATCAGCAGCCCCGACTGCTCGGGCCAGACGATCGCCCAGAGCCAGAGCCCGCGAGCCTCGCCCGCGAAGACCGCGCGGTCCTCGGGAGCGCCCTTGACGTGCCAGAGCGGAGTGGGACGTCCGGCCGCGAGCATCTTGACGTCCGGCGGGCCGTCGACATCCAGATGCGGCCCGGGGTCGGGGCCGTCGATCCCGGCGTAGCGCGCCCCGAGCCCGACACCGAGCTCCTCGGTGACCAGCAGCAGCTCGCCCATGCCGCCGACGGGGCCGGGACCGGAGCAGGCGACGACGGTGGCACGGCCGCCGCTGCGCTCGTCACCGGCGCTCGCCACGCCCGTGAACAGCCAGCCCACCGGCAACGGCCAGGGCATCCACACCGGCACCCGGGCACGGCGCACGACCACGCCCAGCGCCTCGACGCTGGGCGGGACGACCGGTTGCAGCGGTTGCACACTGCCGTGCTGAGAGCACTGCCAGGTGTCGGCAAAGAGACCGGGCGCCCTGACCCGGCCTCCACACTTCGGGCAACTGGGTTCGCCCCTCATAGCGACCAACGGTCCTCCAGGTCAGCCGTCGCGTCAAGGATGATCACCCGTCCGTAGTGCGGCCCTCCCCTGCGGAATTAAATGTAACTTGCACTCATTAGTTCCTCTAACTTATTCTGTGCATAACACAACGATCTGGTGGAGAGCGAGAAGGCCCATGCAAGGAGAGGATCCGTTCGATCAGGGAGCGGGCAGCATCCTGCGCCAGCCGAAGGCCGTCTGGGCCACGGCGGGCGCCTCTGTCGTCGCGTTCATGGGAATCGGCCTGGTGGACCCGATTCTGCCGTCCATCGCCAAGGGCCTGGAGGCGACACCGAGCCAGGTGTCCCTGCTCTTCACCTCGTACTTCCTGATCACCGCCGTGGCGATGCTCGTCACGGGCTTCGTCTCCAGCCGGATCGGCGGCCGCAGGACGCTGCTGGCCGGCCTCGCGCTCGTCGTCGTCTTCGCCGCGCTCTCCGGCACCTCGTCGTCCGTCGCCGAACTTGTCGGCTTCCGGGCCGGCTGGGGCCTGGGCAACGCGCTCTTCGTCTCGACCGCGCTCGCCGTGATCGTCGGTGCGGCGGCCGGCGGCAGCGCGGCGGCGATCCTGCTCTACGAGTCGGCGCTCGGCCTCGGCATGGCCTGCGGTCCCCTGCTCGGCGCCCTGCTCGGTGATGCCAGCTGGCGCTACCCGTTCTTCGGCACGGCCGCGCTGATGGCGATCGGCTTCATCTGCATCACGCTGTTCCTGAAGGAACAGCCCAGGCCCGCCGGCCGGACGTCACTGCTCGACCCGATCAAGGCGCTCGGCCACGGCGGCCTGGCCTCCGTCGCGACCTCGGCGTTCTTCTACAACTACGCGTTCTTCACGATCCTGGCGTTCACTCCGTTCGTGCTCGACATGACGCCGTACAAGTCGGGTGCGGTCTTCTTCGCCTGGGGTCTGCTGCTCGCGGTCTTCTCGGTGCTCGTCGCCCCGCGGCTGCAGAAGCGCTTCGGATCGTTGAAGGTGCTCGGTGCCTCGCTGGTGCTGCTCGCCGCCGACCTCCTGGTCCTGGGGTACGGCAACCACAGCGCCGCCGTCGTCTGCACGGTCGTCTCCGGCGCCTTCATCGGCATGAACAACACCGTCTACACGGAGCTGGCGCTCGGTGTGTCGGACGCGCCGCGCCCGGTGGCGAGCGCGGGCTACAACTTCGTCCGCTGGTTCGCCGCGGCCGCCGCCCCGTACCTCGCCCCGAAGATCGAGGAGTGGAGCGACATCCACATCCCCTTCGTGGTCGCCGCGATCACGGCTGTGGCCGGCGCGGTCGTCGTCTGGATCCGGCGTACGGCGCTGACCCACGACGCGGAGGAACTGGAGCCGAAGCACGCCACCGAGGACGGCGTCACGGTCTTCGCCGACTGACCACGGCGCCGGCCCGGCCCCCGTTCCGCCCCGCCCGCGGCTCTCCCTCCTGGCCGCGCGGCGGGGCTCCCCCACGCCCGGCATGACGTGCGTCTCAGTCCAGGTCGACCGAGGCACGGAGCGGATCACGCAGATCCGTACCGCGCGAGAGCCACCGCTCCTGGAGTTCCTGCGCACCCCGGACCCGCTTCCACGCGGCCTCGTTGTGCGTCATCGGCAGCAACGGCAGGAACCGCACCGGATCCATGGGGCCGGCCGCCTCCGGACCGCCGTCCCGCCCCGGGCCGCCGGGCGTGGGCTCATTCGGATCCAGATCCTCGACCAGCCCGCCCGGCTCGGCGACCAGTACGGAGCTGAACGGCGCCCCGGGCCACAGCGGCTCACCGACGTCCAGCGAGGCGCCGGGCGCCACGATCAGCCCCTCGACCTGCGGGGAGGCCGCCAGCACCGCCAGCGGGCGCAGCACCTTGTCGGTGTCGGCGAGCCCCGCGCGTACGGAGAGGATCAGCTCGGCGCGCGGCCCCTTGACCGGGTCCGCGAGGGTCGCGGTCGGATCGGTCATCGGCTGCGCGGACATGCCGAGCGTGGCGTAGCGCACCACGTCGCCGTCGGCGAAACGGAGCACCTCGATGCGGTCCGTGCCGAGAAACGTCACCGCGGCGCGCGCGTCCGGTTCGCCGAGGGCCGTGAGCAGCCGGGCCTCGACCAGAGCAAGAATTTCTCCCATCCCGCGAGCATAGGACGCGTATGGAACGGGCAAAGTAAAGGATTGACCCTCGGACGGCTGATAGTCTTGGCCGCTGGTCGGGGCAGCACGCAGAAGCGTCGCTCTCAGCCCCGACGACACGTCATCCCCCACGGGGGACCGGCCGGAGGAGGTGGGGCTGCCATGGATCGAAGTCGACCGTGCAGTACCAACCGCTCTTCCGCACCTCACCTCTCTTCGGTGATCTGAAGCCTTCTCGGTCAAGGCCCATGGCATTGCGCACGACGGAAGAGCACTTCCCTTTTGCCTGTCTGTAGCGAACGCCGTCATCGCGCCGCCGCGGTGCCGCCCGCTTTGCGGACGTGAGCACACGTCCCCATTCCGGGCTGTTCCACGTGCCCGACGACGGCCCTCCGTGAAGGAGCCAGCCATGTCGATGATCCGCGACCTGCGCGCCGCCGTGCGCCCGTCCCTGCGCAAGAGCAACGCCCTGCACAACAGTTACGACACCACCCGGGACCCGTCCGTCTCCAGCGCGGTGGTCGACTGCGCGGTCTACCGCGACGGACGGCGCCTGGAGAGCGGCACCTGCCGCACGCCGCACGAGGCGATGCTCCAGGTGCGCGAGGAGGGCGGCTTCGCCTGGATCGGACTGCACGAGCCGACCGAGGAGGAATTCGCCGGGATCGCCCGGGAGTTCGGGCTCCACCCGCTCGCCGTCGAGGACGCGGTCCACGCCCACCAGCGACCGAAGCTGGAGCGGTACGACGACACGCTCTTCACCGTCTTCAAGACCATCCACTACGTCGAGCACACCGAGCTCACCGCGAGCAGCGAGGTCGTCGAGACCGGCGAGGTGATGTGCTTCACCGGCCGGGACTTCGTCATCACCGTGCGGCACGGCGGCCACGGCTCGCTGCGCGCGCTGCGGCACCGGCTGCAGGACGACCCCGAGCTGCTCGCCAAGGGGCCCTCCGCGGTCCTGCACTCCATCGCCGACCATGTCGTCGACGGCTACATCGCGGTGGCCGGCGCGGTCCAGGACGACATCGACGAGGTGGAGATCGAGGTCTTCTCCACCCCCACGAAGGGCAGCCCGCGCGGCTCCGACGCCGGCCGGATCTACCAGCTCAAGCGTGAGGTCCTGGAGTTCAAGCGGGCCGTGTCGCCGCTGCTGCGACCGATGCAACTGCTGAGCGAGCGGCCGATGCGGCTGATCGACCCCGACATCCAGAAGTACTTCCGTGACGTCGCCGACCACCTGGCACGGGTGCACGAGGAAGTCATCGGCTTCGACGAACTGCTGAACTCGATCCTCCAGGCCAACCTGGCGCAGGCGACCGTCGCGCAGAACGAGGACATGCGCAAGATCACGTCCTGGGCGGCGATCGTCGCCGTACCGACGATGATCTGCGGTGTCTACGGCATGAACTTCAAGCACATGCCCGAGCTGGGCTGGAGGTACGGCTACCCGATGGTGCTGGGGGTCATCGGGGTGGTCTGCTTCTCCATCCACCGCACGCTCAAGCGCAACGGCTGGCTCTAATAGAGTTCGGGTATGACTGCTGCTGACGTGCCGCTGGGCCGGGCTCTCGTCGAGGAGGCCACCAAGAAGTCCGGCCTCATCTGGGTGCGGGGCACCGGGCCCGCGCGGGCGCTGTGGCACGTGTGGCACGAGGGCGCGGCGCATCTGGTCGGCGACGGCCCCGGCGAGCAGCCGCTCCCGGCCGGCCTCGTCGACGGTTGTGCCGCCGAGGTGACCGTACGCAGCAAGGACAAGGGCGGTCGGCTGGTGGCCTGGACGGCCGCCGTGGCGGAGCTCGCACCGCACTCCGAGGAGTGGGAGGCCGCGGTCGCCGAACTCAAGGGCAAGCGGCTGAACGCACCGGACGCCGAGCGGATGACGGAGCGGTGGGCGCGCGAGTGCCGGGTGCTGCGGCTGACGCCCGGCACATTCCGTACGGAGCTTCCGGACGGCTCACTGGCCGCGGCGCCCCTGCCGACGTCCGCGACCACGCGACGACCGGTACCGGCCGGGCTGCCGCGGCTGCTGAAGCGGGGACGCAAGGGCTGACCCGGGTCCGGCGGGACCGGCACGGCGATCCGGACGCGGCGCTGCCGGGCGGGCCGGACGTGGTGACCGGAGCCGGGCACGACCGGTCGGTCGGGCCGGAACGGCCGGTTCGGGTGCCGCTCGGCCGACCTCAGGACGACGTCTTGGGCAGCTGCTGTCCGTAGTCGACCGTGTCCTCCTTCGCCGGGGCCTGGAGCGGGAAGTCCTTGCCCCAGTCCGACAGCGTCACGATCCCCCCGCCGGCGGCGCGCGCGAACCGCAGCGGATACGGCGCGCCCTCCAGCGAGACGTCGAGCATGCCGCCCTCGCCCTTGCCGCCCGTGATCTGAATGGTCCGGGTCGGTCCGACCGTCCCGCGGTCGCCCTTGTCGAGGGTGCCGTGCAGCGTGAGCAACCCGTCGAGCAGAGTCTTCTTCTCCGTGAAGCCGCGCAGCTGCCTGTACGTGGGGTCGCCCTCGGGCACCTTCACGTATTTGTCCTGGAGCTTGTCCGCGGCGGCCCCGCCCGCGTGGGTGCCGGCGCCGGGCTTCTCGTCGTGGCTCCAGAAGCCCGAGTCCGCCTTGAGGTAGAGATCGTCACCGATCCGCAGCAGCTCGAAGGTGCTGTCCTTCGAGACGACGGAGCCGGTGCCGCCCTTCTCCCTGAGCCGCATGTCGAGCTGGTAGGTGCCGCCCTTGCTGACCAGCTTCCCGGCGAGGCGCACCGCGTCGGCCGAGGCCGCGGCGGTCTGCGCCTTCTTCTCGATCTGCTCGGCGGTGAGTCTGCCGACCCCGTTGGTCCCCTTGTCCGGGTCCTCGCCCCCGCACGCCGTGAGGGCGGCGGTCAGTCCCGCGCAGAGCACAACGGCGAGGGCGGTCCGGCGTCGGGCCCGGACGGGCGGAACGGAAGCGGTCACGGGCGCACTGCCTCTCATCTGCATGGCGGGGTTGGCAGACGGCAGCGTACCCGTGCCGTTCATGCCTTCCGGCAGGGAGCCGTACGGACGGGTCCACCGGGGCAGCCCGGAGCGGTACGGGCTAGCCTGATCCCGTCATAACGGTTAATTAGCTGTCAAACAGACCGGACAGGGAAGTCGTACACGGAAGAAGGAGGCGCACCATGGCGGCAGGCGCCCCCCGGGTCTTCGTCTCGCATCTCGCCGGCGTGCCGGTCTTCGACCCCAACGGCGATCAGGTGGGCCGCGTCCGCGATCTGGTCGCGATGCTGCGGGTCGGCGGCCGGCCGCCCCGGCTGCTAGGCCTGGTCGTCGAGGTGCTCAGCCGCCGCCGGATCTTCCTCCCGATGATCCGGGTGACGGGGATCGAGTCCGGCCAGGTCATCACCACCGGCGTGGTCAACATGCGGCGCTTCGAACAGCGGCCCACCGAACGCCTGGTGCTCGGTGAGTTCCTCGACCGGCGCGTCCGTCTCGTGGAGACCGGCGAGGAGGTCACCGTCCTCGATGTCGCCATCCAGCAGCTTCCGGCCCGCCGCGACTGGGAGATCGACAAGTACTTCGTGCGCAAGGGCAAGGGCGGTGCGCTGCGCCGCAAGGGCGAGACCCTGACGGTCGAGTGGTCGGCGGTCAGCGGTTTCTCGCTGGAGGAACACGGGCAGGGCACCGAGTCCCTGGTCGCCACGTTCGAGCAGCTGCGCCCCACGGACGTGGCCAACGCGTTGCACCATCTGTCAGCGAAGCGACGGGCCGAGGTCGCCGCCGCGCTCGACGACGACCGACTCGCCGACGTCCTGGAGGAACTGCCCGGGGACGACCAGGTGGAGATCATCGGCAAGCTCCAGGAGGAGCGCGCCGCCGATGTCCTGGAGGCCATGGACCCGGACGACGCGGCCGACCTGCTGTCCGAGCTGCCCGAGGAGGACAAGGAGCGGCTGCTGACCCTGATGCGCCCGGACGACGCGGCCGATGTGCGGCGCCTCATGTCGTACGAGGAACGGACCGCGGGCGGCCTGATGACCACCGAGCCGATCATTCTGCGCCCGGACGCGACCGTCGCCGACGCGCTCGCGCGGGTCCGGCAGGCGGACCTGTCGCCGGCGCTCGCCGCCCAGGTGTACGTGTGCCGCTCGCCGGACGAGACACCGACCGGCAAGTACCTGGGCACCGTGCACTTCCAGCGGCTGCTGCGCGATCCGCCGTACGCGCTGGTCAGCTCGATCGTCGACAGTGATCTCGTCCCTCTGGCGCCGGACACCCCGCTGCCGGCCGTGACCAGCTATCTGGCCGCGTACAACCTGGTCTCGGTGCCGGTCGTGGACGAGAGCGGGTCGCTGCTCGGCGCGGTGACCGTCGACGACGTCCTCGACCACCTGCTCCCCGAGGACTGGCGGGAGACGGACTTCCACGGTGAGGAGGAGATCGCCAGTGGCCGGTGAGGACCGTGCGAAGGGAGTGCCGACGGGGGCCTCCGGCATCACGCGCCCGCCCCGTTCCCGGCTGGATCAGCCGAAGGCCCCGCGGCGTCGGCTGCTGCCCGAGTACGACCCCGAGTCGTTCGGCCGGCTCTCCGAACGGATCGCCCGGTTCCTGGGCACGTGGAGATTCATCGCCTGGATGACGCTGGTCATCATCGTCTGGGTGGTGTGGAACGCCTTCGCGCCCGTGGGGTGGCGGTTCGACGCGTACCCGTTCATCTTCCTGACGCTGGTCCTGTCGCTCCAGGCCTCGTACGCGGCCCCGCTGATCCTGCTCGCGCAGAACCGGCAGGCCGACCGCGACCGGGTCACCTACGAGCAGGACCGCAAGCAGAACGAGCGCTCCATCGCGGACACCGAGTACCTCACCCGCGAGATCGCGGCACTGCGGATGGGCCTCGGCGAGGTCGCCACGCGCGACTGGATCCGCTCCGAGCTGGAGGACCTCATGAGGGGCCTGGGGGACCGGCACACGCCGCTCCCGGCCGAGAGCGACGAGGACCACTGACGGGGTTACTCACGCGTAGCAGCGGGTGCCGCACGCCTTCGTGCCGCCCGCACCACCCTTTCAACGAGCGCCCCGCGCACCCGTACTATCAAGGTATGGCTACGGAAGACGCGGTGCTTGAGGCACTGGCGACAGTGAACGACCCGGAGATCCACCGCCCGATCACCGAACTCGGCATGGTGAAGTCGGTCGAGATCGGTGCTGACGGTGTGGTCGCTGTCACGGTCTATCTCACGGTCTCAGGCTGTCCGATGCGCGAGACGATCACCAAGAACGTGACCGACGCGGTGGCGAAGGTCGAAGGCGTCACCCGCGTCGATGTCACGCTCGACGTGATGAGCGACGAACAGCGCAAGGAGCTCACGTCCTCGCTCCGCGGCGGTACGGCGGAGCGCGAGGTGCCGTTCGCCAAACCCGGCTCGCTGACCAGGGTCTACGCGGTCGCGTCCGGCAAGGGCGGCGTCGGCAAGTCGTCGGTCACGGTGAACCTGGCGGCCGCGATGGCGGCCGACGGCCTCAAGGTCGGTGTCGTGGACGCGGACATCTACGGGCACAGCGTGCCCCGGATGCTCGGTGCGGACGGCAAGCCGACCCAGGTCGAGAACATGATCATGCCGCCGTCGGCGCACGGCGTGAAGGTCATCTCCATCGGCATGTTCACCCCGGGCAACGCCCCGGTGGTGTGGCGCGGACCCATGCTGCACCGGGCACTCCAGCAGTTCCTCGCCGATGTGTACTGGGGCGACCTGGACGTCCTGCTGCTCGACCTGCCGCCGGGCACCGGTGACATCGCGATCTCGGTGGCCCAGCTCGTGCCGAACGCCGAGATCCTGGTCGTCACGACCCCGCAGCAGGCGGCGGCCGAGGTGGCCGAGCGGGCCGGTTCGATCGCCGTGCAGACGCACCAGAAGATCGTCGGCGTCGTCGAGAACATGTCGGGACTGCCCTGCCCGCACTGCGACGAGATGGTCGACGTGTTCGGCACCGGCGGTGGCCGGAAGGTCGCCGAGGGACTGACGAGGACGACCGGCGCGGAGGTGCCGGTGCTCGGCTCCATCCCGATCGACGTACGGCTGCGCGAGGGCGGCGACGAGGGCAAGCCGGTCGTCCTGTCCGACCCCGACTCCCCGGCCGGCAAGGCGCTCCGCACCATCGCGGACAAGCTGGGAGGCCGTCAGCGCGGCCTGTCCGGCATGTCGCTGGGGATCACCCCGCGCAACAAGTTCTGAGTCGTTCAGAGGGCTGGGAGGGGCGGCTGGCCTGAACCGGTCACCGCCCCACCGCCCGGCGCTACGCGTACGCCGTGATGTCGCCGACCACCGAGAAACCCAGCCCGTACGCGCTCATCCCCCGCCCGTACGCCCCGATGTGCACCCCGCCGCGCGCCGACCCCGCCAGCACCCAGCCGAACTCGGACTCGCGGTAGTGGAACGGCACGGGAACGCCGTCCACCGGCAGCGACAGCACCGACCACGCGGGACCGTCCAGATCGTCGGCGAGCTCGAACGCAGTCTCCGTCTGCTGGTCCAGCCAGTCGTCACGCAGCGAGTGATCCATCTGCGGGGGCCATGTGCAGGCCAGCAGACCGGACCCGGCCAGCCAGGCCGCGGAGGAGACGGTGGTCGCGTCCAGCACCCCCGTACCGTCTCCGCTGTGCCGCACCGGGCTGCTGGCCACCGTCACGACGACGGCGAATCGTTGCTTCTCGGCACCCCCCTCGGCCCGTACCGACGGCTCGTCACCGTGCCCGACGGAGCCGTGCTGCACCGTGCCGTCCGCGGCGGTGCCCACCTGCATCAGCCGACGCGGGCCGGTGAATGCCTCGTCCAGTGCGTACCAGGGAAACGGAGCAGCCAGAAATCCGTCGACAGCACGCCGGGCCGCCGGCTTCCCCTCCGCGGTGGCTGTGTCCGGCGCGCCTTCCGCGCCCACCCGACTGGTCGTCTCCATCTGCCCGGCCGCCTCCTCGATCCCTGAGGTCCGGAGCGGCCCGCCCCCCACGGGCGTCCTCACAACCGGACAGATGGAGAATAGCCATACCGTCCGGACGAGTCGGGATTGACTGCGGTCAGGTGGCGTCGGCGTCGAACGGCGGGCGGTCGTCCTTCGCGGGCTGTTCACGCTTCTTGAGCAGGTCCGGAGTCCCGGCGGAGCCGTTGGCGGCGGTGCTCGCCGAGCCGCTCGACACGCCGCTGCGGGAGTCCGCGGACTCCACGGCAGCGCTTTCCCTGCCGTTCACCGCGTCGGTGACCTCTGCCAGGTCCTTGCGCAGGTCGAAGCTCTCGCGGATCTCCTTCAGCCCCAGGTCGTCGCCGCCGTCCATGAGCTGCTTGCGGACGAACGTCTTGGGGTTGAGGTCCTCGAACTCGAAGTCCTTGAACTCCGGGCCGAGCTCCGTACGGATGTCCTCCTTGGCACTCTCGGAGAACTCGCGGATCTTACGGATGAAGCGCGAGGCGTCCTGGATGACCTTGGGCAGCTTGTCCGGGCCGAAGATCAGCACGCCCAGGATCGCGAGCGTCACCAGCTCCAGTGGGCCTATGTCATTGAACACCCTGATGCTCCTCGTGTTCTCCGCGACCAGGTCGGTTGTGGTCCGGACCCGGCCCACGGTACCGGTCGAAACTACCCGCGCGGTAGCGTCCCGTGGCCGTCACGTGCCGGTTGCGGAGCCGAGCGTCAAAGAGATGGACAGGTCTTTACCACCACGGGTCAAGGTGAGGTCCAGACGGTCGCCGGGCCGGTGGGCGCGGATCTTCACGATCAGTTCCTCGCCACTGTGCACCCGCTGACCGTCGACCGCGGTGATGACGTCCCCCGGCTTGATCCCGGCCTCGGCCCCGGGCCCGTCGGCCGCCACCGCGGACTTGCCGGCAGCGCCCTTCGCGCCGACCTTGGCACCGTCGCCGGTGTACTTCATGTCCAATGTGACGCCGATCACCGGGTGGGTGGCCTTTCCGGTGTTGATCAGTTCCTCGGCGACGCGCTTGCCCTGGTTGATCGGAATGGCGAAGCCGAGACCGATGGACCCGGCCTGTCCGCCCTCGGTGCTCGATCCGTTGTCGGCTGCGCGGATGGCGCTGTTGATGCCTATGACATGGGCGTCGGTGTCGACGAGCGGGCCGCCGGAGTTGCCCGGGTTGATCGGGGCATCGGTCTGCAGCGCGTCGACATAGCTGATGTCGCTGCCGTCGCCGTTCTCGCCGCCCGCGGTGATCGGCCGGTCCTTGGCGCTGATGATGCCGGAGGTCACCGTGTTGGACAGGTCGAAGGGGGCACCGATGGCCACCACCGGGTCACCGACCTGCACGTTGTCGGAGTTGCCCAGCGGCAGCGGCTTGAGGCCGGAGACGCCGGTGACCTTGACCACGGCGAGGTCGTAGCCGCTGTCCTTGCCGACGACCTCGGCGCGTGCGGTCTCACCGCCGCTGAACGTCACGGTGATCTCGCCGGAGGACCCGGCCGGGGCGACGACATGGTTGTTGGTGAGGATGTGGCCGCGGTTGTCGAGAACGAATCCGGTGCCGGTGCCGGACTCGGTCGTCCCGCTGACGTGGAGGGTCACCACGCTGGGCAGGGCGCTGGCGGCGATCCCCGCGACGCTGTCGGGGGCGCGGCCGCCGCTGTTCCGGCCGGCCTGCGGAAGCTCGACCCGGGTGAGACCGCCGTTGCGCTCGACGTAGGAGCCGATGCCTCCGCCGATGCCGCCGGCCACCAGCGCGAGCAGCACCGCACCGATGAGGAGGGAACCGCGGCGGTTCTTCTTCCGGCCGTTGTCGGTCCCGAGCGGCGGACCCGGATGCGTCAGCGGCTGCCGGGGCGCACCCCAGGGGTCGTACTGGAGCCACTGCGTCGGCTGGGGCTGCTGGGGCTGAAGCACGGGCTGCGCACCCTGCGGGTGCTGGGACTGGGGGTGCTGCGGCGGTGAGTGCTGGGGCGGGGGTGTGAAACCCGGGGCCGCGGTGGTGGCGTTGGGGACGCCCGCCCCGTTCGTCGCCGCGTACTGCGGTGGTACGGGGGTGCCGTGCGCCGGGGTCGGGACCGGTCGCTGCACGGGCGGTGCGGGCGCCCAGGGGCCGGGTCCGCCGTACGGCGGGGTGCTGTACTCATCGGGCTCGTGCAGGGGCGCGGGCCGCGCGGCGGGCACGGATGCCACGGGCTCCACCGCCGGGGGCTGCACCACCGACTCGGGGGCCGGGGGCCGCGACGCCGGTTCGGCCGCCGGTGGCTGGAGCGGCGCGTCGGGCACGGGCGCCCGTGTCCCGCCCGCCGGGTCCGTCACATCGGCCGTCGCATCGGCCGTGGGCAACGCGTCCTCGACGGGGGACGGCTCGTCCGGCGCTGTGCGGGCGGTGCGTCCCGGCGCGGGCCGGCTCCACCACTTCGCCTTCGGCCCGGTGGACTTCCCGTCTTCCATGCTCTCCCCGCAACTGCCGCGACTGGCCTCTGCACCCCCCGGAAGGGACGTCCCTCCCGGAATTCCTCCCGGAATTCAACCAGGTTTGCGAAGGTCTGCGCAGACCCCGGTCAGCGCCGGGAGGAAAGCGGAAGTCCGCGATCGGCGGGGGTGGGGAGGGCGGAGGCCGACGGGGGCGTCCAGGACGGCTGCACGGAGGGCGACGGGGGTGGCGGGGCGAGCCGTCCGAGCACTCGGGCGAAGAGCGGGGAGGTGCCGGTCGGAGGTATCAGCGGTGGCGCCGACATATTGGTCAGGACCGGAACCGCGAAGGTGCTCTCCGTGAGGTTTCCGGAAGTGAGCAGCGCGGGGCCGGCGGAGAGCGCGGCCGGTGTGGCCTCCGGCACGGGCGGCGGCCCGGCGGCGATCGAGCGGTCGCCCGCCTCCGTCGCGGCGAGCGTGCCCTGGCCGCCACCGCCACGACGGCTCGCGGAGCCGGTGCTCTCACCGCGGGAAGACGTGTCGAGCGGGGTCACCGTGTTTCCGGTGCCCGCGGCCTGCACCGGGGGGCTGGAACCCGCGCCCGTCTGCAGGGCTCCGCCCAGCGCGATGGCCGCCAGCGATACGGCGCCGGCGGCTGCGAAGGCGAATCTCCGGCCGCGCCACGGCGAACGGTCCCCCTCGCGGCCCACCTCATGGATCCGGAAGCCCGAACGGGAGGAACCACCCGGCAGTACGGCGGTCGATCCGTGCGGGTCCGGGAGGAAGCCGAAACCGCCCAGGGGCGAATCGCCCGGCGGCTCCGTGCGGCTGCCGGACGGCTGGATCACGGGGAAGAGCCCGTCGGCGAAGCGCCCGGAGCCGAATGGTCTTCCCGGGCGGTCGTCGTCACCCCCCGGCCCCCCGGGAAGGCCCTGCAGCCGGGCGAGGAACCCCTCGGACGGCGAAGGAGGGGCGGACTGAGCGAAGACGCTCTTCAGGCGCCGCTGGGCGGCAGCCTCGGCCTTGCACTTGGCGCAGGTCGCGAGATGCGCGAGCACGCGCTCGCGGGCGTCATGTTTCAGTTCGCCGTCGACAAGCGCGGCGAGTCGGTCCCCCAGGTGCTGTTCCGCAGGGGTCGGACTTGTGCCACTCACGCCGTTCCGCCCTCCCCTGCCAGGATCGCGCCCGCCAGCGAGCGCTGCTCGGCACGGGCCTCGGGCGAACGGTGCCGCAGCGCCTTGCGCAGGTGCGAGCGACCGCGGTGGATGCGGCTGCGCACGGTACCGAGCTTCACGCCCAGCGTCGCGGCGATCTCCTCGTACGAGAGGCCCTCGATGTCACAGAGCACGACGGCGGCACGGAATTCGGGCGCGAGGGTGTCCAGCGCCTGCTGGACGTCCGCGTCGAAGTGGGTGTCGTTGAAGACCTGCTGCGGGGACGGCTCACGGCTCGGCAGCCGCTCGGCGGCGTCGTCGCCGAGGGAGTCGAAGCGGATCCGCTGCTTACGACGGACCATGTCCAGGAACAGATTGGTCGTGATGCGGTGCAGCCAGCCCTCGAAGGTGCCCGGCGTATAGGTCGACAGCGACCTGAACACGCGGACGAAGACCTCCTGGGTGAGATCCTCCGCGTCGTGCTGGTTGCCCGTCAGCCTGTAGGCAAGGCGGTAGACACGGCCGCTGTGCGTGCTGACGATCTCTTCCCATGAGGGTGGCGTCCACGCCTGGGAATCCGCATCCGAGGCGAACGTCGCGGTCGTTGCGGAGTCGTTGGAAGAACGGTCAGCAATGTTGGTCACGGATTTCGGCTCACCCGCCGACCTGAGGAAGCGCCGCAGCACTCCTCCCCGATCCACAGGCGCAGCCGCACCTCCCCTATCGGCTCTGGTGGTGTCCAGTGGAGCCCCTACCATAGCCACCTCGCCCGTTAGCTCCGGATAAGCCTTTTTCCTGCTGGGGCCGGGGATCGCCCCGGGTACCGTCGGCCCATGGCTCCCGGACCCGATCCGCGGGCCGATTCCATGCGCTTTCCCCTGCTCCTGCACAACGCCTGGTCCCATCAGCGGGTTCCCGGGTGCAGCGGATACAGTCACCGTTGCGCCAACTACGGGGACAGGAGAGGGTCATTACCGCCAACCGGCAGACGAGCTGGGCGTTCGCCGACGCCTTTGTCGCCGAGGACGAAGCATTGCGCTGGGCCCGGGACCGGGCCCGGGAGGCAGGGCTTCGCTCGGTGTCGCCAGGTACCGGCGCCGCGCTGCGCTTGCTCGCTGCCACGACGGACGCCAAAGCGGTGGCCGAAATCGGCACCGGGACGGGCGTGTCCGGACTCTATCTGCTGCACGGCATGCGGCCCGACGGGGTGCTGACCACGGTCGACCCGGAGCCCGAGCGCCAGCAGTTCGCCCGTGAGGCGTTCCGGGCCGCGGGGTTCGCCACCAACCGGGCCCGCTTCATTCCCGGCCGCGCCCTGGACGTACTGCCACGGCTCGCGGACGGCGGGTACGACCTGGTGTTCTGCGACGGCGACCGGCTGGAGAGCCTCGACTGTCTCGCTGAATCGTTGCGCCTGCTTCGGCCGGGCGGCCTGGTCTGTTTCGAGGGCGTGTTCGCCGACGGCCGTACGGTCGATTCCGCGGCACAGCCGGCGGAGGTGCTGCGGTTGCGGGAGCTGCTGCGCGCGGTGCGGGAGAGCCAGGAGCTGATGGCGACACTGCTGCCGGTGGGGGACGGGCTGCTGTGCGCGGTGCGGCGGGGCTGAAGGAGTGGCGGAGCCGAGCGGGGCAGGGCCCTCGTCCCGCCCGGGGCGTCCGGGCGGGATCTCCATCGCCGGACCGGCCCGCTTGCGCCGCGATGTTCCGACCGCCGGACGGGCCCTGCCACGTCGGGCGTGAACGCATCACTGCCCCGGCACGGACACCGTGCCGGGGCAGTGATGAAGTGTGGGCGCCTCTGCTCAGCCGACGACCTTCTTGAGGGCGTCGCCGAGTGCGTCGGCCTCGTCCGGGGTCAGCTCCACGACAAGCCGACCGCCGCCTTCGAGCGGAACGCGCATGACAATGCCCCGCCCCTCCTTTGTCACCTCGAGCGGGCCGTCGCCCGTCCGCGGCTTCATGGCCGCCATGCTCGTTCCCCTTCCTGAAACCAGCTCATCGCAACCGGCGGCCCCATGACAGGCGCTGTGTCACCGGCATCGAACACATTGCTTCCAGGCCATTATCCCGCATCACAGACCCCGATGACCAACATCGGTCTGCATCGCTTGCGCAACGCGCTTTCTCAAAACCACCCAATTCGGCGATCCAGCTGCGATACTCCGTCCCCTTCACCCCTCCATCGGGGCGCAATTGTTAGACGCAGGTCACATGTTCGCTCGCGCCCGAGTCGGCCATGCTTGCGTGGACAGGCATTGCCCGAGGCGCAGAGGGGACAGCGAAATGGCCGACCGGATGGCGGACAGCGTGCTCTACGAGGTGAGCGAGGGGCTCGCGACGATCACGATCAACCGTCCCGACGCGATGAACGCCATGAACACCGAGGCCAAGGTGGCGCTCCGTGACGCGCTGCGGTCCGCGGCCGCCGACCTCGACGTACGGGCCGTTCTGCTCACCGCGACGGGGCGTGCCTTCTGTGTCGGCCAGGACCTGAAGGAGCACATCGGCAAGCTCGACGAAGCCCGCGAGTCCGGCGGCGGCAATGCGCTGAGCACCGTGCAGGAGCACTACAACCCGATCGTGCGGGCCATCACCGGGATGCCCAAGCCGGTGGTCGCCGGGGTGAACGGTGTCGCGGCCGGGGCCGGTTTCGGGTTCGCGCTCGCCTGCGACTACCGGGTGGTCGCCGACACCGCCTCGTTCAACACGTCCTTCGCCGCAGTGGCCCTCACCGCCGACTCGGGCGTCTCCTGGACGCTGCCCCGGCTGATCGGGCAGAGCCGCGCCGCGGACCTGCTGTTCTTCCCGCGCTCGATCTCCGCGCAGGACGCCCACGAGCTGGGCATCGTGAACAAGCTGGTGCCCGCCGCCGAGCTGGCCGCCGAGGCGACGGCCGTGGCCCGCGCCCTGGCGTCCGGTCCCACGGTGGCGTACGCCTCGCTCAAGGAGTCCCTGGCCCACGGCACCACTCACACGCTGAGCGAGGCGCTGGAGAAGGAGGACGAGCTCCAGACGAGGGCGGGCGCTTCCGAGGACCACGCGATCGCGGTACGGGCGTTCCTGAACAAGGAGAAGCCGAAGTACCTCGGCCGGTAGCCACGGGGGCCGGTCGGGCCCCGGACGAGTCCTACGCCCCGGCTCCGCGCACCACGCAGTCGGCCAGGTGGTCGTCGACCAGGCCGCAGGCCTGCATCAGGGCGTAGGCCGTCGTGGGTCCGACGAAGCGCAGGCCGCGTTTCTTGAGGTCCTTGGCCAGCGCCGTGGACTCCGGGGTGACCGCGGGCACGTCTTCGACGGTGCGCGGGGCCGGGCGGGCGGCCGGGTCGGGGGCGTGGGACCAGATCAGCTCGTCCAGCTCACCGGCGTGCCAGTCGGCCAGCACCTTGGCGTTGGCGAGGGTCGCCTCGATCTTCGCCCGGTTGCGGATGATCCCGGCGTCGGCGAGGAGCCGCTCCTTGTCGGCGTCGGTGAACTCCGCCACCGCGGCGATCTTGAACCCGCCGAAGGCGGAGCGGAAGCCCTCTCGGCGACGCAGGATCGTCAGCCAGGAAAGACCGGACTGGAACGCCTCCAGGCAGAGCCGTTCGAACAGGGCGTCGTCACCGTGGACGGGGCGGCCCCATTCGGTGTCGTGATAGGTGAGGTAGTCCTCGGTGGAGAGCCCCCACGGGCAGCGCAGGCCGCCGTCCGGGGCGGCTTCCGGGCCGCCGCTCATCGCTGGGGCTCCTCTCCGTGCTCGTCGGGCCGTCGGACGTCCTGCCCCGGCTCCTGCCGAGGGTGCCGGCAGGGGGCTTCCCACGGTGCTCGCTCACGGTCCTCCGGTGGCTCCCACGCCGACTGTGGCCGGCCCTCCGGACGTTTGAGCAGATCCGGGCCGCCGACCGCGGTCGCCTGCGCCCCGGCCAGCGCCGACTCCAGCTCCGCGATGCGCGCGTCCCGCTCGGCGAGCTCCGCCCCGAGCCGGTCGAGTGCCTCGTCGACATCCGTCATGCGGTAGCCGCGCACGGCCACCGGCAACCGCAGCGCCTCGACGTCCGCGCGGCCCACCGGACGCGTCGCGGGCAGTGGGTCGGTCAGTTGTTCGGGCGCCACGTCCTGCAGGACGGCGCTCTTCCCTCCGCCGACCACCGCGAGGGTGACCGCGGCCACGACCACCACCATCGCCAGCAGCAAGAACCAGAACACGCGCATCTCCCCGGGAGCGGAAACCTGTCCGGCTCCGATCGTGCCATGCGGTACTGACAGCCACGGCCTCCCCCAGGACAGGGAGGCGACGCGGAACGTCCTCGACCGACGACAACGCCGGAGGCGGAGTCGCATGACGCCGGGATCCCGCTCGCTATCGTGCACCAGGTCGTTAGGGTCGCAGGCGACCCACAGGGCGATCTACCAGAGGAGAAACACGGGATGCGAAGCGGTGCGCTCAGGCTGGGCCGACGTGAATTCGGTGCGCACGAGCCGGTGATCATGGCGATCGTGAACCGTACCCCGGACTCCTTCTACGACCAGGGCGCGACGTTCCGGGACGAGCCGGCGCTCGCCCGGGTCGAGCAGGCCGTCGCGGACGGCGCGGCGATCGTCGACATCGGGGGCGTGAAGGCGGGCCCCGGCGAAGAGGTGACCGCCGAGGAGGAGGCCCGTCGCACGGTGGGGTTCGTCGCCGAGGTGCGGCGCCGCCACCCGGACGTGGTGATCAGTGTCGACACCTGGCGCCACGACGTCGGCGCGGCGGTCTGCGAAGCCGGGGCGGATGTGCTGAACGACGCGTGGGGAGGCGTCGACCCGAAGCTCGCGCAGGTCGCCGCGCGGTACGGCGCCGGTCTGGTGTGCACGCACGCGGGCGGCGCCCAGCCGCGGACCCGGCCGCACCGGATCGCCTACGACGACGTGATGGCGGACGTCCTGCGGGTGACGGTGGGACTGGCCGAGCGGGCGGTCGAGCTGGGCGTGCGGCCGGACGGCATCATGATCGACCCCGGTCATGACTTCGGGAAGAACACCCGGCACTCGCTGGAGGCGACGCGTCGGCTCGGCGAGATGACCGAGACCGGGTGGCCGGTCCTCGTCTCGCTGTCCAACAAGGACTTCGTCGGCGAGACGCTCGACCGGCCGGTGAAGGAACGGGTGATCGGGACACTGGCGACGACGGCCGTCTCCGCGTGGCTGGGGGCACAGGTGTACCGGGTGCACGAGGTGGCGGAGACGCGGCAGGTGCTGGACATGGTGGCCTCCATCGCGGGGCACCGGGAACCGGCGGTCGCCCGGCGAGGGCTCGCGTAGCCGGGACGCGGGCGGCGCAACAGGACGGGCGGCGGAGCAGGGCGGGCGGCCGCCCGGAGAGGGCCGGGCACCCGCCCCCTGCCCGGGAGGCCGCCCGGCCCCCGCTCCTCGATCGCCGCGGCGGCCCGGACTACCGGCCGACCTCCTTCGTCACGAGGTCGACCGCCTCGTCCACGTCGTCCGTGACGTGGAACAGCAGCAGGTCGTGCTCGGACGCCTTGCCCTGCGCCACCACCGTGTCCCGCAGCCAGTCCACCAGCCCGCTCCAGTACGCCGTGCCGAACAGCACGATCGGGAAGCGGGTGACCTTGCCCGTCTGGACGAGAGTGAGGGCCTCGAAGAGTTCGTCCAGCGTGCCGAGGCCGCCGGGCAGGACGACGAAGCCCTGGGCGTACTTCACGAACATCGTCTTGCGGACGAAGAAGTAGCGGAAGTTGACCCCGATGTCGACGTGCGGGTTGAGACCCGACTCGAAGGGCAGCTCGATGCCGAGGCCGACCGAGACGCCCTTCGCCTCCCGCGCCCCCTTGTTCGCCGCCTCCATCGCCCCGGGTCCGCCCCCGGTGATCACCGCGAAGCCGGCTTCCACCAGGGCCTTGCCGATGCGTACACCCGCCTCGTAGTCCGGCCCGCCGGCCTTGCTGCGGGCCGAGCCGAAGACGCTGATGGCGCTCGGCAGCTCGGCGAGGGCGCCGAATCCCTCGACGAACTCCGACTGGATGCGCATCACCCGCCATGGGTCGGTGTGCACCCACTCGGAGTCGCCCTCGGTGTCCAGCAGCCGCTGATCGGTGGTGCCGGGCTGTACCTGTTCCCTGCGGCGCAGTACCGGTCCGAGCCGCTGCTCCTCGGGGACGTGCGCTCCCTCGGGGTTGCCCATGATCCGCTCCCTCCGACGACGATCGATGGCCACCGGCGATGACCATCCGTGTCAGGTCAGGGTAGATCCACGGAGGTTACGGACAGGCGAATGCCGTGGGTCAGCCGGTGAGCCAGGAGCGGAGCCGCTCCTCGCAGTGGGTGATCCGCTCGACCACCACGTGCTCGTCGCGCTTGTGCGCGAAGAGCGGGTCGCCGGGGCCGTAGTTCACCGCCGGGACGCCGAGAGAGCCGAAACGGGAGACGTCGGTCCAGCCGAACTTGGGCCGGGCGGTACCGCCGACCGCCGCCATGAACGCCTTGGCCGCCGGGTGGGAGAGGCCGGGCATGGCCGCTCCCGAGTGGTCGTCGACGGTGAATTCGACGACGCCGCAGTCCGCGAAGACCTCGTGGACGTGGGCCAGCGCCTCCTCGGCGGTGCGGTCGGGGGCGTACCGGTAGTTCACGACGACGGTGCAGGCATCGGGGATGACGTTGTTGGCGACGCCGCCCTCGATCCGGACTGCGTTCAGACCCTCGTGGTACTCCAGCCCGTCGATGACCGGGCGGCGCGGTTCGTACGCGGCGAGCCGGGCCAGGACCGGAGCGGCGGCGTGGATGGCGTTGGAGCCCATCCAGCCGCGCGCGGAGTGGGCCCGCTCCCCCTCCGTGCGCAGGAAGACCCGCAAGGTGCCCTGGCAGCCGCCCTCGACCTCGGCGTCGGAGCCCTCCAGAAGGACCGCGAAGTCGCCCGCCAGCCAGTCGGGGTGGGCGTCGGCGATGTGGCCGAGCCCGTTGAGGTGCGCGGCGACCTCTTCGTTGTCGTAGAAGACGAAGGTGAGGTCGCGGTTGGGCTCGGGCACGGTCGCGGCGATCCGCAGCTGGACGGCGACGCCCGACTTCATGTCGGAGGTGCCGCAGCCCCACAGCACGCCGTCGTCGTCGAGCCGCGACGGGACGTTGTCGGCGATCGGCACGGTGTCGATGTGCCCGGCGAGCACGACCCGCTCGGCCCGGCCCAGGTTCGTCCGGGCCACGACGTTGTTGCCGTGCCGGTCGACGGTCAGATGCGGCAGGGTGCTCAGCGCCGATTCGATCGCGTCGGCGAGCTCCTTCTCCTGACCGCTGACCGAGGGGAAGTCGACGAGCCGGGCGGTCAGCGCCGGGCCGTCCAGGGTGAGGTCAAGCGTGCTTTCGGGCATGAACCGACCCTAATGGAAGGGGAACGGACCGGCGGGAACGGGCCGGAGGGACTGGGCCCTCGGCCCCTGCGGAGCACTCCAGTACGGTGGCTCCGTGCCCCGGACCGTCTCCCCCACCCGCCGACACACCAGCCGCAGCCGCCTCTCCCGTATCGCGGCCGCTTTTGTCGTGCTCGCCGCCCTCGGCGGCTATCTGACCGTGCAGTACATATCCGGCACCATGGTCCTCGAAGGGTGCACCGTGGAATCCGCCGACGGTTCGGCCGGCAAGGGCCGCACCTACCGGATGAGCCCGGAGCAGGCCTCGAACGCCGCGACGATCTCCGCGGTCGGCACCTCGCGCGGGATGCCGGAGCGCGCGGTGACGATCGCGCTGGCGACCGCGTTGCAGGAGTCCGGGCTGCGCAACATCGAGCACGGCGACCGGGATTCGCTGGGGCTGTTCCAGCAGCGCCCCTCGCAGGGCTGGGGTACCGGGAAGCAGATCCTCGACCCGGTCTACTCCTCGGGGGAGTTCTACCGGCATCTGGCCGAGGTCCCCGGCTATTCGCGGCTGCCGCTGACGGTCGCCGCACAGCGGGTCCAGCGCAGCGGCTACCCGCAGGCGTACGCGAAGCACGAGCCGGACGCGGCCTTGCTGGCGGCGGCGCTGACCGGCCGCACCCCCGCCGCGCTGAACTGCGCGCCGCCGCGGGCCACGGCCGCGACGGCCGATGCGGCAAAGGTGCGGGCGGAGCTGGTACGCGCGTTCGGCAAGGACGTGCTGCCCGCGAAGGCGCCGTCGACGAAGGACGGGAAGGGCGCGGCCGGTCCGGCGGCGACGAGCACGGTCTCGGTGCCGGTGCGGGCGTCCCGCGCCTCGGGGACCGTGGACCCGGCGCGGCGCGGCTGGGAGCTCGCGCACTGGGCGGTCGCACGGTCCGAGGCGCTCCGCCTGGACGAGGTCGCGTACGCGGGCCGGGTGTGGGAGGCCGGGTCGGGCTGGCGGACGGACCGTACGGAATCGGGCACCACCGAGGTCCGCATACGGCTCGCACACCAGTAGGGACGATCCCCCTCAGGCGTCATCCAGCCACTCCGGGACGGCCCGTCGCCCGGCGCCCTCGCCACCTCTCCCCCACCCCCGAATTCTCTTGAGGACAAAGGGGAGCGGCGGTTCATCGGGCCGTTCAGGAATGCGGCGTCTGCCCGGCTTCATCCGTTGCGGATTATGTGACGCATTGCCGACTCTTTGCCTCGTCCCACCGCAACCTCCCCCACCCTTTCGACGGTTGTCATTGCGTCCGGTCAACGGACTGACCGATTCCTCATCCCGTCGAAGGAGCATCATGTCCCTCCCCCTGACCCGCCGGATCGCCCGTGCCGCGCTGCTGATCGCCGCGGGTGCGGCCCCCGTGGTCGGTGCGGCCGGATCCGCAGGTGCCGCGGCGCTCCCGCAGACCCCGGAGCTCGGCGGCCTGACCACCGTCGACGGCACCGGCCTCGGCAGGACGGTCGACGGCGCGTCCCAGCAGGGCACCAAGGCGGCGGGCGAGACCGGCGGCAAGATCGTCGGTACGACCCTCCCGGCCGCGGACAAGACCGTCGGCAAGGCCGGCTCCCAGGCGGCCCCCGCCGTCCAGAACGCCGCCGGGGGTGCGGCGGGCAGCGCGGGCGAGGTCCTCGGCGGCGCCACCGGTGCCGCGAGCCGGGGCGGTCTGCCCACGAACGGCCTGCCGGTCGGCTGACCCGATCCGTCGGCACGACATACGCGCGGGGCCCCGGGAGTGCCCACTCCCGGGGCCCCGCGCGGGTGATCGCCGGACTGTCAGGCCAGCCGCTCGACCGCGGCCGCCACCCGCTCGTCCGTCGCGGTGAACGCCACGCGTACGAAGCGGTCACCGGCCGGCCCGTAGAAGTCGCCGGGCGCCACCAGAATGCCGAGTTCCGCGAGGTACGCCACGGTCTCCCAGCACGGCTCGTCCCGGGTCGCCCACAGGTAGAGGCTCGCCTCGCTGTGCTCGACGCGGAAGCCGTGGGCCTCCAGCGCCGTGCGCAGGGCCGCGCGCCGCTCCGCGTACCTGGTCCGCTGCTCGGCGACGTGCTCGTCGTCGCCGAGCGCCACGACCGTCGCCGCCTGGACCGGGGCCGGCGTCATCATTCCGCCGTGCTTGCGGATCAGCAGCAGCTCGCCGAGCACGGCCGCGTCGCCCGCGACGAAGGCCGCGCGGTACCCGGCCAGGTTGGACCGCTTGGAGAGCGAGTGGACGGCGACGATGCCCTCGTACGTGCCACCGCAGACGTCGGGGTGCAGTACGGAGACGGGTTCGGCCTCCCAGCCCAGTTCCAGGTAGCACTCGTCACTGAAGACCAGCACGTCGTGCTCGCGCGCCCAGGCGACGATCCGGGTCAGGTCGTCCTTGGCCAGGACGCGACCGGTCGGGTTGGACGGCGAGTTGAGCCAGAGCAGCTTCAGGCCGGCCGGGTCGAGCTCGGTCGGGTCGTCGTAGACCACGGGCTCGGCGCCGCAGAGCCGGGCGCCCACCTCGTACGTCGGGTAGGCCAGGCGCGGATACGCCACCTTGTCGCCCGCGCCGAGACCCAGCTGGGTCGGCAGCCAGGCCACCAGCTCCTTGGAGCCGACGACCGGCAGGACGTTCTCGTGCGCCACGGAGACCGCGCCGAGCCGCCGCTCCACCCAGCCCGTGATCGCGTCACGCAGTTCGGCGGTCCCCCACACCGTCGGATAGCCGGGGCTGTCCGCCGCGGCGACGAGCGCCCGCCGGATCAGCTCGGGCACCGGGTCGACGGGCGTGCCGACGGACAGGTCCACGATGCCGTCCGGGTGGGCGGCGGCCGTCGACTTGTAGGGCGCGAGCTTGTCCCAGGGAAAGACCGGGAGACGGGAGGAGACTGCGGACACGGATCTCTGCTTTCTCGTACGGGGGTTACGACCTCCCCACGATTGTCAGCGGCGTCGCGGTGCCAATCGTGGGCGAGGTCGTTACTCGGGCCGCTCGGCCGTGGAAACGCCTCGGTCCCGCACGGTGACGAGCCGTACGGGACCGGGGCGACGCACGTGCCTGCCGCTGACTACTGGTTCTGCGGCGGCAGCGCGGCGATGAACGCGTGGTCGCGTTCGATCAGGCCCAGCTTGGAGGCACCACCGGGCGACCCGAGGTCGTCGAAGAACTCGACGTTCGCCTTGTAGTAGTCCTTCCACTCCTCCGGGGTGTCGTCCTCGTAGAAGATCGCCTCGACCGGGCACACCGGCTCACAGGCTCCACAGTCGACGCATTCGTCCGGGTGGATGTACAAGGACCGCTGGCCCTCGTAGATGCAGTCGACGGGGCACTCTTCGATGCAGGCCTTGTCCTTCACGTCGACACAAGGCTGCGCGATGACGTAGGTCACGCTGTCGTTCCTCCTCGGTAGGGCGTTGGCTCTCGCGCGGGAGCGCGGCGTCGTCGATGCCCGCCCCTAGTATCTCCGTTCCCGGGCACGAACCGAACAGGAGGGGCTGAGAGAGCTGTGGAATTCACCATCGGCGGACAACTCGAAGTCCGAATTACAGCGGCTGACGTGGGCAAACGTGTATCAGTCCGGCGCGTGACCGAGCGTGGCCCGCAAGGAGCGAAGTTCACCGACACGGTTGGTGTTCTCACATCGTGGGACAGTGGTGTGCTGTCGATCACAACGAAGAACGGTGACTCCGTCCGTATCACGGAATCGACGCTGGTGGCGGGCAAGGTCGTACCCGCCGCGCCGGCCCGGCGGCGCGGCCCCGCGGCCTCCTTCGACGAACTCGCGCGGGTCTGTGCCCGCGCCTGGCCGCCGGTGGAGAGCGAGCCGCTGGGCGACTGGCAGCTGCGCGCCGCGAAGGGGTTCACCCGGCGCGCCAACTCCGTCCTGCCGCTCGGCGATCCGGGCATACCGCTCGACGAGGCACTCCGGCGCGTCCGGCGGTGGTACGAGGAGCGCGGTCTGCCCGCGTACATCCAGGCCGCGACCGGCGCCGAGGGCACCCAGGAGCGGCTCTGCGCGGAGCTGGAGGAGCGCGGATGGCTGCGTGAGGTGACGGCGGAGGTACGGATCGCCGCGGCGGCGCCGATCGGTGATCTGGACGCCGATGTGTCGGGGGTACGGCTGAGCCGGGATCTCGACGAGGCGTGGCTCTCCCGCTGTCAGCGCTTCGAGAGACCGGGACCGCACGTCCTGGAGGTGCTGCGCGGCGGCCCTTCGGTGTGGTTCGCCTCCGTGCCCGGTGACGCCGGGGATGCGGCGCCCGCAGCGATCGGACGGTGCGTGGTGGACGGGCGATGGGCGGGGTTCATGGCCGTCGAGGTCGATCCCGCGCAGCGGCGCCGAGGGCTCGCCACCGCCGTGATGACCGCGCTCGCCCGCAAGGCCCTGGGCGAGGGCGCGTCGGCGGCGTGGCTGCAGGTGGAGACGGACAACGAGGGGGCGCGGGCGCTCTATGAGGGCATGGGGTTCGCGGTCCATCATCGGTATCACCACTTCCGGCCGGCGTGACGGAGGCAGGCATCCCATGAACCCCGAGAGGGAGGATCCGCGCAGCCGGTTCGCCGAGGAGGCGCGCGCCGAACGGCCGGACCTCGCGTTGCTCTGCCTGCTGCTGGCCGCGGTGGCCGACCCCGCGCTGGACGCGCGGGGGATCGACGCGGCGCAGATCGAACTGGACGATCTGGCGGGCCGGCTTCCGTACGGGATGCGGGGCGGCCGCGAGTGGGCCTCGGCCCTGGCGGAACTGCTCGGCGAGCGGTGCGGCTTCGCGGGCTCGTCGGCGGACTACCACCGGCTCGGTTCGTCACTGCTCCACGAGGTGCTGCGGCAGCGGCGCGGGCTGCCGATCCTGCTGTCCGTGGTGTGGATCGAGGTGGCGCGGCGGGCGGGCGCGCCGGTGTACGGGGTGGCACTGCCCGGTCATTTCGTCGTCGGGTTCGGCGACCCGGCCGAGCGGGTGCTGGCCGACCCCTTCGACGGCGGCCGGCCGATGACCGGGCAGGACGCGGAGTTGCTGGTGGCGGGGGCGACCGGGGAACCGCTCGACGAGTCGATGCTGGTGCCCGCGCGGCCTCTGGAGATCGTGCTGCGGATCCTGAACAACATCAGGGCCTGGGCGGCGGCCCGTCCGGAACGGACGGATGTCGCGCTGTGGGCGGTGGACCTCTCGCTGCTGCTTCCCTCGCATCCGGCCCGGCTGCGCTACGAGCGGGCCCAGCTGCTCGTTCAGAGCGGGCAGTTCGCGCGCGGGGCCGCGGAGATGGAGGAGTACGCGGATGTGGTCGAGGGGGTCGAACCCGAGGCGGCGGAAGCGATCCGGCAGCGGGCACGGGCGGCACGGTCGTTGCTGAACTGAGGAGCTGCTGCGGGGTGAGCGGCGGCCACAGGGCGTCGAGCGCGGCCCGTGGCCGCCACGGAGTGCCGGGCGAGCTCGGTCACCATCTCGCGCCGGAAGACGGGCGCGGCGAGGTTGTGCGGCAACCGGGTCGCGCGGGCGGTGTCGGCGGCGCGCAGGCACTCCTCATGGCCGAGGCGAACGACATCGCCGTCGAACTCGACTTCGAGCGTCGTGCCCGCCGGTACCTGCCGGTCCCGTACCGCCGCCGCGATCACGGCCGCCATCTCCGCACAGCCCTTGAGCTCGGCTGTCTCCGGCTCCTCGGAGCGGTCGGCCCGGACCCCCGGGTACAGCTCTCCGACGGTGGACAGCAGCACGCCGTTCTCACCGAGGCCGGGCAGGACCTGTCCGATGTACCCGATGAAGGTGGGGTTGGGACCGACGACCAGCACACCGCGGGAGGCCAGCTGCTGGTGGGTGTGGAGCAGGTACGCGGCCCGGTGCAGGGCGGGCCGCCGGGGCCCGCGCGGCAGCCCAGGGTGCCCTACGACGGGGCGGAACGGGAGCCGCGCAGGTCCGGGCAGGTACGGGCACGGGCGGGAAGGCGCCGGACCGGCCCGGCACGCGGGCGGCGGACCCTGCCGGGCCGTTCCGGCCGTGCCGGGCCGGTGTCAATCCCCTGGTGCGGCGATCCTGCGTACCGTCTGCAGCAGGTACTCCTTGCGGTTGAGCGGATTGCGGTCGGTGCGCGGCCGGTCCGGGACCGTACCGACGACGGCCCGGTAGCAGTCGAAGTCGGACTCCAGGACCCCTTCGCCACGCGTCAGGGCCGGAAGCTGCTGTTGCAGCTCATGGATCCGGGCCGCCGGGATCTCTCCCTCCAGCACACACGCCGCACCCCGCACGGCCGGTGTGCCGGGGACGGCCCGCAGGTGTGCGAGTACGGGCAGGAGCGGGCCGAGCAGGTCCGCGGGGAATTCCAGGCGGAAGCGGTGCATCGGCTCGTACACCGTGGTGCCGGCCTGCTCCAGCGCGCTCATGAGGACCAGCGGGGTCAGATTGCGGAAGTCCCCGGCGGTACTCGACATGCTCTTGTCGAAGACGGCGTGGGAATGGCTCTGCCGGGGCCAGTAGCCGGAATGCGTCATGGTGACGACGCAATCGGTGACCTGCCAGCCGTGAATTCCCTGGCGCAGGGTCTCGCCGACGGTCTCCTCCACCGCCCTCATCAGGGAGAACGGCATCGATCCCAGTTCCACCTCCAGCCGGTATTCGATACCGCTTCCGATCGGGGCGGGATCGACGCGAAGGCCGATGGTCGCCAGAAAGGGATTGGGATCCTGGTCGCCGACCTCGTACGCCGAACCGCTGCCGTTCGGCCGCTCCAGACAAATGGTCGTGGTCTCGCGGAAGGTGACGTCGATTCCGAATTCATCGGCCAGCGTCGCCTGGATGACTTCCTTCTGCACCTCGCCGTAGAGCGAGACGGACACCTCTTTCCGGATGTCGTCCTGACGTAGATTGATCAAGGGGTCCTGCTCGGCGAGTTGCGCCAGCGCGAAATGCAGCTCGCCCCTGCTCGCCGGAGGACAGGGGACCACGACCGATTCCAGTGTCGGCGGGGCGAACCAGCGGTCCGGCACGCTCGTCCCCGGTTCGCCGACCGTATCGCCGATCCGGATGTCACCGAGGCCCCGGAGCTGCGCGATCCGGCCCGCGCCGACCGAGGGCTCCGATACGGCCGCACCGCGGTCGAAGACACTGATCCCGGTCACTTTCCCCTCGCCGCGCCCGTCGTCCCGCTTCCCTTCGCCCCGCTTTCCCCCGCCCTTCCCGTTTCCTTCGCCCTCTCCGTCGCCGTGCTTTCCTTCGCATCGGCCGAAGGGCAGCCGGTCGCGGATGCGTACCGTGCCCGAGAACATCCGCACGTACGCGATCTTCTCGCCGCCCGGACCCCGCTCCACCTTGAAGACGGTGCCCGTGACCGGCCCATCCGCATCGCCCTCGCTCACCGGCAGCAGCTCCTTGATCCCGTTGATCAGGGCGTCCACTCCGGCCCCGGTGATCGCCGAGCCGAAGAACACCGGATGCACCAGCGCCCGCCCGGTCTGCGCCGACAGCGCCTCGCGCAGCCTGCCGTACGGAAGGGCCACCGCGCTCTCGACGTAGGCGGCCAGCAGCGCGTCGTCGTGATCGGCGAGCAGCTCGGTCAGCCGGTCCGTGAAGTCCGCGTCGGCGGCGGTGTACGGCACGCAGCGGACGGCCCTGCCACCGGCCCCGTCGACCGATCCCATGGCGATGACGGCCGGGGTCAGCTTCTCGGAGATGGCGCGCAGGACGGATTCCTCCCGCGCGCCACCGCGATCGACCTTGTTGACGAAAATGAGCGTCGGAATGCGCAGGCGGCGCAGCGTCCGCATCAGAACGCGGGTCTGCGCCTGGACGCCCTCCACCGCGGAGACGACCAGCACGGCGCCGTCGAGCACATTCAGCACCCGTTCCACCTCGGCGATGAAATCCGGGTGCCCGGGTGTGTCGATCAGATTGATGGTGATGTCGTCGATGGCGAACGAGACGACGGCGGATTTGATCGTGATGCCGCGTTGCCGTTCCAGGGCCAGCGAATCGGTCTGGGTGTTCCCGTCGTCGACGCTGCCGATCTCGTCGATGACACCGGCGGCGTGGAGCAGCCGCTCGGTCAGGCTCGTCTTACCGGCGTCGACATGCGCCAGAATTCCCAGATTCAGCGTGTGCACGAAACTCCATGTATTCGAGAGCGGTGGCGATTTCCGTCTGAATGAACATGAGAGTTCCGCGCATGGTCTTCTCCTCGGCCGGTCGACTGCTGCGGGGAGTACAGCAGGTGTCTCCCCGCACGACAACCGATTTACCGGCGGCTTCACCGTCGGCGGTCGCTCACTCCGCTTCCGGGGCGGCGGCGGTGCTGGAACGGACGACGAGACGGGTGGGCAGTTCCAGGGCGGTCGGCCGCGGGCCGCGGCGGGAGAGCGGTCCGCGGACCGCCCGGCGGGCGGCGGGGTCGTTGGCGCCGCATTCGACGACACCGAGGTCCTCCGGCGACAGCCCGCCCTCCGTCCAGGCATCCCGGTAGCCGGTCAGCCTCTGGCGTACCACCGCGCCGATCACCTCGGCCATGGCCCGGCTCCAGGGAGCGGGCCGATACGGAGCCGGGCGGCGAGGCGGTCGACAAGCATCACGGCGCGGCGGTGGCCGTTGCTTTCGGCGTGTCGCCGGCCCGCAAGCACCGCCACGCGGATTCGAGGGGTGGTTGCCGACGGCACCCCATCGGACGTCACGCCTGGGCACCTCACCGTACGCACCGAGAGCACCATCCGAACTCCCTCTGCTCCAGGCGGTGTTCACGCCGATCCGAGCGATCGCCCCCGGCCGGGAGCCGGGCCGTCCGGCGGTGGCGCCGTGCGAGCAAACGGGTGGCAGGGCACCACCCAAACCTCGCGCGGCACCGCGTGCAGTCCAACGGGTGATTATCGGCACTTCGCCACCCGAAGGGCCGAGGGCGTAGCTCCAATGCGGCGCTCCCCGATGGCGCGGACCCGCACTTTGACTGACGGTGGATCACGTCGCCACTGCTTCACACTGAGTCGACAGCCGGTCGCTCTTCGCAGTCGCGGCGGAAGGAATGTGTTCAGATGCGCTCTGCCCGCACACTGTTCGCTTCGGCCGCTGTCACAGCGGTCCTCGCCATCACCGGCCCCTCCGCCTACGCCATGGTCACGGCGGCGGACTCAGGGCCCAACAACGGCGCAACGTCCTCGCGCGACGACCACGGACGGGACGAAGGCGGCGATCGCGGCGGAGACCGCGGCGGCCGTGACGAAGGCGGTCGCGGCGAAGACCGCGGTGGCCGCGACGAAGGCGGCGACCGCGGTGGAGACCGCGGTGGCCGCGACGAAGGCGGTCGCGGTGGAGACCGCGGTGGCCGCGACGAAGGCGGGCCCCGCGGTGGCGTCCACGCCGGTGGCGGCTTCATGGCCGGCATCAACGCCGGCGACGAGGGCGGCCGAGGTGGCCGTGACGAGGGTGGCCGCGGTGGCCGTGACGAGGGCGGCCGCGGTGGTCACGACGAGGGTGGCCGAGGTGGTCACGACGAGGGCGGCCGCGGCGGCGACCGTGGCGGCCGTGACGAAGGTGGCCGCGGCGGCGACCACGGCCGTGGCGAGGGCAAGCCCCGTGGCGGCGTCCACGCCGGTGGCGGCTTCATGGCCGGCATCATCGCCGGCGACGAGGGCGGTCGCGGCGGCGACGAAGGCGGTCGCGGTGACGACGAAGGCGGTCGCGGTGACGACGAAGGCGGTCGCGGCGGCGACTACGGCGGCGGCCGTGGCGACGACGAGGGTGGCCGTGGCGGAGACCGTGGCCGCGACGAGGGCGGGCGCGGCGGAGACCGTGGCCGCGACGAGGGCGGGCGCGGCGGAGACCGTGGCCGCGACGAGGGCAGGCCCCGCGGTGGCGTCCACGCCGGTGGCGGCTTCATGGCCCGGGTCACCACCAGCGACGAGGGCGGTCGCGGCGGCGACGAAGGCGGTCGCGGTGGCGACGAAGGCGGCCGTGGCGGCGACTACGGCGGCGGCCGTGGCGAGGGCAAGCCCCGTGGCGGCGTCCACGCCGGTGGCGGCGGGATGGCGATGACCGGTGGCAGCCTGGCCGCCGGCTCGGCGCTGCTGCTCGGTGGCGTCGGCGTCGGCGCGTACAAGCTGCGCCGCCGTCAGTCGTCGGGTGGCGCGATCGCCTGACCGGGCCCAGACCTCAGCCGGTCATCACACTGTCGCGGCCGTCGTCCCCCGGGGCGGCGGCCGCGGCGCCTTCGTTTCCCCACCGGTCGACACCGGCCGAGCTCCAGCTCCCCCTCCTCCGACACCGCGCAAGTGAAAGGCACGTTCCCATGGCCGCGCCGCAGTCGCCCGGTTCCACCCCCACCCGGCCCGCCCCCGGAACCACACTAGGCCGCGCCTTGATGTGGCCCGCCGTGACAGCCGGGCTCGGCATGCTCCTCATCTACAACTCCTTCGGCGCCTCGGTCGACGACAAAGCGCCGCCCCCGCCCGCTGCCGTCGCGCCCGCCATGCCCGCGCCCGAGATCCTCGGCTCCCATGCCGCGCCACCTCCCGTCACCCCGTCGGAGCCGCCCGTCGGCCCGGCGATGGCGCGTTCGGCCCCCACACGGCTGCAGATTCCGTCCATCGCCGTCAACGCACCCTTCACCGACCTGGGCATCGGCGCCGACGGCCGGCTGAACCCGCCGCCCGCCACCGACCCCAACCTCGTGGGCTGGTTCAAGGACGGCGTCACCCCCGGCGAGCGCGGCGCCTCGATCGTGGCGGGCCACGTCGACACGAAGACGGGTCCGGCCGTGTTCCTGCAGCTTCAGTTCCTCAAGCCGGGCGCCTCGGTCGACATCACCCGCGCCGACGGCTCGATCGCCACGTTCAAGGTCGACACCGTCGAGACGTTCAGCAAGGCGAACTTCCCTGACAAGCGCGTCTACGCCGACACCCCGTCCGCCCAGCTGCGTCTGATCACCTGCGGTGGCCCGTACAACAAGACGGTCAAGGACTACGAGGACAACGTGGTGGCCTTCGCCCACCTCGAATCCCCCAAGAGCGACTGACGGCCGGTCGGCGGCCGGACGCCGGGATACAACCATCCGCCGGGCCGTGAGGTCGTACGGGGCGACAGGAACCTGAACTCCTGCCGCCCCGACCGGCCTCATGAGCAACGGAGTTGAGCGACGTGCTCGTACTCTCCCACCGACGCCGCCTGACGATCGCAACCGGCATCGCCCTGGTCGCCGGAGCCGTCGCGGCGCCCCTCGGCCACGCCACGACAGAGCCGACCACCCCCGCGGCGAGCACGGCGAGCACGCCGAGCACGCCGAGCACCAAGCGTCTGCATGACGACTTCAATGCGATCTGAACGGTGACGGTTACGCGGATCTGGTCGGCCGGCTCTGGGCGACCACGCCCGACGGCGACAAGGGCACGGTTCTGGCCGTCAACTGGGGCGGTGCATCGAGCCTTCCGTCTCGTTCGGCGCGGCCACGCTCGGCGCCCCCGGCGGCCCGTCCCGTTTCAGCGAGACGCTGACGGACTGACGGACTCACCGTGCGGGGGTGTGCGCCCCCGCAGGCAAGCCGTCACACCAGACCGTCGCCCTTGACCGCCGCGACGAACGGCGTCCGTGCCGGGCCCCGGCACGTCGCTACAGCCAGCCCTTCTCGCGGGCGATGCGGACCGCCTCGGCCCTGTTGCGGGCCGCCATCTTCTGGATCGCCATGGAGAGGTAGTTGCGGACCGTCCCCTGCGAGAGGTGGAGCGCGTCCGCGATCTCCGCGTTGGTGGAGCCGTCCGCCGCCGTGCGCAGCACGTCGCGTTCGCGGTCGGTGAGCGGGCTCGCCCCGTCGGCGAGGGCCGCCGCCGCGAGGGTGGGATCGATGACCCGCTCCCCGGCGAGCACCTTCCTCACCGCCGCTGCCAGTTGGGCCGCGGGGGCGTCCTTCACCAAAAAGGCGTCGGCGCCCGACTCCATGGCCCGGCGCAGATAGCCGGGACGGCCGAAGGTGGTGACGACGACGACCTTCACGGCCGGGAGTTCGCGCCGCAGGGCCGCCGCCGCGTCGATGCCGGTCATGCCCGGCATCTCGATGTCCAGGAGCGCCACGTCGATGCGGTGCTCGTGCGCTGCGGCCAGCACCTCGTCCCCGCGGGCGACCTGGGCCACCACCTCGATGTCGGGTTCCAGGCCGAGGAGTGCCGCGAGGGCCTCGCGCACCATGGACTGGTCCTCGGCGAGGAGGAGTCTGATCATGCTCATTCCGTGGATCCTAGGCCGGATTCGAGCGGCACACTCAAGGTCAGGGTGAAGCCTTTACCGGATCCGGAACCGGCACCGGGGCCGCCGGTCCGGGTGGTCAGCGTGCCGTCGACCGTGGCGAGGCGTTCGGTGATGCCGGTGAGGCCGTTGCCCGGCTTCGTCCCCGCGGCCCCGACGCCGTCGTCCGCGACGGTGAGTTCGAGGACCCTGCCGTCGAGGGTCTGACGCGGGGCGAGGGTGACCGCGCAGTGCCGGGCCTCGCTGTGACGTACGACATTGGTGACGGCTTCCCGCAGCGCCCAGGCGAGCACCTCCTCCGGCTTCTCGGAGAGGTCGTCGGGGGCCTCGGCCGGTACGTCCGCGGCGATGCCCGCGGCGGCGAGGGCGGTACGGGCTCCGGCCAGCTCCCCGGGGAGGGTCGGCCGGCGGTAGCCGGTGACGGCGCTGCGTACGTCGACCAGGGCCTGACGGCTGACCTGTTCGATGTCCGCGACCTGGACCGCCGCCTGCTCCGGATGGTCGGGGAGCATCCGCCCGGCCAGCTCGCTCTTGAGCGTGATGAGCGAGAGCGAGTGGCCGAGCAGATCGTGCAGATCGCGGGCGAGCCTGAGCCGCTCCTCATTGGCGGCGAGCTGGGCGACGGTCGCGCGGGCCTCCCGCAGCTGGACCGTCGTACGGATCAGCTGCCGTACGCCGGTCATCGCGAACCCGCCCAGCAGCGCGGGGAAGACCAGGGCGGTGATGATCTCCCGGGGGTGGTCGCCGGTCAGGCCGATCCCGACCAGGACGGCGGTGACGGCGGGGATCAGCCAACGGGCGGTCCGCAACGGCATGGTGGCGCCGACGGAGACCGCGACGTACACGAAGAGGACCAGCCACGCGCTGCCGAGCGTCAGGGAGAGGACGGCGGCGAGGGTGCCCAGGAACGCGATCGCGGAATGGACGAGGCGCCGGTCCAGGGCCTTCGCCGTCTGGCGGAAGACCAGCACGAGATACGCCGCGACGAACACCACCAGACCGAAGGTGCCGAGCGCCGTCGCCCACGCGGGGTGGTCGCCGTCGATGAGGTCCTTGACGGGGGCGCTCATGAACGCGAGCCAGACACCGATCCAGAGCAGCTTGATCCAGACCTGTCGGCGTCGCGTCGGCGGGCTCCCGACGCCCACGGACGTCTCGTCGTCGTTCACGCCTTCAGAGTGTCCTTCCGGTAGAGCCAGGCCGCGCCGCCCGCGAAGATCAGGAAGTAGGCGCAGAGGATGGCGACGTCCTTGGCGTGGGGCGAGCCGCCCATCTCGATCGCCTGGCCGAGAGAAGCGTACGCGTGTGTGGGGAGCCACTCGGAAATGTTCTGCAGCCACTGCGGGAAGGTCGCGCTGGGCATCCACAGGCCGCCGAGGATGGAGAGCCCGAAGTAGATGATCATCGTGATCGGGCGGACCGCGTCGCCGCTGGCGATGTAGCCGATGGCGACCCCGAGCGCGGCGAACACCAGTGAACCGGCCCAGATGACCCCGGTCAGCGCGAACCACTGCCAGGTGTCCAGCCGTACGTGCTTGACGCCGACGGCGACCAGGAAGACGACGACGATGCAAGGCAGGGTGACCATCGCGGCGCTGGCGATCTTCGCCAGGACGTAGCCGCGACCGGGCAGTGCGGTGAGCCGGAGCTGGCGGACCCAGCCCTTCTCGCGTTCCTTCGCGATGCGTTCGCTGTTGCCCATGAGGACGGCGGTCAGCGCGCCGAAGGAGGCCATCGAGACCATGAAGAAGGCCTGGAGGGTGAGGTCGCTGTTCGGGACCTTGTCCGTGGTGTTCCGGGTGCCGGAGATCAGCAGATAGATCACCGAGGGGTAGATGACCGAGAAGAACATGAACTTCTTGTTCCGCAGGGTGCGGGTCACTTCGAGCCTGATGAGGGTGTTCACGGGGTCCTGGCCTCCTCGGCCTCGGTGATGGCTACGAAGGCCTGCTCAAGGCCGAGTCCCGCGACTTCGAGCTCGCGCGGGTAGAGGCCGAGCCCGTAGACCGCGTGGACGGTCGCGTCGGCATTGTGCGACTGGATACGGACCCGGTTGCCGGTGATGTCGAGCGTGGCGAGGAACGGCAGCCCGCGCAGGGCCGCTTCGTCGACCGGACCGTCCAGCTCGAAGGAGATCCGGCGGGCCCCGGCCTTCGCCTTGATCTCGGCGGCGGTCCCGTCGGCCAGCAGCCGGCCCTTGTGGAGGACGAGGACACGGTCGGCGATCGCGTCGGCCTCTTCCAGGTAGTGGGTCGCGAACAGGACGGTGCGGCCCTGCTCGGCCTGCTCGCGCATCGTGGCCCAGAAGGCCTGGCGTGCGGTGACGTCCATGCCGGTGGTCGGCTCGTCGAGGACGATCAGGTCGTTGGCTCCGGCGGTGGCGAGCGCGAACCGTACGCGCTGCTCCTGCCCGCCGGAGAGCTTGTTGACCATGCGGTCGGCGATCTGCGCGATGCCGGCGCGCGACAGCACCTCGTCCACCGGGTAGGGCCTGGGATGCAGATCGCAGGCGAGGCGGACCAGTTCCTCGACCTTGACGTCCTCCATCAGGCCGCCGGTCTGCAGCATCGCGCCGACACGGCCCGCGGCGATGGCGTTCTGCGGGGTGGTGTTGAAGACCCGGACCGAGCCGGAGTCGGCGGTGCGCAGTCCGAGCAGCAGATCCAGGGTGGAGGACTTCCCGGCGCCGTTGGGGCCGAGGAGCGCCACGGTCTCGCCGGGATGCAGGTCGAGGCTGAGCCCGTCGACGGCACGCACCGCTCCGTACGCCTTGCTGACCTGGTCGAAGCGGACCGCTGCGGTCTTCGCCCCGGTGGCCTCGGTTGCTGTCGTTGTCATGCGTCCAGCGTGGCGGAGGGAGGGGTCCGCCCGGCAGGGTCGCCGATCGTGGAATCGGGATGACAGATGTCATGCCGAGCGCATGACTCCGTGGCCGGGCCCGCGCGTGAACACGGCCCCGTCATCGGAACGCGGCCGCCGCGCACGCACAGGGATCCGCACACGGCCCCGCCCCCGGCCGGAGATCCGGGCGGGGGCGGGGCGAGTGGGGCGCTGTTCGCCGCTGTGGGGCGGTTATCCGTTGCCGTTCAGGTCGATCGTGGCCGTCCGCTCGGCGGTGGTCTTGCCGAGCAGCGCGGTCTGCATGGCCTGCGCCACATCGTCCGCACTGAGCTGGTGCTGCTTGCCGTCGCCCTTGGTGATCATGATGCCGTTGAAGACGCCGTCGCACAGGGTGTCGATGGCCTTCTTGTCGTAGTGCTCGACCAGCCGACCCTTGACCGGCACCATCGTGAGGATCTGCGGCAGCGACTTGGCCGGGCCGAACTGAATCTGCTTGGGACCGGCCTTGATCGTGATCAGACCGGACATC
This sequence comes from Streptomyces sp. NPDC014727, assembly GCF_043083485.1. Classification (NCBI taxonomy): domain Bacteria; kingdom Bacillati; phylum Actinomycetota; class Actinomycetes; order Kitasatosporales; family Streptomycetaceae; genus Streptomyces; species Streptomyces sp. NPDC014727. The sequence continues at coordinate 477,962 of NZ_JBIBYR010000002.1, read as the reverse complement.
GCGGGCTTCGCGAACTCCCTCATCGCCCGGTCCAGTTCCGCCTGGTTGATCGTGGGCTCACGGGTGGTGACGGGCAGTTGGACGGTGGCCGCCTTGCCGGTCTGCACCTGGGCCCGGTACGCATCACGCACCGAGATCATCGAGCGGTTGACGTCCAGCGTCTTGCCCGATTTGCCGGGTACGGCGACGGCCTTGCCCGGCTCGAACTTGATCGTGCCGTCGTCGGCCGAGCCGGAGACTCCCGCCAGATCCGCCAGCGCGACACCGAGCTTCTCCTCGTCGACCGGGATCACCGGGTCGACGACGCGCTTGCCGCCGAAGAGGGACCCGATGACGGAGACCGGGTTGTAGTCGCTGCCCGCGGCGGACCGCACGGTCGCCTGGCTGTCCAGGCTGAGCCCGGCCTTGTCCGGTGCGAGCTCGGTGTTCTTGCCGTCCACCGACAGCTGGAGGGGTGCCACGGCGCGCTTGCCGAGAGCGGCGTCCAGCTTCGCGACGCCGTCGTCCTTCGTGCCGCCGCCGATGTCGACGCCGAGAACGGTGGTGCCCTTGGGGACGTCGGAGTGGTTCATCAGCAGCCCGGCGCCGTACGCGACACCGAGAAGACCGACGATGCCCGCACACAGGAGGACCAGCTTGGAGCGGCCCTTCTTCGCGGGCGCGGGCGTCGGCGCGGAGCGCGCCGCGGCGGGGGCCGGCGACGGAGCGGCCGGACCGCCGGGCCCCGCCGGTCCGGTGCCCATCGCGTCGTCCGCGATACGGGGCGTCAGATCGGGACGTCCGCCGCCGGGGCCGCCCGCGCTCGCGAACGGGGACGGGGAGCGGGGCTCCGGCGGAACGACGGGGATGCCGCTGGTGAGCGTGTCACCGGAGACGTTGCCGCCCGGCCCGGCGGCGGCCGGGGCCGCGAACTGGGGCGTCAGCACGGCCGTGTCGTCGGACATCCGCGGGGGTGTGCCACCGGGGGCGCCGGAACCCTGCGGGCCCGCGGGTCCGCCGGAGCCCGGTGCGCCCGGTCCGTCGAGGTTCGGGGTGAGGGACGAGGTGCCGGTGACCGGGCCCGTGGTGGGGCCCGAGGGGCCCGGCGTCCGCACTCCGAGGTTCGGCGTGGGGCGCGAGCCGCCCGCGCCGAACTCGTCCAGGGCGCTGCCGCCGGTGCCGGGCGCGTCCTGGCCGCCCGCGTGCTGCGGACCGTCCGAGAAGTACGGCAGGTCGGCGCGGGGCGGGGCGGGCGTGGCACCCTTGGCGCCGTCGGCGCCACCCGGCGCGCCGCCGGTGGCGATGACCGAGGTGTTCACGGGGGCCTTGCGCGGGGCGAACCAGTCGCTGCCGCTCTTCTCCCTGGCCGGCTTCTCGGCGCCCGGTTCCGTGGTCGCCGGACCGGCTGCCGCCTCGGCGCCCGGTGCGGCGTCGGAGGCGTCCGGCGTACCGTTCGGCGCGGGCGGGCCGGGGCGCGGGATGGTGCCCGTGCGCTCGGCGTCGGCGGTGTCGGCGTCGCTCATGGGCGTACGCATGACCACGGGCGGGATGGGACGCGAGCCCGGGATGTTGATCCGGATGCGCGTCGTCAGCGTCGTCTCGGTCCTCGGTTCTTCGGACTGAGGCGGGTCCGCAGGCTCCGGGGCCCCCTCCGGGGCGTCCTGCGAAGGGTGCAGCGACGGATACTGGCGGGATCCGTACGGCGGCGTCCCCGAGGGGTACGCGGCTCCTCCGCGCCCCTGGGGCCCGGAGGACGAACTGTCAGTTTCACGACTCAAAGCAGGTTCTCCCGATTGGCTCCACCGCCCGTACTTCCCCCATGCCGCAGGCCAGGGGACGGCTCGGCGCGCGAACCACCATACTGGCCGCGGCCGACAGACACCCCGCGACCGGGGGAAACGACCGCATGACCGACGAACGGACAAGGGGCATTACGGGATCGGACGTGGCACATTACTTGCCAGGTCGGCCACTGTCGGCGCCCGGTCGGGGCGACCGCGACATGGTGGCACAGATCACAGCGACGGCCATCCCGCCGAGCATGAAGAGGGTGAGGCCCAGCTCATCGCCGAAGACATAGTCGCCCTCCGGCCGTCCACCGAGCAGCAGAACGACCGAAATCAGCCAGCCCGCAGCGGGTGTCAGAGCACCGAGCTGGGTGTCGAAGACGCGGCGCCCGCCGTAGAACAGCCCGGCGCAGGCGAGCAGCGCGAGCAGCAGTCCGGCGGGGAACCACGCGGCCTGGACGAGCGCCCCGGCGATCCCGACGAGCGCGCCGAGGACGAGCAGGCCCACGTAGGCGGCGATCCGCCCAGGGTTGAGGGGGGCGGCCAGGCCGGTCGCCGGGACACCCCCGGAGGGCGCGCCGGAGCGCGGTGCGCGCTGCTTGCCGTCGCTCATCGCTCCGCTCCCGGTACGCCGGCGAACAGGTCGTCCTCGCGTGCCCCTCGCGGGGCTCCGGAGGTGCCGCGCACCAACTCGTAGTACTCGGTGGTGAGGACGGGCTGGCCGAGGTCGTTGGAGAGGGCGAAGAAGGGGCCGTCCACGGCGATCTGCGTGACATGGGCCCGCATCGCCGCGCTCTTGGCCGCGGCATGGGCCGAGCCGTCGATCCGCGCGGTGATCCTCGCGTCGTCGACCACACCCGGCACGTCGTCGATGGCGGCGATCCCCGGGAAGGCGTCCGGTGCCGTGTCCCGCAGGCGCGCGAAGCCCTCTTCGACGACCGAGCGGGGCACCCGGTTCCAGTAGATCTTGGCGACGGTGTGCGGGGCGTCCGGTCCGGGGCGGTACGCGGGGTCGGCGGCGAGCTCGGCGGCGCGCATCGCGACACGGTGGGCCTGGATGTGGTCGGGGTGTCCGTACCCGCCGTCGGGGTCGTAGGTGACGAGGACCTGCGGACGCACCGAGCGGATCACCTCCACGAGGTACCCGGCGGCGTCGTCCACGTCCGCGTTCCAGAAGGCGCCGGGGCGGTGGTTCTGCTCGGCGCCCATCATTCCGGAGTCGCGGAAGCGGCCGGGGCCGCCGAGGAGCCGGTGGTCGGTGACCCCGAGCTCCTTCATCGCCGCAGCGAGTTCACCCCGGCGGTGCGGGCCCAGGGCGTCGTCCCGGTCCGCCGCGAGATGGGCGAGTCCGGGCGGGATGACCTCGCCCTCCTCGCCGAGCGTGCAGGTGACCAGGGTGACCTGGGCACCCTCGGCCGCGTACCTGGCCATGGTGGCGCCGTTGTTGATCGACTCGTCGTCGGGGTGCGCGTGCACCAGGAGCAGACGCCGGGCTGGATGGTCCGTCATGGGGACCACCCTACGAGCCGAACGCCCCCGGGCCGTGCCGGGCGTCGCACCCCCGGCCCCGATCCGCCGACCGGGCCCCGGCCGACCACGCCCGCGTCGACGAGTCGGGGCTCAGAACTTGAGGCTTCCGATCATGCCGGCCACATTCGTGGTCAGGTTCGAGATGCTGGGCGCAATGGACGAGCTGGCGAGATAGAAACCGAGCAGTGCGCAGACCACCGCATGTCCGCCCTTCAGTCCGGATTTCCGGATCAGCAGGAAGACGACGATCGCCAGCAGCACCACCGCCGAAATCGAGAGTGCCACGGCGGTTCACCTCCATCAGTACGGTCGGGACGGGCAGCACACATGGAGCCAGCAGGTTCATACCCACCGAGCGCTACGGATCATAACTATCCGTCGTACCGCATTGATCGGGGCACAGCAGCACGAGGGGCGCACGACCGGGCGGTCGGGCACTAGGTTCGGGCCCATGACTTCGCAGAAGATCTCATTTCCGCGTCAGCACGCCAGGACGATGCGATTCACCCTCGGCGCCCCCCGTGCGTTCACCGTGTCACCCGACGGAGAGCGGGTGATCTTCCTGCGGTCGGGATCCGGCACGGACCGGACAGGACGGCTGTGGGTGCTGGACCTGTCCGGGGGCGGTACGCCCGAGGAGCGCGTCGTCGCCGACCCCGAGAGGCTGCTGGGCGGTTCGGCGGAGCGGTTGTCGCCCCAGGAGCGGGCCCGGCGCGAGCGCAGCCGTGAGGGCTCCTCGGGGATCGTCGGCTACGCGGTCGACGCGGCGGCCGAGTTGGCCGCGTTCGCGCTCTCCGGGAAGGTGTACGTCGCGGAGTTGCGGGCGGGTACGGCGCGGGCGCTGCCGGTGCCCGGCCCGGTGATCGACCCGCGGCCGTCGCCGGACGGGCGCCTCGTCGCGTACGTCGCGAAGGGCGCGCTGCGTGTCGTGGGCGCCGGGGGCGACGGCGATCTGGCGCTCGCCGAGCCGGAGGGGCCGAACGTCTCGTACGGCCTCGCGGAGTTCGTCGCGGCCGAGGAGATGCAGCGCTCGCGGGGCTTCTGGTGGTCGCCGGAGTCGGACCGGCTGCTGGTCGCCCGGGTCGACGACAGCCCCGTGCGGCGGTGGTGGATCGCGGATCCCGCGCACCCGGACCGCAAGCCGGCCGAGGTCGCCTATCCGGCGGCGGGGACTCCCAACGCCGAGGTGCGGCTCTTCGTGATGGGCCTGGACGGCACCCGCACCGAAGTGGTCTGGGACCGGACGCGTTACCCGTATCTGGCGCAGGTGCACTGGTCGTCGGCCGGGGCCCCGCTGATCCTCGTGCAGGCCCGTGACCAGCAGAGTCAGCTGTTCCTCGCGGTGGACCCGGAGACCGGTACGACCCGGACGGTGCACGTCGACGAGGACCCGGTCTGGCTGGAAATCTTCCCCGGTGTGCCCGCCTGGGCGCCGGACGGGCGGCTCGTGCGGATCGTGGACGAGGGCGGGGCGCGGGTGCTCGCGGTCGGCGACCGGCTGCTGACCGGGGCGCAGTTGCAGCTCCAGGCGGTCCTGGACATCGGTGATTCGGATGTCCTGGTGTCGGCGTCGGCGGGCGAGGAGGCCGCGGAGCCGGAGATCGGCGAGAGCCATGTGTACCGGGTCAACGAGCTGGGCATCGAACGGGTCTCCGAAGGGGCCGGGGTGCATTCGGCCGTCCGCGCGGGCGCGGTGACGGTGCTGGTCTCCCACTCCCTGGAGCGGCCGGGGGCCCGTGCCGACGTCCTGCGGGACGGCAAGCGGATCGCCACCGTGGCGAGCTTCGCCGAGGAGCCGGTTCTGTCGGCGCGGGTACGTCTCACCGAGGGGGGCGCACGGCGAATTCCGTGCGCCGTGCTGCTCCCCGATGGGTACAAAGAGTCGGACGGTCCCCTTCCTGTACTGATGGACCCGTACGGCGGACCGCACGGCCGACGGGTGCTCGCCGCCCACCATCCGCATCTGACGTCACAGTGGTTCGCCGACCAGGGTTTCGCGGTGGTCGTCGCGGACGGCCGGGGCGCACCGGGGCGTTCGCCGGCCTGGGAGAAGGCCGTCAAGAACAATCTCGTCCTCACCGTGGACGACCAGATCGAGGCGCTGCACGCACTCGCCGGGCGGTTCCCGCTGGACCTCGGCAAGGTGGCGATCCGCGGCTGGTCGTTCGGCGGATATCTGGCGGCGCTGGCCGTGCTGCGCCGGCCGGACGTCTTCCACGCCGCGGTGGTGGGCGCGCCGGTGACCGACCAGCGGCTGTACGACACCCACTACACCGAGCGCTATCTCGGCGATCCGGCGAAGCAGCCGGAGGTGTACGCGCACAACTCGGTGCTGACGGACGAGGGGCTCTCCGAGGCCGCGGACGAGGCCCGGCCGATGATGATCATCCATGGTCTGGCCGACGACAACGTGGTGGTCGCGCACGCGCTCAGGCTGTCGTCGGCGCTGCTCTCGGCAGGGCGGCCGCACGAGGTGCTGCCGCTCAGCGGGGTGACGCACATGACGCCGCAGGAGCAGGTGGCGGAGAATCTGCTGCTGCTCCAGGTGGACTTCCTGAAGCGGTCGCTGGGACTGCGGGGGTGAGCTGAGCGGGGCGGCGCCGGCCGCGCCCGTCACCAGCCCGGCGGGGGCTGGGACGGGGGCGGCGGACCGAAGCCGCCGGGCCGCGGAAAGCCGTACCCCTGCCCGTAGCCCTGGTGGGGCGGGGCAGGATCGTCCGTGCTGCCCCGCCGGGCCAGCACGATCAGTACCACCGCCGCGGCGATCATCTCGAAGAACCAGCTCAGCAGCGTGAGTTGGTCCTCGGTCCGCAGATCGGCGAAGTGGTCCAGCATCTTGTAGTGCGCGGCGCGGACCACTCCCGGCACCCCGACGGACAGCAGGAATCCGGCCGCGATCAGGCCGAACGGCCGTGCGTGCACGGCGTGGAAGAGCGCGCCCGTCCCCGCGAACAGACAGAGCAGCGCGAGGACCGCGTTGTTCCAGCCGGGCGGTGCGTCGATCAGCCCCAGGAGGAGCCGGTCCCCGCCCACGAACCAGTCGGGGTAGATGAAGGGGAACCGCACCGCCTGGCGGATCTCCCAGGCGATCACCACCGCTCCCGAGGCGCCCAGCAGCAGAAAGGCGGTCACACCCGCACCCTGGCCCGGCCGGGTCGGGGTGCGCTCGGAGAAGTCGTGCGGCGGCCTGCGGCCGGCGCCCGCGGTGATGATCAGCGCGATGCCCACCGCGAGGGCCGCGAAGGCGCAGATCAGGGCGCGGGTGCGGAGATCGTCGGAGAACCGGGCGTTCATCCGGGACGCACCGATGTTCCAGAGCGCCGGCAGCCGTACGGCGAGAGTGACCGCTCCGGTGGCGACCAGCGCGGTACCGGCCACGACGGACCGGAGGGCCGCGAACGCGGCGACGACATACACCAGGAGCAGCACCACGTCGTCGGCCGAGGTGGTGGGCACGGCGGACAGTTGTGCTTCGCGGTAGCCGGCCCAGTACCGCCACAACCGGCCCGGATCGTCGACCGCCGCGACATCCCGTACGAGCCAGCCCGCGACCATCACCGCGAGCAGGACGCAGAGAACGGCGCCGGTGACCCTTGCCCACCGTGTGAGTATCACCCGAGCGATACTCCACCGCCCCCAGCCGCCGGACAAGAGCCGGGCCACGAAGATGCACCAACGGGCAACCGGCCGGGGGGACTTGATGGCCGCCCGGCCGGTTCACGGCACCCGCACGGCCGTACGCGGACCAGGGTGACGCGTTCGTGTATCGGACGTGGGACGGCCGGGTTGCCCCGGTGTTGCCGTGCGGGCCGTCAGACGACCCGGCTGCTGCCGGAGGGCGGCGGCCCGTCCTCCTCGCCCTCGGCGTCCGGCGTGCCCGCCCCGCTCGTCCCGTCCTCGCGCGTCTGCGGTGGCACCCCGGCCTCCTCCACCAGCGTCTCCCCCGGCGTCTCCAGCAGCCCCTCCGGCGGCACCACCTGCTTCTCCTGCGCGAAGTGGCAGGCCGAATCGTGTCCGGCGGGTGTGTCCGCCAGCCGGAAGACCGCCGGAACCGCCAGCAGCGGCACTTCCAGTTCGCACCGCTCCCGCGCCTTCCAGCAGCGGGTGCGGAAGGGGCAGCCGGAAGGCGGGTTGGCGGGTGAGGGGACGTCGCCGTGCAGGATGATCCGCTCCCGGTGCTCGCGGGCCATCGGGTCCGGCACCGGGACCGCGGACAGCAGCGCCTGGGTGTACGGGTGCGTGGGGTGCTCGTAGATCTGCTCGTCGGTGCCGATCTCGACGATCCGGCCGAGGTACATCACGCCGACCCGGTCGGAGATGTGCCGGACGATCGACAGGTCGTGCGCGATGAAGACGTAGCTCAGCCCGAACTCCGTCTGGAGGCGGTCCAGCAGATTGACGACCTGTGCCTGCACGGAGACGTCGAGGGCCGAGACGGGTTCGTCGGCGACGATGATCTCGGGGTTCAGGGCGAGGCCGCGGGCGATGCCGATGCGCTGGCGCTGACCGCCGGAGAACTGGTGCGGATAGCGGTTGATGTACTCCGGGTTGAGACCCACGACGTCCAGCAGGTCCTGGACCTTGCGCCGCCGGTCGCCCTTCGGGGCCACCTCGGGGTGGATCTCGTACGGCTCGCCGATGATGTCGCCGACCGTCATACGCGGGTTCAGCGACGTGTACGGGTCCTGGAACACCATCTGGATGTTGCGGCGCACGGCCTTCAGGGCGCGTCCCGACAGCTTGGTGATGTCCTCGCCCTTGTACTTGATCGCGCCGGCCGTCGGCCGTTCCAGATGCACCAGCATCCTGGCCACGGTCGACTTGCCGCAGCCCGACTCCCCCACGATCCCGAGCGTCTCGCCCGCCGCCAGGTCGAAGGAGACCCCGTCGACGGCCTTGACCGCGCCGATCTGCTTCTTGATCAGGATGCCCTGGGTCAGCGGGTAGTGCTTGACCAGATCGCGGACCTCCAGGATCGGCTCGCGTCCGGCGGCCGGGAACCCGGCCCGCTCCTCGGCCAGCAGGGCGTGGGCCGTACCGCCCCCTTCGCGCGCTTCCTCGCGCCCCCAGTGGTCAGCGTGCATCGAGCGTCTCCTTCCAGAAGTAGCAGGCGCTCTCACGGTGCTCGGCCACCTCGAACAGCGGCGGGACCTCGCCTCGGCAGACCTCCTGGGCCATCGGGCACCGCGGGTTGAAGGCACAGCCCGGCGGGATGTGCAGCAGGTTGGGCGGCAGGCCCTTGATCGCGTAGAGCTCCTGGCCCTTCTGGTCCAGGCGCGGGATCGACCGGAGCAGACCCTTGGTGTACGGGTGAGCGGGGGCCCGGTAGATGTCGTGGACGGGGGCGGCCTCGACGATCCGGCCCGCGTACATCACGGCGATCTTGTCGGCGACGTCCGCGACCACGCCCAGGTCGTGGGTGATGAGGATCAGGCCCATGTTCAGCTCGCGCTGGAGCTCGGCCAGCAGGTCCATCACCTGGGCCTGGACGGTCACGTCGAGGGCGGTGGTGGGCTCGTCCGCGATGATCAGCGACGGTTCCAGCGCCAGGGCCATGGCGATCATGATGCGCTGGCGCATTCCGCCGGAGAACTGGTGCGGATAGTTGCCCACGCGCTCCTTCGCGGCCGGGATGCGGACCCGGTCCATCAGTTCGACGGCCTTCAGCCTGGCGTCCTTGCGGGACATCCCGCGATGGACGACGAACATCTCGCCGAGCTGCTCCCCCACGCTGAGCACCGGGTTGAGGGAGGAGAGCGCGTCCTGGAAGATCATGGCCATCTCCTGACCGCGGATCCTCCGTCGCTCGTCCTTCCGCATCTTCAGCAGATCGCGGTCCTTGAAGAGGATCTCGCCGCCGCCGATCCTCCCGGGCGGCATGTCGAGAATGCCCATGATCGCCTGTGCGGTGACCGACTTGCCGGAGCCCGACTCGCCGAGGACGGCCAGCGTCTCGCCCTCGGCCACCGAGTAGTTGACCCCGTTGACCGCCTTGGCCACCCCTTCGCGGGTGTGGAACTCCACGTGCAGATCGCGCACTTCGAGCAACATGGCTGTGGGCTCCTCAGCGCAGCTTGGGGTCGAGGGCGTCGCGCACCGCGTCGCCGAGCATGATGAACGCGAGCACGGTGACCGCCAGCGCGCCGGCGGGCCAGAGCAGCATGTGCGGGGCGTTGCGGATGTACTGGGACGCGGCGGAGATGTCGATGCCCCAGGAGACGGCGGGCGGTTTCAGGCCGACGCCGAGGAACGAGAGGGTCGCCTCCAGCGAGATGTACGTACCGAGCGCGATGGTCGCGACGACGATCACCGGCGCGACGGCGTTCGGGGTGATGTGGCGCAGCAGCATCCGCGTGTTGGAGGCGCCGAGCGCCCGTGCCGCCTGCACGTAGTCGTGCTGTTTGGCGGTGATCACGGAGCCCCGGGCGATGCGGGCGATCTGCGGCCAGCCCAGCAGCACGATGAAGCCGATGACCGGCCAGACGGTGGCGCTGGTGACCACGGAGAGGAAGACCAGGCCGCCGAGGACCACCGGGATGCCGAAGAAGATGTCCGTGAGGCGGGAGAGGACCGAGTCCCACCAGCCGCCGAAGAATCCGGCCAGGCCACCGAGGAGGCCGCCGAGCAGGGTGACGCCCAGGGTGGCGCAGACGCCGACGGTCACCGAGTTCCTGGCCCCGTAGACGGTCCGGGTGTAGACGTCGCAGCCCTGTCCGTCGAAGCCGAAGGGATGACCGGGCTGGGAGCCCTGCTGGGCCTTGCCGAGATTGCAGTCGAGGGGGTCCTGGTCGGCGATCAGCGACGGCCAGATCGAGATGATCACCAGGAAGAGGATGATCAGGGCGGAGATGAGGAAGAACGGGTTGTGGCGCAGGTCCCGCCAGGCGTCGGACCACAGGCTGCGCGGCTTCTCGGCGGGGCCGGTGCCTGCCGGCCCGCCCGGTGTCTTTTCGAGGGTCGTGCCCTCCTCCAGGGCGAGGTCCATCACGCCTCCTGATCCGGCCGGTGACATCGCCTCGTCCGGTGTCTGATCAGGCATAGCGGATCCTCGGGTCGAGTACGGCGTACAGCAGGTCGACGATGAGGTTCGCCGCCAGGAAGACGAGGACGAGAATGGTGACGAAGCCGACGACGGTCTGCGAGTTCTGCCGCAAGATGCCCTGGTAGAGCTGGTAGCCGACGCCGTGGATGTTGAAGATCCGCTCCGTGACGATCGCCCCGCCCATCAGTGCGCCCACGTCCGTACCGATGAAGGTGACGACCGGGATCAGCGAGTTGCGCAGCAGATGCCGGATCACGACGCGACGCCTGGGCAGTCCCTTGGCGACGGCGGTGCGGACGTAGTCGGCGCGGGCGTTCTCGGCGATCGAGGTCCGGGTGAGCCGGGTGACGTACGCGAGGGAGACCGAGGCGAGGACGAGTCCCGGGATGAGGAGCTCGCTGAAGGGCGCCTGAGGGGAGACGGACGGTTTGATGACGCCCCACTGCACTCCGAGGAGGAGCTGGAGCAGCAGACCGGTGACGAAGGTCGGGATGGAGATGACGACCAGGGTCAGGATGAGCGCGCCGGTGTCGACGGGGCGGCCGCGGCGCAGGCCGGTGACGACGCCGAGGCTGATACCGATGACGATCTCGAAGACGATCGCGACGACGGTGAGCCGGATGGTGACGGGGAAGGCGGTGCCCATCAGCTCGGTGACCTTCTGTCCGTTGAACGCGGTGCCGAAGTCGCCGGTGAAGACATTGCCCATGTAGGTCGCGTATTGCTGCCAGACGGGCTTGTCGAGACCGAATTCCGAGCGGAGTCGGGCGGCGGTCGCCGGATCGCACTGGCGTTCGCCGCAGAGGCCCGCGATGGGATCGCCCATCACGTTCACCATGAGGAAGATCAGCAGTGTGGCGCCGAAGAAGACCGGGATCATCTGCAGCAGCCGCCGGATCACATAACGTCCCATGAAGGGCTCCGGGGGTCGCGGGGGTCAAGGGCTCGGGGCTGGGGAGTGACGCCTCGACGGGTCACTTGACCTTGATCTGCTCGTACACCGGGACGCTGAACTGGTTCAGCGACACATGGGTGACCCGGTCCGAGTAACCGGCGCTGCCGTTCTGGTACCAGAGCGGGATAACGGGCATCTGCGCCACCAGGACCCTCTCCGCGTCCTGGAAGGTGGAGACGGCCTTGGCCTTGTCGGACTCGGCGTTGGCCTTGTTGATGAGGCCGTCGAACTGCTTGTTGCTCCACTTGCCGTCGTTGGACGAGGCGTCGGTGTAGTACACCGGCTGCAGGAAGTTCTGGATGAGCGGGTAGTCCATCTGCCAGCCGGCCCGCCAGGCGCCGGTCAGCTTCTGCTGGGAGACCTGGCTGCGGAAGTCGGCGAAGGTGCCGACGGGCCCGCCGACGCACGCATTGTTGTTGCCCATCACCTTGTTGATGCTGTTGCAGACGGCGTCGACCCACTCCTTGTGCGAGCCGGTGTCCGCGTTGTAGGAGATCTTGAGCTGGCCGCCGGGGATGCCGCCGCCCTCCTGGATCAGCTTCTTGGCGTTCGCCGCGTTGTACTCGCAGGGCGCGCCGCACAGCCCCTTCTTGAAGCCGCCTGCCGCGCCGAGGACCGGGGAGGTCCAGTCGGAGGCGGGGGTGCGGGTCTGCTGGAAGATCTGGCTGGTGATCTGCTCACGGTTGATGGCCATCGACAGGCCCTGGCGGACCTTGATGCCGCCGGGGGTGTCCCACTTCTTGCCGTAGAAGGGGAATGCGAGGGTCTGGATGATGCCTGCCGGGGTGTTGATGTACCGGTCGCCGAGGTCCGCCTTGACGTTCTTCAGCTGCGAGGCGGGCACATCGTCGACGAGGTCGAGGTTGCCGGCGGTCAGGTCGGTGTAGGCGGTGTTGTTGTCGGTGTAGACCTTGAGATCGATGCCACCGTTCTGCGCCTTGTCGGCCCCGGGGTACTTGTCCCACTTGCGCAGGCTCATCGACGAGCCCTTGGTGTACGTGTCGATGGTGTACGGGCCGTTGCCGATCGGTTTGGACAGCCAGGCGGCGTGGTCGGTGAAGAAGGCCTTGGGCAGCGGGGCGAAGGCCGGGTAGCCGAGAGTGTCGGGCCAGAGGGAGAACTTCTGCGACAGCTTGACCGTGAAGGTCCTGTCGTCGACGAGCTTGAGGCCGGAGAGCGTGTTCGCCCTGGAACTGCCGGTGTCGGGGTGGACCTTGTCGTATCCGTCGATGTACCCGAAGAAGTAGGCGTTCTTCTGATTGTTCTTCAGCAGCGCCCCGTAGTTCCAGGCGTCCACGAAGGACTTCGCGGTGACCTTCTCGCCGTTGCTGAAGGTCCAGCCGTCCTTCACGGTGATCGTGAAGTTCTGGTTGTCCTTGGACTCGACCTTCTCGGCGAGCATGTTGATGGCCGCACCGGTCTTCGGGTCGTACCTCTTGAGCCCCCGGAAGACCATGTCGAGGACCTTGCCGCCCTGCACCTCGTTGGTGTTCGCGGGTTCCAGCGGGTTCTGCGGGTCGCCCCAGGAGGAACTCACGATTCCGTTGACCCCGCCGCCGCCACCACCGCCGCCGCCCCCTCCGCCGCAGGCCGTCGCCGTCAGGGCGACGGCGACCGCGCATGCGGCCCACTTGGCCTGTGTGGCTCCGCGCATGGAGTGCCTCCTCTTGGTGCTCCGTCTCACTTGGAGTCAAATATCACCGCATAACGCGCATTGTGCATATTTTCTCCACCCATTCGGGCGCGAGGGAAGCGCTCCGAGTGGCGCGCGGGGCCCGGATCCCGCACGGATCGACTCCGCCACCGCACGGCCACGTCCGACCGAACACCGCCCCGACGGACATCGGAGCGATAACAGCCCCGCATCGAATGCGCATCGACGAGGTGCCCATCTGACCGGATGTACGAATTCCGAGACACTGCCGCCCGAATATCGAACTCATTGCCGGATTTAATCCCTTTAGTGACGAACATATCTTCGAAAATGAACAAACGGAAGCAAGGATACGCCCACGTAAAGGTAATGGATGAGTCAAATCTCCAAAGAGCAGCTCAAGGGCGGCAGACATTCATTGACCCTGCATGAATTGCGTTGAAAAAGTCCGGGTAGCCCGTAGGTGTGCCCTGCGGAGTCCTTCGACCCTCCGGGCCAGGAGCACCATGACGATTCCAACCCCGCACGCAGCCACTCCACTTGAGGTGGAGGACGCGAAGCCGCAGCAGATACCGGACCCTTCGCCGCTCAAGGGCGGTGACGGCCGTTCACCGGGCAAGCTGGCCTGGCGACGCTTCAAACGCGACCGTGCCGGCGTGATTTCGGCCTATGTGGTCATTTTCTTCTTCCTGGTGGCCATCTGCGCGCCGCTGATAGCCAAGGTGTACGGCAAGGATCCGTACACGACGTACGGCCAGGACCAGGAGGGCCTGCTCAACGACTTCGGCTTTCCGATCAAGCCCAACGGCGGTATCAGTGGCGATTTCTGGTTCGGCGTCGAACCGCAACTCGGCCGCGACCTCTTCACCCTGCTCGTCTACGGCATCCGCAACTCGCTGTTCATCGCCGGTGTGACGACGCTTCTGGTGACCGCCTTGGGCATCGTCATCGGCGTCACCGCCGGATACCTGGGCGGGAAGACCGACTACTTCATCGGCCGGGTCATCGACATCCTGCTGGCGTTCCCCTCCACGCTCTTCTTCATCGCGTTCTGGCCGGTCCTCATCAACATCCTGGTCTCCCCCGAGGAAGCCATTCCGACCTGGTTGACCGTCACCAGCCTCATCCTGGTGATGACCGCCTTCGGCTGGGCGTCCATCGCGCGACTGCTGCGTGGCGAGGTACTCGCCCTGCGTGAGCGGGAGTTCGTCGAGGCGGCGAAGGTGACCGGTGCCTCGCCCGCCCGGATCATCTTCAAGGAACTGCTGCCCAATCTGTGGACGCCGATCCTCATCCAGGCGACCCTCGCTCTTCCCATGTTCGTGACCGCGGAGGCCGGACTCGCCTTCCTCGGTGTCGGACTGACGGCGAAGACGCCCGACTGGGGCGTACTGCTCCAACGCGGCGCCGACATCTACCAGGACGACATCACCTTCATGCTCTTCCCGGGGGTGACGATGGTGGTCTTCGTCCTCGCCTTCAACCTCCTCGGGGACTCGGTCCGCGACGCTCTCGACCCGAAGACCAAGCGCTGACAGTTCCGCCCCGGCCCGGAGCGACGGGGCTCCGCCGGATCATTCGTCCCTCTTCATCGACCAGGGCAGGTTGCCATGTCTCTCTCCCGCAGAAACTTCGTCATAGCCACATCCGTCGCGGCGGGCGGCTCCTTCGTTCTCTCCGCGTGCAGCAGTGGCGACGCGGGCGGAGGCGGCGGCAAGGACACGCCGCACGCGGGCGCCACCGAGTACACCGGCGCCACCGTCAAGATCGGCACCAAGGAGGACTCCACCGGCCCCGCTCCGGAGGTCCCCGGTGCCAAGAAGGGCGGGACGATCTACGGCGTCTCCGAGGACGACTTCTCCCACCTCGACCCGCAGCGCATCTACTTCGCGTTCAACTCCAGCGGGGCGCTCATGTTCGCCCGTGGCCTCACCGGCTACAAGATCGACATGAAGGGTGCCATGACCCTGGTCGGCGACCTCGCCACCGATGTCGGCACCGCGTCCGCCGACAACAAGACCTGGACCTTCACGCTGAAGGACGGGCTCAAGTGGGAGGACGGCAGCGAGCTGACCGTCGACGACGTCCGTCACGGCATCGAGCGCGCGTGGGCGCCGTTCATCACCGAGGGCGCCGCCTACGTCCAGCAGGCGCTCACGGGCAAGGGTGACTGGCGCAAGGGGTACGAGGGTCCGTACGGCGGCAAGCACCTGGACTCGATCGTCACCGACAAGGCGAAGAAGACGATCACCTTCAAGCTGGCGGAGGCCCGCCCGGACTTCAACTTCACGCTGGCCATGAGCTCCTACGCGGCCACGCCGGTGAAGCTGGACACCAAGGAGAAGTACGACAAGCAGCCTGTCTCCTGCGGCCCGTACATCGTCAAGCACCGCTCCATCGACAAGTCGATGACGCTGACGCGCAACAAGCACTGGGACCCGGCCACCGACCCGATCCGCAACGCCTACCCGGACAGCTTCGAGTTCGAGTTCGGCCCCACCTCGCTGGAGTCCGCGGACCGCTTCATCGCGGACCAGGGCAAGGACCAGCAGATGGTCTCCATCTACAAGTCCGTGCCGGCCGAGCGCATGCAGAAGGTGCTCACCGACCCGGAGCTGAAGAAGCGCACCTTCAACGGGCTGCTCACCGGCACGTACTACTACGCCATCAACTGCAAGCGCGTCACGGACGTCGAGGTGCGCAAGGCGCTCAACACCGCCTGGCCGCTCGAGCAGATCCGCAAGATCTACGGCGGTCCCTCCGCGGGCGACTACGCGACCACCATCCTCAGCCCCGACATCCTCGGCCGCGAGGAGTTCGACCTCTACGGCAAGCTGAAGTCGCCGCAGGGCGACGCGGAAGCGGCCAAGGCGATCCTCAAGAAGGCCGGGAAGCTCGGTCAGAAGGTCATCTACAGCTACCCGCAGAGTCCGACCTACGACAAGACGGCCGTCGTCATCGAGAACGCGCTGAAGAAGGCCGGCTTCACGCCGGTCATCAAGCCGGTGGACTCGACCTCGTACTACGACCAGATCCAGCAGGTCGACAACAGCTTCGACGTCATGTGGTTCGGCTGGTCCCCGGACTGGCCCACCGCCTACACGATGATCCAGCCGCTCTTCGACAGCGCCTCCATCGGCAACGGCCAGAACAACGTCTCCCAGACGAAGGTCGACTGGATCGACGCGGCCATCAAGGAGAACGTCGTCATCGGCGACCAGAAGAAGGCCGGCGCGGCCTGGGCGGCGCTGGACAAGCGGATCATGGACGAGGTCGTCCCGATCATCCCGGAGACCTTCCAGCGGCGCTTCTACCTCTTCGGCTCCAAGGTCGGCGGCGCCATGATGGACCCGCAGTTCTCCGCGACGCTGCTCTACAAGACGTACGTCAAGGCCTGACGAACGGCCCCCGCGGGGACAGGGCGGCTCTCCACCGGAGGGCCGCCCGCTCCCCTCCTCCCTCTCGGCATCCGTCAGGAAAACCCACTGCCATGCTGCGCTTTCTTCTCCGCCGTATCGTCGGCGCCGCGGTCATCCTGCTGATCATCAGCGCCCTGGTCTTCGTCCTCTTCTACACCGCCCCGCGCGACCCCGCCCGGGTAGCCTGCGGCAAGGTCTGCACCCCCGAGACACTCGCGCTGGTACGGCACAACCTGGGGATAGCCGACCCGATTCCGGTGCAGTACTGGCATTGGCTGCAGGGGATCTTCGTCGGCCGCGAGTACCAGTCGTACGGGCACTGCCCCGCTCCCTGCCTGGGGTACTCGTTCATCAACCGCGAGCCGGTCTTCGGCACCATCGTCGACCGCTTCCCGACCACCCTCTCGCTCTCCGTCGGCAGCGCCATCGTGTTCGTCATCTTCGGCGTCGGCACCGGCATGCTCGCCGCGGTCAAGCAGGGCAAGGCGCTCGACAAGGTCGCGTCCTCCGCGTCGCTCGTCGCCTCCTCGCTGCAGATCTACATCGTCGGCGTGGTCGCCATGTACTTCCTCACCGACCAGCTGCACCTGCTGGACCGGCCGAGCTACACCCCGCTCAGCGAGAATCCGGGGGCCTGGTTCTCCGGACTCCTGCTGCCCTGGCTGGTCCTCTCGGTCATCTTCACGGCCAACTACACGCGTATGGCCCGGTCCCAGCTGGTGGAGTCGCTGAGCGAGGACTACGTACGGACGGCGCGGGCCAAGGGCCTGTCCCGGCGGACCGTCTTCTTCAGATTCGCCTGGCGCGGGGCCATGGGCCCGATCGTCACCATCTTCGGCCTCGACCTCGGCGTCCTCCTCGGCGGCGCCATCATCACCGAGAAGACCTTCAGCCTCCAGGGCATCGGGGCGCTCTCGGTCAAGGCCGTCAACACCAACGACCTGCCGACGCTCCTCGGCGTGATGATGGTGGCCGCCGTCGCGATCGTGCTCCTCAACATCGTCGTCGACGCCGTCTACGCCCTCATCGACCCACGCGTCCGCCTCGCCTAGGGAGAGATCCAGTGAGCACCCCCTTCCTCTCCGTACGCGATCTGCGCGTGCACTTCTCCACCGAAGACGGCATGGTCAAGGCCGTCGACGGGCTGTCCTTCGACGTCGAGAGGGGCAAGACCCTCGGCATCGTCGGCGAGTCGGGCTCCGGCAAGTCCGTCACCAATCTGACGATCCTCGGCCTGCACCACCCCGACCACACCGAGATCGAGGGCGAGATCCTGCTCGACGGCCAGGATCTGCTGGCCGCCTCGGAGCGGGAGCTGGAGCGGCTGCGCGGCAACAAGATGGCGATGATCTTCCAGGACGCGCTGGCCTCGCTCTCGCCGTACCACACCGTCGGCAAGCAGATCGGTGAGACGTTCCGCAAGCACACCGGCGCCTCCAAGCGGGACGCCAGGGCGCGGGCCGTCGAGATGCTCACCAAGGTGGGCATCCCGCAGCCCGACCTGCGGGTGGACGACTATCCGCACCAGTTCTCCGGCGGCATGCGCCAGCGCGCGATGATCGCCATGGCACTGGTCTGCGACCCGGCGCTGCTGATCGCGGACGAACCGACGACCGCGCTGGACGTCACCGTGCAGGCCCAGATCATGGACCTGCTCAAGGACCTCCAGCAGGAGACCGGCACTTCGATCATCTTCATCACCCACGACCTCGGGGTCATCGCCGACATCGCCGACGACGTGCTGGTGATGTACGGCGGCCGGTGCGTGGAGCGCGGCACCAAGAAGGAGGTGCTGCGGGCGCCCCAGCACCCGTACACCTGGGGCCTGCTGGGATCCATGCCGAGTCTCGAAGGCCCGGTGGACGTACCGCTGTCGCCGATCCCCGGCTCGCCTCCGAGCCTCCTCAACCCGCCGTCCGGCTGCCGCTTCCACCCACGGTGCTCCTTCACGGAGCAGGTCGGCGGCAAGCGCTGTGCGACCGACCAGCCGCCGCTGGAGCTGGTGGCCGGGCGCGGGGCCGCCTGTCACCTCACTGCGGAGCAGCGCACCGAGTTCTTCGCCGACTTCGCCGGCACCCGGCCCAACTGACGTACAAGAGACGGGACTTCCCCACGATGAGCAGCACAGATCCCCTCCTGGACGTCTCCGGACTCACCAAGCACTTCCCGATCAAGGGCGGCTTCCCGATCCGGCGGACGGTCGGCGCGGTGCAGGCGGTCGACGGGCTGGATTTCACCGTGCACGAGGGCGAGAGCCTGGGCCTGGTCGGCGAGTCCGGCTGCGGCAAGTCGACGACCGGCCGGCTGATCACCCGGCTCCTGGAGCCGACGGCCGGCCGGATCACCTACCGCGGGCAGGACATCGCCCACGCCTCGCGCAAGCAGCTGGCCCCGGTCCGCTCCGAGATCCAGATGATCTTCCAGGACCCGTACGCCTCGCTGAACCCGCGGCAGACCGTCGGCAAGATCATCACCGCGCCGATGGAGATCAACGGCATCGACCCGGCGGGCGGCCGGGAGGCGCGGGTGCGGGAGCTGCTGGAGACCGTCGGCCTCAACCCGGAGCACTACAACCGCTTCCCGCACGAGTTCTCCGGCGGTCAGCGCCAGCGCATCGGCGTGGCCCGCGCCCTCGCCCTGGAGCCAAAGCTGATCGTGGCCGACGAGCCGGTCTCGGCGCTGGACGTCTCGATCCAGGCCCAGGTGGTGAACCTGCTGCAGAAGCTGCAGAAGGAACTCGGCATCGCGTTCCTGTTCATCGCCCACGACCTGGCCGTCGTGCGCCACTTCTCGCAACGCGTGGCGGTCATGTACCTCGGCAGGATCGTGGAGATCGCCGATCGCGAGGACCTGTACGGCAACCCGCGTCACCCGTACACCAGGGCGCTGCTCTCCGCCGTGCCCGAGGCGACCGCCGACGAGGCACCGGCCCGGGAACGCATCCTCCTCACCGGCGATGTGCCCTCCCCGGTCAATCCGCCCTCGGGCTGCCGCTTCCGTACCCGTTGCTGGAAGGCGACGGACAAGTGCGCGAGCGAGACGCCGCCGCTGGTACGGGTGGAGGGCAGCCGGGAAGGCCATCTGACGGCCTGCCACTACCCCGAGGACTCCCAGGCCGTGCCGAGCGTTCCGAAGGCCCGTGAGGCCTCGCAGGGGCCGGAGCCCGACAAGACCACCGAAGACCCCAAGGCCGGGGCCTGACCCCCTGGCTCCGGCCCCGGGGTGCCGTCACCGACCCGGACCCGACCGGTCCGCGGAGCGCGGGGCTCCCCCGGCCCGAGGAACCGAGCACGTGAGCCCCTTGACCCGAGCCACCCGCGAGCCCGGTTCCCGGACCTACGGGAAGGGCGCCCGGAACCGATCGGTTCCGGGCGCCTCCGCGTCCGGGTACGAACGGCCCGCCGGGCGCGGCGGTACGCACGGCCGCCGGGCACGGCAAAGGGCCCGGAACCTTCGTGGGTTCCAGGCCCTTTGTGTCACACGCTCCGTACTACGAAGCCGCGCCGACGACGTCCTTCTCCTCGGCGAAGTGGCAGGCCGACTCGTGCGCGGCCGGCGTGTCCGAGCCCTTGAAGCGCTCGGGGATCGCCAGCAGCGGCATCTCCGTGGCGCACTTGTCCTGGGCCTTCCAGCAGCGCGTACGGAAACGGCAGCCCGACGGCGGGTTCGCCGGCGACGGGACGTCACCGGTGAGGATGATCCGCTCGCCGCGCTCGCGGGCCTCCGGGTCGGGGACCGGGACCGCCGACAGCAGCGCCTGGGTGTAGGGGTGCGTCGGGTGGTCGTAGATCTCCTCGTCCGTGCCGATCTCGGCCATCTTGCCGAGGTACATCACGCCGACCCGGTCGGAGATGTGCCGGACGATCGACAGGTCGTGCGCGATGAAGAGGTAGGAGAGGTTGAACTCGTCCTGGAGCTTCTCCATCAGGTTGATGACCTGCGCCTGCACCGACACGTCGAGCGCGGAGACCGGCTCGTCGCAGATGATGATCTCCGGGTTGAGCGCGAGGCCGCGGGCGATGCCGATGCGCTGGCGCTGACCGCCGGAGAACTGGTGCGGATAGCGGTTGATGTACTCCGGGTTGAGACCCACGACGTCCAGCAGGTCCTGGACCTTGCGCCGCCGGTCCCCCTTCGGCGCCACCTCGGGGTGGATCTCGTACGGCTCGCCGATGATGTCGCCGACCGTCATACGCGGGTTCAGCGACGTGTACGGGTCCTGGAACACCATCTGGATGTTGCGGCGCACGGCCTTCAGGGCGCGCCCGGACAGCCGGGTGATGTCCTGGCCCTTGTAGAAGACCTCGCCGGACGTGGCCGTCTCCAGCGTCATCAGCAGCCGCGCGACCGTGGACTTGCCACAGCCCGACTCGCCGACGATGCCGAGCGTCTCGCCCTGGTAGAGGTCGAAGGAGACCCCGTCCACGGCCTTGACGGCGCCGATCTGGCGCTTGAAGAGGATGCCCTGGCTCAGCGGGAAGTGCTTGACCAGATTGCGCACCTGGAGGATCGGCTCACCGCGTTCCACCGGGGCCTCGATCGCCGCGACCGCCGCCGTCTCGTCGGCGGCCTCGACCTCCACGACGTCGGTGACGTTCGGAGTGCTGTCCAACGATCCGTCCGTCTTGTCGAGCTCAGCCATGGATCGTCTCCTTCCAGAAGTGGCAGGCGCTGCCGCGGCCGGGCAGTTCGCTGCCGTCCTGCTCGGAGACCGGCGCCAGGGCCGGAATCTCCGTGCGGCAGATGTCCTCCGCCTTCGGGCACCTGGGGTTGAAGGCGCAGCCGGACGGAATCTTGAGCAGGTTGGGCGGCAGCCCCTTGATCGCGTAGAGCTCGTGGCCCTTCTGATCGAGGCGCGGGATCGAGTCGAGCAGACCCCGGGTGTACGGGTGCGCGGGCCGCTTGTAGAGCTCGTGCACCGGTGCCGTCTCGACGATCCGGCCCGCGTACATGACCGCGATCTTGTCCGCGACGTCGGCGACGACGCCGAGGTCGTGGGTGATCAGGATCAGACCCATGTTGAACTCGGTCTGCAGCTCCTTGAGCAGGTCCATGACCTGGGCCTGAACCGTCACGTCGAGCGCGGTGGTCGGCTCGTCCGCGATGATCAGGTCCGGCTCCAGCGCCAGCGCCATGGCGATCATGATGCGCTGGCGCATACCGCCGGAGAACTGGTGCGGATAGTCGTTGACCCGCTCCTTGGCAGCGGGGATCTTGACCCGCTCCATCAGCTCGATGGCCTTGAGCTTCGCCTGCTTCTTGGAGAGTCCCTGGTGGACACGGAACATCTCGCCGAGCTGGTAGCCGACCGAGAGCACGGGGTTGAGCGAGGAGAGCGCGTCCTGGAAGATCATCGCGATCTTCTGGCCACGGATCTTCCGCCGCTCCTCGTAGCCCATCGTGAGCATGTCCTGGCCGCGGTACAGGATCTGGCCCTGCGGGATCTTGCCGGGCGGCATGTCGAGAATGCCCATGATCGCCTGAGCGGTCACGGACTTGCCGGAGCCGGACTCGCCGAGCACGGCCAGGGTCTCGCCCGAGTCGACGCTGTAGTTCACACCGTTGACGGCCTTGGCCACTCCGTCACGGGTGTGGAACTCCACGTGCAGGTCGCGCACTTCGAGGAGCGGGCCGTCGTCCGGTCCCCCGGCACGGGGCGCCGGGATGTCTGCTGTCTTGTCCATGATGGTCACGTCGTACGCCCTCCTCAGCGCAGCTTCGGGTCGAGGGCGTCGCGTACCGCGTCGCCGAGCATGATGAACGCGAAGACCGTGAGGCTGAGCATTCCTGCCGGGAACAGCAGCACATGCACGTTGTTACGGATCTCTTCGCTGCCCGACGCGATGTCGATGCCCCACGAGATGGTCGGGTCGGCGAGACCCAGGCCCAGGTAGGACAGCGTCGCCTCGGCCGAGATGAAGCCACCGAGAGCGATGGTGGCGACGACGATGGTCGGCGCGAGGGCGTTGGGCAGGACATGGCGGAACAGCATCCGGCCGGTCCCCGCGCCGAGAGCGCGTGCCGCCGTCACATAGTCCGCCTGCTTCGCGGTGATCACCGATGCACGCATCACACGGCAGATCGAGGTCCAGCCGAGGAAGGCGAGGGCCGCGATCACGACGTACACCTTGCGCTCGGCGAAGGCGTTCAGGACGACCATCGTGCCGAGCAGGAAGGGCAGACCGAAGAAGATGTCCGTGATGCGGGAGATGATCGCGTCGAGCCAGCCGCCGAAGTATCCGGAGAGCAGACCCAGCAGACCGCCGATGACGGTGATGGCCGCGGTGACGCCGACGCCGACGAGGATCGAGGCACGGGTTCCGTAGATCACCCGGGCGTAGATCGAGCGGCCCTGAACGTCGTAGCCGAACCAGTCCGCCTTGAAGAGGTGCCCCAACTCGGGCTTCTGCAGGTAGTGGTTGGTGAGATCGCCGGCGCGCGGGTCGGCGCTGGTGAACAGGCCGGGGAAGGCCGCGATCACCAGCAGCAGGACCAGCAGGCTCGCCGAGATCCAGAACATGGGGCGGTGGCGCAGGTCGAACCAGGCGTCACCCCACAGACCACGAGGCTTGCCGGTGGATTCCCTGACGGGGCTCTCCGCGTCCGCCGTCGCGGACGCGACCGCGTCCACTTCGGCGTCCTTGATGCTCTGGTCCTTCGTCACGTCAGGCATACCGGATCCTCGGGTCCAGGACCGCGTACAGCAGGTCGACAATCAGGTTGATCACGAGAATGATCAGAACGAATACGGTGACGACACCGACGATGGTGGAACCTTCACGCTGCTGGAGCGCCCGGTAGAGAAGGTTTCCGACACCCTGGACATTGAAGATGCCCTCGGTGACGACCGCGCCGCCGATGAACCCGCCGACGTCCGTACCGAGGAACGTGACCACCGGGATCAGTGAGTTGCGCAGCAGGTGCACCCCGACGATGCGACGCCGCGGCAGCCCCTTCGCGAGCGCCGTGCGCATGTAGTCCGCGCGCAGGTTCTCGGCGAAGGTCGTACGGGTCAGTCGGGCGACGTATGCCATGGAGAGCATGGCCAGGACGAAGCCCGGCAGGAACAACTGCGTGATGTCCATCGAGTCTTCGACGTTCGGCGCGACCCAATGCAGTGTGTCCGCGAAAATGAACCGGGCCACGTAGCCGAGGATGAACACGGGGATCGAGATGACGACCAGCGTGAAGATCAGTACGCCGGTGTCCGGTGCCTTGCCCGCCTTCAGGCCGGCCCACGCGCCGAGGCTGAGACCCACGATCATCTCGATGACCATCGCGACGACGGTCAGACGGATCGTGACGGGGAAGGCCCTCGTCATCTCGTCCCAGACGGGACGGCCGCCGAAGGTCTCGCCGAAGTTCAGCTGGAACAGGTCCTTCATGTAGTTGATGTACTGCATGGGAATGGACTGGTCCAGCCCGAACTTGTGACGCAGCTCCGCGACCTGTGCGGGGTCGGCCGCCTTGTCACCCCACATCGCCCGGATGGGATCACCGGGAAGGATGTGGACCATAAGGAAAATCAACAGAGTAGTCCCGATGAACACCGGGATCATCTGGAGCAGTCGCCTAGCGACGTAGCGCCCCATCATGCCTCCATGCCGTGAGGGGTCGGCGATGGCCTACACATGGTCTCCACCGCGGGGTTGTGGGGGGAGGTTGCCGGGCCAACGCCCGCGAGCCGGTGCCGCCATCCGTTCCGGAGGGCGGCACCGGCCGGCAGGTCCCGAAACTTACTTCTTCGACTTCACCTGAACGTCGGTGAAGATGGGGTCGCCGTCCTGACCGTAAACGATCTTGCCGAACACGTTCTTCGACTGGCCGGAGTTGACCTTGTAGAACCACAGCGGGATCGCCGGCATGTCCTTCGCCAGGAGCTGCTCGGCGTCCTGGTACATCTTCACGGTCTCGTCAAGGGTCTTCGCCTTGTCGGCCTTGGAGGTGAGCTCGTCGAACGCCTTGTTGGAGTAACCACTGGTGTTACCGGCGGCCGTCGTGCCGTACAGGTCGCGCATGAAGTTCGAGTTGACCGGGTAGTCGAGCACCCAGCCACCGCGGTACATGGACTTGACCTTCTTGCCGTCACGGGCGTTCAGGTCGGTCGCGAAGTCCGGCTTGGAGTCGCCGACGCAGTCGACGCCGGTGGCCTGGCGGATGCTGTTGCAGACCGCGTCGACCCACGCCTTGTGCGGCTGGTCCGCGTTGTACTGGATCGAGATCTTGTTGCCCGGGACGCCGCCACCCTGCTTGATGAGGTCCTTGGCCTTGGCCGGGTCGTACTTCACGATGTCGCCGAGGGCGCCGGCCTTGTAGCCGAGCACACCGCGGGCGACGTACGAGTCGGCCGGGGTACGGGTGCCGTTGAGGACGGTCTTCGTGATCGTCTCACGGTCGATCGCCATCGACAGGCCCTGGATGACCTTGGGGTTGATGTTCTTGAACTGCTTGGTGTAGAACGCCGGGACGATCGACTGGACCGCGGAGTACTCCTGGTCGATCGCGCGGTCGCCGAGGTCCTGCTTGTAGTTCTTCAGCGAGGTCACGGGGACCTGCTCGATCCAGTCGAGCTGGTCCGAGCGCAGGGCCGAGTAGGCGGCCTCGGCGTTCGTGTAGTTCTTGAAGTCGATGCCACCGTTCTTGGCCTTGTTCGGGCCCTGGTAACCGTCGAACTTCCGAACCTTGATCAGCTTGTTGTGGTCCCACGAGACGAACTTGTAGGGGCCGTTGCCGATCGGGTGCTGGCCGGCGGCCTTCGGGTCCTTGAAGAAGGACTCGGGCAGCGGCGCCCAGACGTCGTAGCCCAGCTTGTACGCGAAGTACGAGACCGGACCGGTCAGGGAAATCGTGAAGGTGTTGTCGTCGACGACCTTCAGACCGTCCATCTCGGTCTTCTTCGGGTCACCCTTGTCCGGGTGGACATCGGCGTAGCCCTTGATGTCCTGGAACCAGCTGGAGTTGGTCTGGTTGTTCTTGACGTTGGCGGACCAGTTCCAGGAGTCCACGTAGGACTTGGCGGTGACCGTGGTGCCGTCGTGGAACTTCCAGCCCGGCTTGAGCTTGACGGTCCACACGGACGAGTCGGCGTTGGGCGTCACGGACTCGGCGTTGACGTACGTGAGCTTGCCGGTGCCGGGCTCGTAGTCGACGAGGCCGGAGAAGATGGTGCGCAGGACACGGCTGCCCTGGCTCTCCTTGGCGTTCGCCGGCTGCAGCGGGTTCTGCGGCTCACTGAGCTGGGCGGTCAGGATCCCGTTCGGGTCCGCCTTGCCCGAGTTCATGCCACTGTCACTGCCCTTGTCGCTACCACCACAGGCGGTCGCGGCCAGGGCGATGACGGCCGCTCCCGCGACCCACTTGGCGCTCTTGGCACCACGCATGGGTTTCCTCCTCATGAGTCCACTTTTGACTACAAGAAGGGCACTGGAGTGATACACCGACACCCCTGACGGTGATCGTTTCAGTGCCCTGAGTGTGCTCGTGAGTCGGCACTCCCCACAGTGCGTGACCCATTGACCCGAGCTCAATGGAGCCAACTATTGAGTACGAGCGGGCCATAAACCACACTTAAAGGGTCTCGGTTTGACAACATCGACAGGGCGCCGCTGACCGAAATCCGGACAAAGCGATCCCAGACAGACACGCCCGAAACGGACCGTTAACACATGTTCCGGAGAGCGACGCTCGATAACCGGACACCCCGGGCAGAAAAACGAGTTGACGAAAAGACCGGGCCCCCACAGTCTCTGCGGGGGCCCGGGTCTCATGTCAATGGCTCGAACGGCTCTTGCCGACGAGCCGTCGGCCTGTGCGGCGTCAGCGCTTGGCGCGGGACGCGGCGCGGCCGCGCTCCTTCTGGTCCAGGACGACCTTGCGGATGCGGACCGTCTCCGGAGTCACCTCGATGCACTCGTCCTCGCGGCAGAACTCCAGGGACTGCTCCAGGGAGAGCTTGCGGGCCGGGACCACGTTCTCCGTGGTGTCCGCGGAAGCCGCACGCATGTTGGTGAGCTTCTTCTCCTTGGTGATGTTCACGTCCATGTCGTCGGCGCGGGAGTTCTCGCCGATGATCATGCCCTCGTAGACCTCGGTGCCGGCCTCGGTGAAGATGACACCGCGCTCCTGGAGGTTGACCATCGCGAACGGCGTCACGGAGCCCGCGCGGTCGGCGACCAGGGAGCCGTTGTGACGGGTGCGCAGCTCGCCGAACCACGGCTCGTGGCCCTCGAAGATGGAGTGCGCGATGCCCGTGCCGCGGGTCTGCGTCAGGAACTCCGTACGGAAGCCGATGAGGCCGCGGGACGGAACGATCCACTCCATGCGGACCCAGCCCGAACCGTGGTTCGTCATCGTCTCCATACGGCCCTTGCGGGTCGCCATCAGCTGGGTGATCGCACCGAGGTGCTCCTCGGGGGAGTCGATCGTCATGCGCTCGATCGGCTCGTGCGTCTTGCCGTCGACCTGCTTGGTGACGACCTCCGGCTTGCCGACCGTGAGCTCGAAGCCCTCACGGCGCATCTGCTCGACGAGGATGGCCAGCGCGAGCTCACCGCGACCCTGGACCTCCCAGGCGTCCGGGCGCTCGGTGTCCAGGACGCGGAGCGAGACGTTACCGATCAGCTCGCGGTCGAGGCGGTCCTTCACCTGGCGGGCGGTGACCTTGTGGCCCTTGCCGCCCTTGCCGACGAGCGGCGAGGTGTTCGTGCCGATGGTCATCGAGATGGCCGGCTCGTCGACCGTGATCAGCGGCAGCGCGACCGGGTTCTCGGGGTCGGCCAGGGTCTCGCCGATCATGATGTCCGGGATGCCCGCGATGGCGCAGATGTCGCCGGGGCCCGCCACCTCGGCCGGCTTGCGGGTGAGCGCCTCGGTCATCAGCAGCTCGGTGATGCGGACGTTGGACATCGTGCCGTCGCGCTTGATCCAGGTGACGGTCTGGCCCTTGCGCAGCTCGCCCTGCTCGACGCGGCAGAGCGCGATACGGCCGAGGAAGTTGTCGGCGTCCAGGTTGGTGACGTGGGCCTGCAGCGGGGCCTCGTCGTCGTACTCCGGGGCCGGGACGTGCGACAGGATCGTGGAGAAGAACGGCTCCAGGTTGTCGCTGTCCTGCGGGACGGTGCCGTCCTCGGGCTTGGTCAGCGAGGCCACGCCGTCACGGGCGCAGGCGTAGACGATCGGGAACTCGATCTGGTCCTCGTCCGCGTCCAGGTCCAGGAACAGGTCGTACGTCTCGTCGACGACCTCGGCGATCCGGGAGTCGGGGCGGTCCGTCTTGTTGATGCAGAGGATGACCGGCATCTTCGCGGCGAGCGCCTTGCGCAGCACGAAACGGGTCTGCGGAAGCGGGCCCTCGGAGGCGTCGACGAGCAGCACGACCGCGTCCACCATCGACAGACCGCGCTCGACCTCGCCGCCGAAGTCGGCGTGGCCGGGGGTGTCGATGATGTTGATCGTGATCGGGTCCCCGCCGTCCTTGGGGTGATACTTCACCGCCGTGTTCTTGGCGAGGATCGTGATGCCCTTCTCACGCTCCAGGTCGTTCGAGTCCATCATGCGTTCGTCGAGGTTCTCGGCGGCGTGCGCGGCGAAGGCGCCGGCCTGCCTGAGCATGGCGTCGACCAGAGTGGTCTTGCCGTGGTCGACGTGGGCGACGATGGCTACGTTACGGATGTCGTGGCGCGTGGGCATGGGTGGCTAGCGCTTCTCTCGGGTCGTGGGATCAGGCGTCTCAGTCGGTCTCGGGTCCTCGTACGCCCGCCGGGCGGACGCGCCACGGCTACCCACCATGGTACGGGGCTGGCGCCGTGGCGGCTTCCCGGGCGATTCCTACCGGCCGCAGGACAGGCGCACGGCCTCTCGGGCTGCGGCGGACGCGTGCTTGCGGAGCGGCTCCTCACAGCGGAGGATTCCGCCGACCGGGGCGGTGGCGGTCACCACATGCCCGAAGGTCGGCTCGTGCTGCTCGCCGTGCCCGCAGGAGTAACGGAAATCGGTCTCGATCAGCTGGAATGCGCTGTACGAGACATAGTGGCCGACGGAACCGCTGAACTCACCGGCACCGGTGTCGAGGGGCGGGTACTCCCCCGGCTGGTGGTGGCGACAGTCCGTGTCCGCTTCATGTTTCCGTCCCCGTGGTCATGGCTTGCGGTGAATTTCACCGGTGGTCATGGCCACGGTCCCCCGGGCGGTCGGCCGGGGCGCCGGATTTGAGCAACTTCAGAGGTGGGGCTCCGAAGCGGCGGCTCCGAGCCCCCGCCCCGGAGCCGGGGCTCGGGGGTGGAGGGCCGGAGGTGGGGGGAGTGAGCGGCCACCCGGGTCAGCGGGTGGGCACGACCTTGCCCGCCGGGGAGTCCGGCGGGCAAGGGACTTGAGCCAGTTCTGAGCTTCCGATTCGTTTCTGACCTGCTACTTCTTCTTGTTCGCCGGGGCTCCGGCGGCCTGCGGCTCCTTGAACCCGATGTCCTGGTAGTGGGGTGCCCCGAACCCGAAGGCGCCGACGTTCGCCAGCTTTCTGTTCGTCGCGACGAGCTGCGGACGCTGATAGAGCGGAATCGATCCTGCCGCGGCCCAGATCCGGGCGTCCGCCTTCTTCATCAGGTCCTGGGCGGCCCCCTCGTCGAGCTCCGACGCCGCCTGGTCGAAGAGCTGGTCGATGTGGTCCGTACCGACGCGGGTGTAGTTCTGCTCGACCAGCAGCGAGCCGTCGGTGGCGGGCACCGGCTTGGCGAAGATCGGGCGGTCGTCGGTGGCCGGGTAGGCGGTGGCCGGCCAGGAGTACAGCGCCAGGTCGTAGTCGCCGGAGGCGATGTGGTCCTTGAAGTAGCTGTCGTCGGCGACCTTGGTGACCGATGTGCCGATGCCGATCGAATCGAGCATCGCGGAGATCCTCTGCCCGACCGCGCGCAGCGGCTCCGACCCCGGACCCGACGGCAGGACGAAGCGCAGGGTCAGCGGCTTGCCGTCCTTGCCGAGCGGGCCGCGGCGCGCCTCGGCGGCGTGGGCGGGGGCCGCGGTGCCCGCGGGGGCGTACGCACCGGTGGCGCCGCCCGGCCGCTTGTCCTGGGCGGTGACCTCGGAGACGGCGTCCTCGGAGGCGCCGGACCCGGCCAGGTGTCCGGCCTGGCGCAGCAGAGCGGCGCTGTGGAACGCGGCGGCGTGCGCGGGGGCGAGGACCTGGCGGGCTTTCCCCGCTCCGTCACCGGGCTTGTTGTCGTCGCCCACGATGTACAGGCCGTCGTCGGCGGCGGGCTCACGCCTGTGGGCGGCGTTGCCGGGCTTGCCGTCGTCGCTCCCGGTGCCTGGGGTGCCGGTGCCGGGCTTGCCGTCGTCGCCCTCGGTGCCGGGCTTGCCGCCGGGCGGGCCGGCCTTCTCGGAGGCGGCCGGCTTGTCGTCCTTCCCGGCGGTGGCCTCCTTGTCCTTCGTGCCCTTCTTCCCGGCCTCGCTGCCCGCCTTGGTGCCGTCCGGCTTCTTGACCGCACCCTCCCGCGTCCAGCCCGCATCGGCCAGCAGTGCCCGCGCCTCCTCTGTGTCCTGGCCGCCGAGCGCGCCGCTGCCGTCCTTGTACCCGGGCTGTCCGGCCAGGGCCAGGTGGCTGCCGAGCGGTGCGGCGGGCAGGCCGAGCGGTTTGAGCACGGTGTCGACGAGCTCCTGCCGGTTCAGGGCGCGGGCGACCGCCCGGCGCACCCGTTCGTCGGCCAGCGGTCCGGACTCGCCGTTCAGCGCGAGCTGGGTGTACGCGGGCTCCAGCGACTTGCGGACCACGTACGAGCGCAGCTTGCCCTGCTCGGCGGTGTACGCCTCGGCCGCCGCCCTGGCCTTCTCCCTGGCCGCCTGCGCCGCAGCCGCCTCCTCCTCGTTCGAGCCGTGTGCCACGGCCCAGGAGCGCAGTGCGGCGGCCGGACCGTCCCCGGAGCCGGGGCCCTGGGCGAGCGGCTGCCCGTTCGCGCCGCCGTCGCGGCCCGCCTGCACGATCCGGTGCGCCGCGGCGGCATCGACATCGGCGACGTCGATCTTCCCTTCGGTCAGCGCTTGGGCGCGGTCCTGCGGCTTGACGGCACGGAAGACCAGCTTGTCGAGCTTGGCGGTCGCGCCCCACCAGCGCGGATTGCGGACCAGGGTGACCTCGCCGGCCTTCGTGTCCACGCCGCCCAGCCGGAACGGTCCGGCAGTGGCCTTGAGGGTGGTCCGTGCGCCGTCGTTGAAGGAGTTCGGGGAGCCGGTCACCTCCTTCGGGTACAGCGGGGAGAAGAGCGAGCGCCAGTCCGCGTACGGCTTGGCGAAGGTGACCCGGACCTCCAGGTCGTCCGCGCCCCGCTCGATCTTCTCGATCCGCTCGTAGCCGGCGTTGCGGGCGGTCCAGTACGCCGAGTCCTTGCCGCTCAGCGCCCGCCACTGGGCGACGAAGTCGGGCGCCCCGATGTCCCGTCCGTCGCTCCACACCGCCTGCTGGTTGAGCCGGTAGAGCACCACCTGTCTGGGCTCGCGCTCGACCACCTTCGCGGACTCCAGATAGTCCGGATTCAGCCGCGGCCTGCCCTTGGCGTCCAGGGGGAACAGCGTCGGCAGCAGGGCGCCGGTGATCCGGGTGGTGGCGCTGTCGGCGTCGGCCTGGAAGGCGTTGAGGGTGGTGGGCATGGTGTCGATCGCCCAGTTGGCCGTGCCCCCCTGGGCGACCAGATCCCGGCCCGCGACCGCGATGTCCTGGGGGACGACGGCGCCCGCCGTGCCGCCGTCGTCGGAGCTGCAGCCCGCCAGCACCGGGAGCGTCAGCACGCCCGTCGTGAGGAGCGCGAGCGAGCGGCGCTTTCGGGCCGTCACCCGCGGGACGCCGACGTGGGACATGGCTGATACCTCCGGGGCCGGACCGGCCCACCCGCACCGGAATGGGTCGGATTGTGCATTCTTGGTGTCATATGTAGCTGATCACACTGGTTTCGTTCGTCCACTGAAGGCGCCCCCGCGTGAGCGGCGGCGCAGACACGGCGCAGCGGCCCGTAACCTCACCCGGGCGGCGCAACGCCGCGCGGGACCGGGAAGGCCCGCACTCTTCACCACGCGGGCGTGACGCCCGACACCCTCAGGCGCATGAACATGACCGCCCACGACCGCGGAAGTGGGAGCAAGTCATGTGGAAACAAGTGGAATTGACGGCTTTTCAGCAGCGAGCGCGGTGGGTTCGGCGGCGTCGCGGCCCGGCCGCTCCATCTCGTACACGGTGTCGTCGGCGACCGCGCCGCCGGCAAAGGGTCGTTGGTGAGAAGCGACTTGGTGAGGACGGGGCAGCGCGGAGGTCTCCGTACAGTGGGTGTTTGTGCTTTACGGAAGATCCGCGGAAATCAGCGCACTGGACGAGGTCATCGCGCGGGCTCGCGACGGCTTTGGCGGCGCGGTGGTGTTGCGAGGTGAAGCAGGCGCGGGCAAGACGGCCCTGCTCGACGCGGCGGCCGTGCGAGGCGGCGCGATGCGCGTGCTGCGGACCACTGGCGTCGAGGCCGAGTCCGACCTGGCGTTCGCGGCGCTGCACCAGGTGCTGTGGCCGGTGACCGGCTCGCTGGACGCGCTTCCCGTACCGCAGCGCGACGCTGTCCGCGCTGCGTTGGGGCTTGCCGTCGGGAGCGACGGCGATCGGTACTTGCTGGGCGCGGGCGTGCTGTCGTTGCTGGCCGAGGCCGCCGCTCCGGACGGTTTGCTCTGCGTGGTCGACGACTTCCAGTGGACCGACCGGGCCTCGGCCGACGCACTGCTGTTTGCCGCCAGGCGGCTGAGGACAGAGAAGATCGCGATGTTGTTCGCCGTGCGCGGGAACGCTCCGGTCAAGGGTGTGCCCCTGACGGTGGAGGTGCGTGGTCTGCCCGGAGCCGCAGCGGCCGAGATGCTGGAGTCACGCTGGGGTGTGCCGCCCGGTGTGGTGCGGGAACTCGTCGCACTGACCGGCGCGAACCCGCTCGCCCTGGGCGAGATCGCCGCCCGCCTGACACCGGCGCAGCTCGCGGGGCGCGAACCGCTGCCCGACCCGCTTCCCGGTGGTGTCCGGTTGTTCGGCGATCGGGTGGCTGCGTTGTCCGCCTCTGCCCGGCGGCTCGCTCTGGTCGCCGCGGTGGAGGCCGACCTCGGCCTGGTTCTGCGCGCCACCGACCGGTTGTCCGCCGAGGGAACGGTACGGCCCGGGGAGAACACGGGGGCCGGGACCGGGCGGTCGGCGCCGGCCGAGCTGGAGGAGTCCGGGCTTGCGGAGTTCTCGGGCGCGCGTGTGCACTTCCGCCATCCGCTCATCCGGTCGGCGGTGTACGAGGCGGCCACCGCCGCCGAGATCCGCCGGGCGCACGCCGTGCTGGCGGAGCTGGCCGAGGGCGACCGCCGCGCCTGGCACCTGGCCGGAGCCGCGATGGGCCAGGACGAGCAGGTCGCTGCCGAGCTGGTGGCCGCCGCGGAGCGGGCGCGTGACCGTGGTGGGTACGGTACCGCCGCTACCGCCCTGGCCAGGGCCGCCGAGCTGACGCCCGAGCCGCGTGCCCGTGCCGTCCGTCTGAAGGACGCCGCCGTCGTGGCCTGGCTCGGTGGGCGCCCGGGGCAGGGGTGATGTCTGCCCCGGGCTGCGCCCTCCGCATCGAACCGGCCCACGCGCCCTGTCGGTGCTCAAGCCGAGGAGCTCCGACCACGCGCTGATCCCGCTGGAGGAACGGGCCGTGGACCGGAAGTCCGACCCGCTGGTGTGGCGGGGGAACAGGATCCGGCGGCGGGAGACTCCCTGATCCCCCCTCAACCGAGCAGCTTGACGATCGCCTCGGTGCTGTCCGTCTCGCCGAGGCGCGGGAAGATCTTCTCGACGCCGTTGCGGTGGGCGTCGCCGTCCATGTCGGTCACCGCGTCGGTGGCCACGGTGACGTGGTAGCCGTGCTCGTACGCGCAGCGGGCGGTGGACTCGACGCCGATGCTGGTCGCCACGCCCGTCACCACGACCTGGGTGACGCCCCGGCGGCGCAGCTGGAGGTCGAGGTCGGTGCCGTAGAAGGCTCCCCACTGCTGCTTGGTGACGACGATGTCGCCCTCGCGCGGGCCGAGCTCGGGGATGATCTCGGCCCAGTCGGCGGGGAGCGTGCCGGAGTGACCGGGCGTCTCGGTGCGGCCGGGGGCGCCGCCGGTGACGCGGACCAGGACGACCGGGAGGCCCTTGGCGCGGAAGGCGTCGGCGAGGGTCGCGGAGTTCGCGACGATGTCGGCGGCGGGGTGGACGGTGGGCAGCGCGACGATGCCCTTCTGCAGGTCGACGACGACCAGGGCGGTCTTCGGGTCCAGGGCGGTGGCGGTCACGGTGGTGCTCCTGTGGTTCGGGAGGGGAAACGGTTCGGGGGAACGGTTCAGGCACGGGTGCGCAGGGCGCGGTCGGTGACGGTCAGGACGATCAGCAGCAGGCCGAGGACGACGGAGACCGCTGCCATGAGGTGGAGCCCGCCGTCGCTCGCCGACCGCCCGTAAGCGAGGGCGATCAGGCTGGACGCGGTGATGGCCCCGATGTACTGGGCGGTGCGCTGGAGTCCGGCGGCGGAGCCGATGCTCTCGGGCGGGGCGTACGACTGGACGGCGGCCTGGTTGCTCGTACCGATCAGCCCCTGCGGTATGCCGAAGCAGGCTCCGGCGAGCAGCAGTACGGCGAGCGGGGTCGAACCGGAGAAGAACGCCAGCACCCCGGCGCCGACGGTGAGCAGCACACAGGCCAGGGCGAGCGGACCGCGGATCCCCTTCGTACGGGCGCCGAGCAGCGAGCAGACCAGCGCGGCGAGCGACATCGGCAGCATCAGCAGTCCGGTGTGCCCGGAGGAGTAGCCCCGTACCTCCTCCAGCCACTGCGTGTAGCCGTACATCACGCAGTAAATGAGCAGATAGCTCACACCGTGGCGCAGATACGTACGGGCGAGTGCTCC
This sequence comes from Streptomyces sp. NPDC014727, assembly GCF_043083485.1. Classification (NCBI taxonomy): domain Bacteria; kingdom Bacillati; phylum Actinomycetota; class Actinomycetes; order Kitasatosporales; family Streptomycetaceae; genus Streptomyces; species Streptomyces sp. NPDC014727. The sequence continues at coordinate 443,675 of NZ_JBIBYR010000002.1, read as the reverse complement.
GTTGTCCGCGAGCATCCGCAGATCGATGAAGGGCCGGGGAGTGCGCAGCTGCCACCACACCAGGCCGCCGGTCAGCGCGGCGAACGGCGCGAGCAGCCACCACATGGGATGGGAGAGATCGAGCAGGAAGACGACCAGCACGGTGAGCGCGGTCGAGAAGAGGCCGATGCCGAGCGGGTCCAGGTCGAGCTTCGGCACGCTGCCGTCGGCGGCGCGCCCGCGCGGCGGGTCCGCCGGGATCCAGAGCAGCGCGGACCCGAACGCGAGGAGCGCGACGGGCACGTTGACGGCGAAGATGCCGCGCCAGCCGACGGCCATGACGAGCAGCCCGCCGAGAGTGGGCCCGACGGCGGCGCTGCCGAGCGCGGCGAAGGAGAGCCTCGCCAGGACCGGACGCGGGGTCGCGCGGCCGATCCGCCGGGACTCGTCGCGCAGTACGGCCATGGCGGCCGGATACGCCGCCGACGTACCGATGCCGAGCAGCAGCCGGGAGACCAGGAGCCACCGGAAGTCCGGCGCGAACGTGCCGACCAGGCCGGATGCCATCACGACGACCAGCCCGGCGAGGAAGACCCGGCGGGGGCCGAGGAGATCGGCGAGCCTGCCGAGTACGGGCTGGGCGACGGCGCTGGCGAGATAGAGGACCGAGATCAGCCAGGCGGTGTCGGCGGCACCGATGCCGAAGTGGTGCCCGATCGCCACCAGGGCCGTGGAGATCATCGTGGTGTTGAGCGGGTTGAGCAGGGAGCCGATGAGGAGCGGGGCGGTGAGGCGGGCGCTGAATCCCGGGGCGGGTGTCGGTGTGGATGCCCGCGCCGGCGCGGAGGTCGCCGTCCCTGCCGGTGCCGGCACCGTTTCGCGTATCGCCGGCGTGGACGCCTCGCGGCCGGTCGGCTCCCGGCCGCAGGGCCGGCCGGTCACTTCCCGACCAGTCGGTCGATCAGCTCGGCCGCCTCGGCGACCGTGCGGCGTTCGGCGCCGTCCAGCTCGGCGGCGATGGCCTCGGCGAGCCAGTTGTGCTTGGCGGCCCAGACCGCGGCGAGCGTGGTGCGTCCGGTCCCGGTGATCGATATCACCGACTTCCGTCCGTCGGCCGGATCGGGCGCCCGCTCGACGAGTCCCTGGCTCTCCAGCGCGCCGAGGGTCAGCCGCATGGACTGCGGACGCACGTACTCGGCGCGGGCCAGCGCGGCCGTGGTGGCCGGGCCCTCACCGTCCAGCCTGGCGAGCACCGAGCGCTGGGTCGGCGTGAGCAGGCTCTCCGACGACGTGGTGCGCAGCCGTCGCAGCAATCGGCTGACCGCGGCGGTGAGCTGCGTCGCCAAGTGCTCGGCGGTCGGCTCGGCGCGAGGGTCCGCGGATCGGGCTTCGGTCGGTTCCGGCATGCCTTCACCGTAGAAGATGCACAGGCCATCTTGCAAGGTTACCTGTCTGTTTTGGGACGGTCTTGCCCGTCGAGCAGCCAGCGATCTAGGGTGAATGCGCTTTCAAAAGAGGGTCGGTACATGCAACAGCAGGTACTTCGGTACGGAAGAAGAAGCGGACGGTCGGTCGAGTGAGCGCCCCAACGGTGTACGACGTCGCCGAGCGGTCGGGCGTCTCCATTGCCACGGTCTCGCGGGTCTACCGCACCCCCGATTCGGTGCGCGCCCAGACCCGTGAGCGGGTCCTCGAAGCCGCGCGGCAGCTCGGCTACGTACCCAGCGGGAACGCCCGGGGCCTGGCCAGCCGGACCACCGGCGTGCTCGGCCTCTGCTTCCCCGACATGGCCGATCCCGACGCCGAGGCCGACGCGGAGGCCGACAGCGACGCCGACGACGCGGTGATGCTCTACTCCGACCAGATCATCCGCGGCATGGAGCGGGCGGCACGCCGGCACGGCTACGCGCTGCTGATCGCCGCCTCGCTGGAGGGCAGACCGGAGAGCGTGGCGAAGGTCGCGGGACGGGTCGACGGCTTCGCCGTGCTGGCGCGGACCGTGCCGACCGAGGACCTCGAAGTGATATCGCGCCGGCTTCCGGTGGTGATGCTCGCCGGACCGCGCGAGATCGACCACCTCGACCACATCGTCGTCGCGAACGCCGACGGGGAGCGTGAACTGGCCCGCCATCTGATCGAGGACCACGGGCTGCGCAGACTGGCGTTCGTCGGGGGCGAAGCCGACTCTCCGGACGCCGAGGCGCGGTTCCTGGGCTTCCAGGAGGCATGCCGCGACGCCGGACTGCCGGTGCCGGACGAGCCCGATCTGCGGGCCGAGCCGATGACGCAGGCCGAGGGCGCGCGGGCCGCGGAGGCGCTGCTCGACCGGCCCGGCGAACGGCCGGAGGGGGTGCTCTTCGCCAACGACCAGATGGCGGTGGGCGCGCTGCGCGCACTGGAGCGGCGCGGGGTGCGCGTGCCGGAGGACGTCGCGGTGACCGGTTTCGACGGGATTCCGCTCAGCCGGATCGTACGGCCGCCGCTGACGACCGTGCGCCAGCCGATCCGCCAACTCGGCGAGCAGGCCGTCGAGTTGCTGGTACAGCGGCTGGGCAACAGCGGGCGCGAACCGGTGTCGCTCATGCTCCCGGTATCGGTGATCCGCCGCGCGAGCTGCGGCTGCGGCTGACGGGAGCGGCCCGCCCGGCGGTCCCCGGGGCGGCCCTCAGGCCCGCCCCAGCCGCTCCCCGAAGAAACGCCGCCGGGCCGCCTGGAGCTCGGCCACCTCCGCTGCCGTGCCCTCGTGCTCGAAGTGCCCCGCGCTCAGCACCAGCAGCTCGCGCTCACCGGCCAGCGCGTTGTGCACGGCGAACTGTCCCGGCGGTGGCACCGAGGGGTCGAAGAGCGCCGCGGCCACCAGCGTGGGTATCTCCAGCCGTGTCGCGGCCGTGGCAGCGTCGAAGTACGGCAGCACCTCGGTGACCTCGGGGTGATCCTGGCGGTACCCCCGCACCGACTCCCCGCTGCCGATGCACGGCAGGGTGAGCCGCAGCGGATGGTTGCCGAAGGTCGGCACCGTCAGCTGCGCGGCCCCGAACCGGTCGTCCCAGGGCATCGCCAGCGCGCCGAGCCCGCCGCCGAAGCTCTCCCCGAGGTATCCGAGCCCCAAGCCGCCCGGCTCCGGCGCCAGTTCCGGCACCAGCTCGCACAGCGCCGACGCCGCGCACCACAGGTCCGCCACGCAGTCGCCGATGACATATGTGTCGCGCGACTCGATGCCGTGCAGCACATGCGCGGCGGACACGTCCGGGATGCGCGGGTGCAGACCGCGCGTCCCCATGCCCCGTACACACGGCAGGATCGCCGCGGCCCGGGGCAGCGGCAGCGGCACATCGGGGCCCGGCTCCTGCCGGCCGCCGTAGCCGTGTCCGATGACGAATCCGTACTCCGCCGGGCCCTCGACGGGCAGCGCCACCCAGCCGCCGAGCCGCACCCCGCCCACCGAGGTGAAGGTCACGCCGTGGATCCGTACCCCGTCGCGCTCCTCCTCCGGCGGCCCGAGTTCCGGCTCCGTGGCGACCTTGCGGGCCTCCTCGTAGCGGGCCTGCCAGAAGGAGTCGAAATCGTCCGGAGCGGCCGGAGCGGGGACGCCCAGCAGGTCCTGGAGCGTACGCCCGTAAGCCGGGTCGAAGGGGAAGTCGTGTTCGAACGAAGCCATGGATCCGACCGTATCGGCCGCGCCCGCGGCGGTACAGGCCGTTGATCATCATGTGGACCTCAGCGAAATCGGTCACATCGTCCACAATTTCGCAAACAGCGCACTTACCGTGCCAAGTTGAACATTCAGATGTCCGACACGTTGCACGAGTGTGACCTAGCACCCTCTTGCGGATTCCCGAATCTCTGTCGCAGAGTAATGTATGCGCTTACAGGCAGCGCATACATCCGGATTGCTCGAGGAGGAGCCCTCCATGTCCCGCACCGCCAGAAACACCTCGATCGGTATCGCAGTCACGGCTGCGCTCACTCTCGGTCTCACCGCGTGCGGCAGCTCCGGTGGCGACGACGTCGCCGCGGACAAGAAGCAGACGATCACCGTCTGGGCCATGGGGGCCGAGGGCGAGAAGCTCGCGGATGTGGCCAAGGAGTACACCAGGGCCAACCCGAACGTGACCGTGAAGGTGACCCCGGTCGGCTGGGACGTCGCCCACCAGAAGCTGGTCTCCGCGGCCGCCGCCGGCACCCTGCCGGACGTGGCGCAGATGGGCGGCAGCTACATGGGCGAGTTCGCCGAGCTCGGTGTGCTGGAGCCGGTCGACACCAAGACGTTCGACGAGAAGGACTTCTTCCCCTCCGGCTGGCAGCAGGGCGAGGTGAACGGCAAGGCGTACGGCGTGCCGTGGTACGTCGACACCCGTGTCCTCTACTACCGCACCGACCTGGCCGAGAAGGCCGGCGTCAGCAAGGCTCCGACCAACTGGAAGGAGATGCAGGACCTCGCCTCGGCCTACCAGAAGAAGGCCGGAACCAAGTGGGGCCTGTCCATCCAGCCGAGCGGCCTGGACACGGTGCAGAACTTCTACTCCTTCCTGTACTCGGCCGGCGGCGAGATCGTCAACGACAAGGGCGAGGTCGTCATCGACAGCCCCGAGGCCGTCAAGGCGCTCAAGGAGTACGGCTCGTACTTCGACAAGGGGCTCTCCAACAAGTCCGTGCAGCCCGGCTACGACGTGGTGAAGGACTTCGGCAACGGCCGTGTCCCGATGTTCTTCGGCGGCCCCTGGCACGTCACCCTGCTGAACGAGGGCCAGCCGCAGCTCAAGGGCAAGTGGGCGGTGGCCAACGTGCCCGCCGACAAGTCCTCCGTCTCCATGGCCGGCGGCTCCTCCCTGGTCGTCTCCAAGGACAGCAAGCACAAGGCCGCCGCCACCGAGTTCATCAAGTACCTGACGGACACCAAGGGCCAGGCCGACTGGTACAAGCGCACCAAGGACCTGCCCGCCAACACCGCCGCCTGGACCTCCGGCGACCTCGCCGACGACGCCGGCCTCCAGGTCTTCAAGAAGCAGATGGACACCGCCAAGTCCTCGCCCTCGCTGTCCAACTGGACCGAGATCACCGACAAGGTCGACCAGGCCATCGCCAAGGTGACCCAGGGCAAGGCGTCCGCCGAGGACGCGCTCAAGACGGCCCAGTCCCAAATCGAAGGCCTCGTGAAGTAGGAGTCATGCGCACCATGACCTCAAAGGCCGCGGAGTCGGCCAAGGTGCAGGCCGGGCCGGGGGGCTCCACGCCCCCGGCCACCGGGCCCGCGGGTCGCCGGGGTGGCAGGAAGCCATCGATGGGCGTGCAGAACGTGGCCGGCTGGCTGTTCTCCACTCCCTTCCTCGTCCTCTTCCTCGTCTTCATGGCGTTCCCGATCGTCGCCACGCTGGTGATGAGCTTCACCGACTTCGGGCTGCGCAATGTCACGCACCCGCTGGACGCGAACTTCATCGGCTTCGAGAACTACGTCAATCTCTTCAGCGACGACAAGTTCCTCACGTCGCTGTTCAACACGGCGTACTTCGTGGTGATCGGTGTCCCCCTGACCATCTTCCTCGGGCTCGTCGTCGCCGTACTGCTGAACAACGGCATCGACCGGGCACGGACCTTCTTCCGTGTCGGCTTCTACGCACCGGTGGTCACGACCATCGTCGCGGTCGCCGTGGTCTGGCGGTTCGTGCTCGACCCGAGCGACGGGCTGATCGCGGGACTCTTCTCCGAAGTGGGCCTCACCTCACCCGACTTCCTGGGCTCCGAGACGCTCGCCATGCCGTCGATGATCGCGATGGCCGTCTGGCGCAACCTCGGCACGGTCATGGTGCTCTTCATCGCCGGTCTGCAGGCCATCCCCACCGAGGTGCGGGAGGCCGCGCGGCTGGACGGTGCCGGTGTCTGGCAGGAGTTCAAGGGCATCACCGTGCCCCTGCTGCGGCCCACGCTGCTGTACGCCACGGTGATCACCACCATCGGTTACCTCAATGTCTTCGAGGAGCCGTTCGTGATGACCCAGGGCGGTCCCTCGGACTCCACGCTCACCGTCTCGCTGAACATGTACCGCGAGGGCTTCAACTTCTTCCACATGGGCTATGCGAGCGCCATGGCGTATGTCCTCTTCGTAGTGATCATGGGCATCACGGTGCTGCAGCTCCGACTGCTGAAGGACAACACGAAATGAGCGCCACCAGTGCACCGGGCGCCGTCTCGACGGCGCCGTCGAAGGAGCCCGGGGACACGCGGCCGGCCGGGGCGGAGTCCAGGCCGAAGAAGGCCCGCAACCCCAGGCGCCCGCTCGTCCACGTCCTGCTCTCGGTCGGTCTGCTGATCATGTCGGCGCCGTTCCTGTGGATGGCCCTCTCGGCCTTCAAGACACAGCAGGAGCTGACGGCCAGCCCGCCCGTGTGGATCCCGACCGAATGGACCCTGGAGAACTTCCGGGACCTGCTCGACAAGCTCGACCTGCCGCTGTACTTCATGAACTCGGTGATCGTGGCGGTGCTGGTCACCGTCTCGAACCTGGTGTTCTGCTCGATGCTCGGGTACGCCCTGGCCAAGCTGAACTTCGCCGGCCGCAACAAGATCTTCGGCCTGGTCCTCGGCGCCCTGATGGTGCCCGGCAACCTGATGCTGCTGCCGCTCTTCGTGCTGATGAGCAAGCTGCACCTGATCGACTCGTACGCCGGTCTGGTGCTGCCGTTCGCCGCCGGAGCCTTCGGTGTCTTCCTGATGCGGCAGTTCATGCAGTCGATCCCGGACGAGCTGCTGGAAGCGGCCCGGATGGACGGCGCCGGTGAGTGGTACATCTTCTGGCGGATCGTGATGCCGTTGGTGAAGCCCGCGCTGGCGACGCTTTCGATCTTCACGTTCCTGGGGTCCTGGAACAACTTCGTCTGGCCGCTCATCGCGACCAACGACCCCGACAAGTACACCCTTCCGGTCGCCCTGGCCACCTTCGCCACGGACCCCAACAAGGCGGGCGGATCCAACGGCATGCTGATGGCCGGGTCCCTGCTGGTCGTCCTGCCCGTCGTGGTCCTGTTCATCGCGCTCCAGCGGCACTTCACCCAGGGCATCGCCACGGCGGGCATGAAGTAGCCCGCCCCGGGCGGCCGCCCCACCGAAACGTACGAGGCCGCGCCCCGCACTCCGCCGGCCACACCCCTTCACGCACCAGAAAGACAGTTTGCGATGACTCACACCCAGGTCCCGTTCCCCGAAGGCTTCCTGTGGGGCGCCTCCACCGCCGCCCACCAGATCGAGGGCAACAACATCAACTGCGACTGGTGGGTCAAGGAGCACGCCGAGGGCACCCACATCCAGGAGCCCAGCCTGGACGCCTCCGACAGCTACCACCGCTGGCACGAGGACATGGACGCGCTGGCCGGTCTGGGCTTCACCGACTACCGGTTCTCCATCGAGTGGGCGCGCATCGAGCCCGTCGAGGGCCGGTTCTCCCGGGCCGAGCTCGCCCACTACCGCCGGATGGTCGACGGCGCGATCGAGCGCGGCCTGCGCCCCATGATCACCCTGCACCACTTCACCGTGCCGCAGTGGTTCGAGGCGCGCGGCGGCTGGACCGCCGAGGGCGCGGTCGAGCTCTTCGCCCGCTACGTCGCGGCCTGCGCGCCGGTGATCGCCGAGGGCGTCAGCCACGTCTGCACGATCAATGAGCCGAACATGATCGCCGTGATGGCCGGGCAGGCCAAGCGGGGCGACAACAGCTTCCCGCCCGCCGGGCTCCCGACCCCCGACGACGAGACGACCCGGGCCGTCATCGCCGCGCACCACGCAGCCGTCAAGGAGGTCCGGGCGATCGACGCCGGCATCCAGGTCGGCTGGACCATCGCCAACCAGGTCTACCAGGCCCTGCCCGGTGCCGAGGAGGTCACCGCGGCCTACCGGCACCCCCGCGAGGACGTCTTCATCGAGGCCGCCCGCGGCGACGACTGGATCGGGGTGCAGTCCTACACCCGGACCAAGATCGGCCCCGAGGGCCCCATCCCGACGCCGGACGACGCCGAGCGCACCCTCACGCAGTGGGAGTACTACCCCTGCGCGGTCGGCCACGCGCTGCGCCACACCGCCGAGGTGCTCGGCAACGACGTGCCGCTGATCGTGACCGAGAACGGCATCGCCACCGACGACGACAGCCGCCGCGTCGACTACTACACCGGCGCGCTGAACGAGGTCGCGTCCGCGCTGGAGGACGGCCTCAACATCCAGGGCTACCTGGCCTGGAGCGCGCTCGACAACTACGAGTGGGGCTCCTACAAGCCGACCTTCGGCCTGATCGGCTGGGACCCGGAGACCTTCGAGCGCCTGCCCAAGCCGTCCGCCGTCTGGCTGGGCGAGATGGGCCGCACGCGCGCGCTGCCGCGCATCGCCGACTGACGTCGGCCCCCCCGACCGGGAGCGACCTGACCGCTCCCGCCCGTACGGGAACCGGCGTACCTGACGGACGCCGGTTCCCGTACAGCCGGGCCCCGTCCGGCCCTGATCCGCCGGACAGGCCCTTCGCCCGCGTGGGCGCCGCACGTATCCAGCCCCGCCCACGTGCGGCACCCACGCGGGTGCCGCACGCGCGGCACGGCGTCCCGCGCCCTCAGTCACGACCGACGAACGAAATCCGCCCACCGCCCACAGTCGGTGGCTCTTCTTCGAGGGGTTCTGATGGACCGTCGCACGTTTCTCACCGCCGCGGGAACAGGGGCTGCCGCCCTGTCCCTCGGAGCCGTCTCCGTGCCTTCCGCGGGCGCCGCGCAGTCCGGACAGTCCGCGCAGGGCCCGGACACGGCACTGCTCCGGCGCTGGTTCCGCGACACATACCGTTCGATCGAGGCGATGACGACCGACTTCGGTCTCGCCGTCGACAAGATCGACGTCAGCGGCCCCGGCGCCCCCGTGCAGTCGCGCCAGACGTCGCCCACCAACATCGGCTGCGGCCTCTGGTCGACCGTCGCCGCGGCCGGGCTCGGCGTGATCGACGACGCCACGATGCGGCGCCGGCTGGAGCACACCGTCCGGGCCGTCGAGAAGCTGGAGCGCCACCACGGCTTCTGGCTCAACTGGTACGACGCGCACGACGGTTCGGTCCTGACCCAGTGGCCCGGCACCGGCGACCCGGTGCGTCCGTTCCTCTCCTCCGTCGACAACGCCTGGCTGGTCACCGGTCTGCGCATCGCCGCCGACGCCTCCCCCGCCCTGCGTCCCCGTGTCGCCCGCATCCTGGCCACCGCCGACTGGTCCTACTACTACACGCCGTACGACCCGGCCGACCCGGTCGCCGGCCCCGGCCAGCTGCGCGGCGGGTTCTGGACCGACACCGAGGAGCCCACCGGCCACCACTACGGCGCACTCAACACCGAGCCCCGCATGGCCAGTTACCTGGGCATCGCGGACGGCTCCCTGCCCTTGGACCACTACTGGCACCTGCTGCGCACGATGCTCCCCGAGCACGGGCAGGAGCAGCACCCGCAGGGCAGTTACGTCGCCATGGACGGCGTACGCGTCTGGCAGGGGCACTACACCCACCGCGGCCGGAAGATCGTGCCCAGTTGGGGCGGGTCGATGTTCGAGGCTCTGATGGTGCCGCTGTTCGTGCCGGAGCCGGAGTGGTCGCCGCGTTCCTGGGGCCGGACGCACCAGCGCTATGTCCGCAGCCAGATCGAGCACGGCATGGCGGAGGCGCAGTACGGGTACTGGGGCTTCTCCCCCGCGAACATCCCCGAGGGCGGGTACCAGGAGTACGGGGTCGACGCGATCGGCATGCAGGTCGACGGCTACGCCTCCAACACCGACCGCACGTACACCACGGACGGCGCGCCGCTGCCGCCCCCTTCGGCGTTCACCAACGGAGTGGTCACCCCGCACGCCTCCTTCCTCGCCCTGCCCTACGCGCCGGACGAGGCGATCGCCAACCTGCGGGCACTCGACCGCGACTTCGGCGCCTACCACGACGGCTACGGATTCCGGGACTCCGTCAACGTCGGCACCGGCCGGGTCAGTGACTACATGCTCGCTCTCGACCAGGGCATGATCGCGGCGGCGCTGGCCCAGGCGATCCGTCCCGGCCTGCTGCAGAAGCCGTTCCGGACCGGCGGATTCCAGTCGAGGGTGCGCCCGCTGCTCGCCAAGGAGCGGTTCTCCATCTGATCCGCGTCGCGGCGACGTGCGCGGAGGGGGCGTTCCCGGCCCTTCCGGTACGCCGCCCGGTCCGGTTCCGGGTCCGGCCGCCGGGTCGCGGGTGACCGGGAGTGGACATAGCCTCGCAAAGGTGACGCCGCTCGTGACCCGCACCCGGATGTCCCCACCGGGCCGGGCCCTTCTCGCCGTGCTGCTGACGGTGTGCTGGCCGGTCCTCGGCACCGCGTCGACCGCTCGCGCCGACGATCCCGTCACCCTGTCCCGGGAGGGGCGGATCACCGACCGGGTGGGGGCGCTCGGGAACCGCAAGGACCAGGTCACGGCAGCACTCGACCGGCTGTACGACAGCCGCCGCATCCAGCCCTTCGCGGTGTACGTACGCGATCCGGGAACCGGGAAATCGAGCGGGACGAGTGCGGTGGACCTGATCCTGCCGGTGGTCGTCGTCGGCGGCGCGGCGGTGGTCGCCGGTTACGCGTACACCCGGCGCAGGAGGCGCGCCACGACCCGCACCACGCCGGGTGCGACCGGCTGGGGCCCGGGGCCCGCCGGACCGGGCGGCCCGGCGGGCCGGCCGACCCCGTTGCCGGAGCTGGACGGCCGGGCGATGCGGACCCTGGTGGACACCGACGACGCGGTCCGCACCAGCGAGGAGGAACTGGGCCACGCCACCGCGCAGTTCGGCGAGGAGGCCACGGCCCCCTTCACCGACGCCGTCGACTGTGCCAAGGGCGAGCTGACGACAGCGTTCCGGTTGCGCCAGCAGCTGGACGACGCCCTTCCCGAGGACGACGCGACGCGGCGCCGGATGCTGGACGAGATCATCGGCCGCTGCACGGACGCCAACTCCCGCCTCGACGCCGTGTCCGAGGACTTCGACCGGCTGCGCGCGTTGGAACGCAACGCCCCGCAGGCCCTGGTCACGGCCGAGAGCGCATTCCGCGCGCTCGCCGCTCGCGTCCCCACCGCCGAGGCCGCTCTGACCGCGATGCGCGGCCGGTACGCGGACTCGGCCTCCGCGCCGGTCGGCGGCGCCGTCGAACAGGCCAAGGACCGGCTCGTCTTCGCCACGTCCCATCTCAATCGCGCCCGGCAGTCCGTGGACACGGGGAACAACACCGCGGCGGCGGTGCACGTACGGGCCGCCGAGGGCGCCGTCGACCAGGCGACCGTCCTCGTCGACTCCGTGGACCGGCGCAGCCGGGAACTCGCGGAGGCGGCGGACCGGCTGTCCACCGCGCTCACCGGGACACAGGCCGACCTGGCCGATGCGGGCGGGCTCCTCGAAGGCACCGCCGAGGGCATCTCGACGGCGGACCTACGGGGCCGGATCGCGCGCGCGACATCGGTGCTCGACGACGTACGGGAGGCGATGGCGGCCGGTCCGTACGACCCCATCGACGCGCTGCGCAGGGTGGAGGAGGCGAACACGGCACTCGACAAGGCGCTGGCCGGTGCCCGCGGACGGGAGCGGGGCGACCGGCGGACACGCTCCCTTCTCGACCAGGCCACGCTCACCGCGCGTTCGACGACCGCCGCCGCCGCCGACTACGTCACCACCCACCGCGGAGCCGTGGGCAGCCGGGCCCGGACTCGGCTCGCGGAGGCGCAGCGACGGCTCGGCCGGTCCCGTGAACTGGCCGGAACCGACGATCCCCAGGGCGCACTGGCCCAGGCACAGCAGGCCGACTCCCTGGCCGGGCATGCCCGGAGCCTGGCCGAACAGGATGTGCGCGGGTACGGGGGCCGGGGCGGTGCGGGCGGTGTGCCGGGAGGGGGCGGCAGGGTCGGTGACGCGGTGCTCGGAGGCATCATCCTGGGCGGCGGGGGCGGCGGTCCGGGCAGTTTCGGCGGCGGGGGCACCCGCGGCCGGCGCGGCGGTGGCCACTTCTGAACTGGTGGAACGGGATCCCCGGGAGGACATCGAAACGGCCGAGGAGTGGGCCGCCCCCGACCATCTGACACCTTCCTCAGAACATGCTCAGCAACTGCTCCACCGTGGGCTCGGCGGCCGGCTCCCCGTCGGGCAGCGCCAGTTCGAACCAGACGGTCTTGCCGCGCGGTGTCCGCCTCGACCCCCAGCCCACGCTCAGCAGCCCGACCAACTGCAGTCCGCGCCCGCCCTCGTCGGTGTCGCGGGCCCGCCGACGCCGCGGCTGGACGAGCCCCGCGTCCCAGACCTCGCACACGAGCGTACGGTCGCGCAGCAGCCTGAGCCTGATCTCGCCCTCCCCGTACCGCAGGGCGTTGGTGACCAGTTCGCTGACCAGCAGTTCGGTGGTGTCCACCAGCTCGCCGAGATCCCAGGCGAGCAGTTGGCCACGGGCCAGTTCACGGGCGCGGCCGACGGAGCGGGGTTCACGGGGCAACCGCCAGTCGCCCACCGCGTCGGCCGGCAGCCCCTGGATGCGGGCCATGAGCAGGGCTATGTCGTCCTCGCCGTGCCGGGTGTCGAGGGTGGTCAGTACGCGGTCGCAGACGTCTTCGAGCGGCCGTTCCGGTTCGACGAGCGCCCGGCGCAGGGCGGCCAGCCCCTCGTCGAGCGGATGGTCGCGGGACTCGACGAGGCCGTCCGTGTAGAGGGCGAGCAGGGAGCCCTCCTTCAGTTCGACCTCGACCTCCTCGAAGGGTTCGCCCCCCACACCGAGCGGCATCCCGGGCGGGACGTCGAGCAGCAGGGCGGGTTCGCCCGGCTCGACCACGGCAGGGGGAAGATGACCGGCGTTGGCGAAGGTGCACCGCCGGGTGACCGGGTCGTAGACCGCGTACACACAGGTTGCCAGGTACACCTCGGAGAGGTCCACCTCGCGGGACTTGTGGGCGGCCCGCGAAGGCCACTGGGTGCCGCCGGAACCGCCGGAGGAGGTGCCGCCGGGAGTGCCGAGCCCTCGGGCGACCTCGTCGAGCGCGGAGAGCACCTCGGCGGGTTCCAGGTCCAGCAGGGCCAGGGTCCTCACCGCGGTGCGCAGTTCGCCCATGGCCACGGCGGCCCGCAGTCCGCGCCCCATGACGTCGCCGACGACGAGGGCTGTGCGGTGGCCGGGGAGCTCGATCACGTCGAACCAGTCGCCGCCCACCTCGGTGGCGGTGTTGCCGGGGAGGTAGCGGCAGGCGATGTCGAGGCCCGCGGCCACGGGGTCGCCGGGGGGCAGGAGGCTGCGCTGGAGGATCAGCGCACGCTCGTGTTCGCGCCGGTAGAGGCGGGCGTTGTCGATGCAGACCGCGGCGCGGGCGGCCAGTTCCGTGGCCAGCGCCCGGTCCCGCTCGCCGAAGGGTTCGCTGCCCTTGGTGCGGGAGAACCGGACGAGACCGACCACCGTGTCGTGGGCGACCATCGGCACGGCGAGCGTGGACTGCACGAAGCCACGGTCGTCGCCGGGCACGTCCTCGACATGCCCGGTGCGCAGGGCGATGGCGCAGGGCGAGTTGTACGGGAAGCGGTGTACGGCGCCGAGCACGGGCGGCTCGCCGCCCGTGTCGGGTGCGCCGGTGTCCGCGGCCGCGGGCAGGGCGTCCGACACGGCGCTGGCGAGAGCGACGCGGCGCAGTTCGGCGGAGCCTCCGACGGACTCCTGACGGAGCGAGTCCCAGCTGCCGGGAGGCGCGTCGTCGCCGGTGAGCAGCCCCTGGTAGAGGTCGACCGAGGCGAGGTCGCAGAAGCCGGGCACGGCGACATCGAGGAGTTCGCGGGCGGTGGTCTCCAGGTCGAGGGAGTTGCCGATACGGGCACTGGCCTCGTTGAGCAGGGCGAGATTGCGGCGGGCACTGGCGGCCTCGCGGGCGGCGATGTGTCGTCGGGTCACATCGGTGGCCAGCCCGGCGATGCCGATGGGGCGGCCCGACCCGCTGTGCACCCGGTAGAGGTTCATGGACCAGTGGCGGCTGACCGGGTCGCCGGGCGCGGTGCCGATGAGCTGGAGGTCGGTGACGGACGCGCCGGTCTCCAGCACGCGCTCCAGGGTGGCGGTGAGCCGGTCCGCCTCGGGACGGGCGAGGTAGTCGTCGACCGTACGGCCGCGATGGTCGGCGGCCTGCCCCCCGAAGACGGTGGCGAAGCGCTGGTTGGCGCGCACCACGGTGAGGTCGGTGCCGAACAGCACGAAACCAAAGGGAGATTGGCCGAATATGGCCTGTGACGCGGCGAGATCCGTCTCGATGCGACGCAGCGCACGGACGTCCACGACGATACAGATCGCGGCCCGTTCCCCGGTCTCCGTCCCGCTCGGCATCACATAGATCTCGGCGAGCCCGTGCACGGTGTCCTCGCCCGGCATCCGGAACGGGACGAGGCCCGTCCACTCCTTGCCGTCGAGGATCTCGGCGACCCGGCGGCGGCCGTCCACGCGCAGTTCGGCAGGCATGAACACCTCGACCGGATCCAGGCCCACCGCTTCGTCCGCGGCAATGCCGAAGAGGCCGGCGGCCCGCCGGCTCCACTGCTCGATCAGGCCGTCGGGGCCGATCGAGAAAGAGGCGACCCTGATGTAGTCATAGATCGAGCCAGGCGGGCTGCTCTGCCACACGATATCGCCCGCTGTCCCAGGTATTTCGCTCACGCGACCGTCCCCTCCAGCTCACACACCGGACCGGTCCTGCCCGCAGTATTCAGCACTACGGCCCCTACCGACACGGCGTTCACGATCACAGCACGGTCTCAGTCCCTTTCAGCCAGGTTCTGCCCGACCTCTGGTGATCGCTGTGCGTCCCACCCCACTCCTAACCAGGCAGGGCCAGCTCGAACCACACGGTTTTGCCGGTCTTTCCGCGTCTGGTCCCCCAGCGGCGCGCGGAACAGGCCACCAGCTGCAGCCCTCTGCCGCCCTCGTCGTCCGGTCCCGGCATGCGTTCGGTGGGCGGATCCGGAAGCGGATCAGAGACTTCCACGAGCAGTCCGGGGCGGGTGGCGGGGCCGTCACCGTTGGGATGGGGGCGCTGCAGCCGCACCCCGATGGGACCCGATGTGTACTGCATGGAATTGGTGACCAGCTCGCTGACCAGCAGGACTGTCACATCGCCCAGGGAGGCGTCGAGCCCCCAGCCGCGCAGCGCCTCATGGACGGCGTGTCGCGCGGAGCGCACTGCGCCCGGCTCAGCCGGAAAGGTCCACTCGGCGCAGTCGCCTTCGGTGTCGATCACGCCGATCACTTCCCAAAACCAGCAACGGGAACGTCCTGTTTACGGGGGTTAATCAGCACATACCCGATATTTGGTGCGAATTATCGCGGCGACCGACACGTGGGGCGTACGGGTGTACGGCCGCGCGCACGAATCGATGCACACGGGGAGAGGGGCGCACGAGGCAGCCGGCACGCGCCGCCGGAACACATGTCAGCAGCACCGGGTCGGCGGGCACGCCGACGCCCGGACCGGCTCAGTCCAGCTCCCCCGATGCCTTCAGGTCATCGAAGAGCAGCTGATCGACCGGTGGGACCAGCGGGCGGTCCGCGTACGAGAACCAGGCCATCTCCTCGATCTCACTGCTCACCGCCAAGGTCCCCTCGTAGTCCGCGGTGTAGCAGCTCATACGGACCACGCCACCGCCCGGCAGATCGGGCACCTCGGCCTCGTAGGTACCCACATGCACCGCGGTGCGCGGTTCGAGGAGCACCGTGAGCTCCTCCTTGATCTCGCGGACCAGGGTCTCCAGATCGCTCTCCACACCCTCCCGCTTGCCCCCGGGGATGTAGAAGACGCCCTTCCCCCGCGGCCGCGCGCAGAGAATCCTGCCGCCCTCCACACGCACCCACGCCACCGTGTCGATCAGGACCGACATCACTCGACCTCCACCGTCCGGAACCCGCCTCAGGCAGGAACTTGACCATTCAGCCCCTTGACGCCGGGCACGGCGGCCCAACTCGCCCTTGCGTGCGGCCGGTCGGGGTCGGGACTGCGCGGCATCCGCGCCGGAGCGTCACACCCTGCCCACTCCCCCCGTGAACGCTCTACGGCCGGGCCCGCGCCCCGACGCGCTCCACCCAGTAGAGCTGCTTGTGGCCATGGGTGTCGAGCTTGTCGGCGACCTTCTGGGCCTCGCCCTGTGTGGCATACCTGCCGACGCGGTAGCGGTTGCCGTTGTCGTCCTGCCGTATCACCAGCCATGGGAGATCGGCACCGTTGTCGGTCATTGCGCCCCTCCCGGTCATTGCGCCCCTCCCTCGAACGGCATGTACGTTTCTAAGGATCCCCAGGAAACCGCAGTACGCATATGCCGGACCCTACGCCTGACCTTCACTCAACGGATACGTAATTTCACAAAGAGATACCGATCCGGCCATAAAAAAGGGGGCGCATCCAGCTGGATGCGCCCCCAGGGGCAGCCCTTCACCGATCCCGCAGGCGGGCACGAACGGCGATCAGGACCAGGACATGACAAGCCCTGACGGTCGTCGATCGACTGCCGCTCAAGGCACCCGACGAGGCCTCGGTCCGTCGCACCCGAAGCCGGACGCCGCCCCTCGCACGCCGGTCACCTGACCGGAAGGTGGTAGGCGATCCGGAAGCGATCGGCGGGCACCACCACGTCCGCCGTCTCGACCGGGCGACCCGACGCGTAATACGTACGCTCGATCACCATCACCACATGGCCCGGAACACCGCCGAGCGCCAGGAGCTCCTCCGCCAGCCCCGGACGCGCGCCGACCTGCTCGGCCACGTTGTCCACGACGACGTCGATCGCGGCCATCCGCTCGACCACCCCGCATCCGCCCAACGGGCCCTCCTCCGGCAGCATCACCGGCGTACGCCCCGTCACGGCGAGGGGTTCCCAGGAGGTGGAGAGCATCATCGGCTCCCCGGCCTCCCGGAAGGTGTATCGCGTACGCATCACCCGGTCACCCGGTTCGATGCCCAGGCGCTCGGCGATCTCGGCGCTCGCGCCCTCCTGCTCACTGCGGGACTCCCACGTCCCGCGCACCCCTTCCGCCGTCTGCTCCTGACGGAACGGGCTGGCCCCGGCGCCCGGCCGGTAGCCGGAACGGGCGATCCGACGCGGGACCGGGCGCTCGCGCACATACGTGCCGGAACCGGAGCGCCCCTCGACCAGCCCCTCGGCCATCAGCACCTTGCGCGCCTCCAGCGCGACGGTGTCCGAGACCCCGTACTCCTCGCGGATACGGGCCTGCGAAGGCAGGCGCGTATGCGGCGGCAGCGAACCATTGGCGATCTTCTCTCTCAGATCGCTCGCAACACGCAGATAGGCGGGCTGCTCACCGAAAGCCACAGGCCACTCCCAACAGATTGACAGTCTGCAACAGCCTGACAACCGTCGGTTGTGGATCGCAAGCACGGGCCAGAGTTTCACCCGAAGTGATGATTCGTCATGGCCGCGCGCATGCCCCGCCGACGGCACCCGAGCCGCGGCGGCGCCCTGGGCACGCGCTTCGCCGCACCGACGGCCGGGCGCAGATGTGCGGGGCGGCCACGGATGCGGCCGAGTCGAGCCGAGCCGTACCGGACCGCACGCACCGCACCGCACCGCACCGCACCGATCAGCACCGCACCGCACCGATCAACATCTATCACCATGGGCACGACAATCGCTTCCGTTCGGCCGCCACACGCCTGGCATGCTGGCGGGCATGGCCATGTACATCTGCCCGCAGGACGGCACTCGCGCCGAAACCAACGCCCTCACCTGGTGTTGCCCGGTCTGCCGCGGTCCCTGGGACCTCGATTTCCAGGTCACCGATCCGCTCCCGCTCAACTCTCTTGCGGAACGCGTCAATTCACTGTGGCGTTACGAAGAGGCGCTGCCCCTCGCCGCGCCCACGACCACCCTCGGCGAGGGCCGCACCCCGCTCGTCCCGCTCACCAGCACCGTGTCGGCCAAGCTCGACTTCCTCATGCCGACGCTCTCCTTCAAGGACCGCGGCGCCGTGATGCTCGTCGAACTGGCCCGCCGCCTCTCGCCCGAGCGCGTCGTCGCGGACAGCAGCGGCAATGCGGGCACCGCCGTCGCCGCGTACTGCGCCCGCGCCTCGCTCCCCTGCACGGTGTACGTACCCGAGGGAACGTCGCCGAAGAAGACCGAGCAGATCCGGGCGCACGGCGCGCAGCTGGAGATCGTCCCCGGCGACCGCGAGGCCACCGCGCTGGCGGCCCGTACCGCCGCCGACACCCCGGGCACGTTCTACGCCTCGCACGTCTACAACCCGTACTTCCTGCACGGCACGAAGACCTATGTGTACGAGCTGTGGGAGGACCTCGGCGGCCGGCTCCCGGACGCCCTGGCCGTACCGGTCGGCAACGGTACCCTGCTGCTCGGCGCGGCCCTGGCCACGGCCGAACTCCACGCCCTGGGCCTGATCGAGGAACGCCCGGCACTGATCGCCGTGCAGGCCGAGGCGGTGTCACCACTGGCCGCCGCCTTCCGCGCGGACGCGGACGCGTTGCTGGACGCCCCGGCCGGCGCTGCCGCCCCCACCCTCGCCGAGGGCATCGCCATCCCCCGCCCGCCGCGCGCTCGGGCCGTCCTGGCCGCGGTACGGGAATCGGGCGGCACCTTCCTCACGGTGACCGAGGATCAGATCCGGGCCGCGCAGCTGGACCTGGCCGCCCGTGGGTTCTACGTGGAGACAACCGGCGTCGCCTGCTGGGCCGCGGTCGGCGGCTGGACGGACCGGAGCGTCGTCGTACCGCTGTGCGGCGCGGGCCTCAAGACGGGCCTCGCCGACTGACGCGGGCCGCCCGCCCCGGCCGGCCGTTCACCCGCGCGCCGCGCGCCCCGGCCGGCCGTTCACCCGCGCGCCGCGCGCCGTGCTCCGCCGCCCGGCGCGCGCTTCCCTACCTTCGTACGGTGAGCCTCTCGCGCATCTGTCTCCTCACGTCCCTGACGTCCCTGGTCGCGGGCGCCCTGATCGCACCGCTGCCGCCCCTCTCGTACGCGGCCGCTCCCCTCCCGCCCACGTCCACCACCTGCGGCCGGGACACCGGCCCCGCCTGGGCCCCGACCTCCACCCGGTTCGGCGGGACCGACGGTTACGACCCCTACGTGGGCAACGGATATCTGGGACACCGCGTGCCTCCCGCGGGCGCCGGCTATGCCGCGTCGGGCGAGAAGACCGGCTGGCCACTGTTCACCCCGCGCTACGACGGCGCCTTCGTCGTCGGCCTGTTCGGGCGCGAGAAGGACCTGGCGGCCGGCCGCGAGGTGATCGCCGCGCTGCCCAGCTGGACGACCCTCGACCTGCGCGTGGGCAACGAGACGTACGGCTCCGGCACCCCCGCGGCCCGGATCTCGCGCTACCGCCAGACGGTGTTCCTGCGCTGCGGCCTGGTGCGTACGTCACTGCGCTGGACCACGGCCGACGGACGCGCGACCGACCTCGTCTACGAGGTGCTCGCCGACCGCTCCGACGTGCACACCGGCGCCGTACGGCTGCGCATGACACCGCACTGGAACGGTACGGCGACCGTCACCGGCCGCCTGGACCCGCGGGGCGCACGCCGGATCACGCTCAAGGGCGACGGAACGTTCCGGACGCGGGGCACGGGGACAGCCGGCGCGATCGTCCAGACGCTGCGCACCGACGGACCGGGGCCGGCGCGCGGCAGGGCACCGGCACCCGGCACGCCCCGCCCGCACCGCGAGCTCCGGGTGCGCGCCGGGCGCACGTACTCCGTCGAGAAGTACGTCGGAATCGACACCGCGCTCACCTCGTCGGCCCCGCCCGCCGCCGCCCGTGAGGCGTCCGTGCGCGCGGCCCGGCGCGGCTGGTCCGGCGTCCTCGCGGCGAACGCCGCCGCCTGGCGGCGGGCCTGGGCTGCGGACATCTCCGTACCCGACAGTCCCGAGCTGCAGAAGTGGCTGCGGTCGGCGCAGTACGGACTGCTCGCCGCCACTCGGACCGGGTCTCGTGACAGCATCGCCCCGGCCGGTCTGACCAGCGACAACTATGCGGGCATGGTGTTCTGGGACGCCGAGATCTGGATGTATCCGGGACTGCTCGCCACCCGCCCCGAGCCGGCCCGTCCGGTCGTCGAGTACCGGTACCGCACGCGCGCGGCCGCCCGTGCCAACGCCCAGAAGCTGGGGTTCCAGGGGCTGTTCTACCCGTGGACGAGCGCGAGCAGGGGCGACCTCTGGTCCGAGTGCCAGAGCTGGAACCCCCCGCACTGCCTCACCCAGAACCATCTCCAGGGGGATGTCTCGCTCGCCGTCTGGCAGTACTACCTGGCGACCGGGGACCGCGACTGGCTGGCCGGCCACGGGTGGCCACTGCTCTCGGGCATCGCCGACTTCTGGGTCTCGCGGGCCACCGCCAACGACGACGGCAGCTACTCGGTCAAGGAGGTCGCGGGCCCGGACGAGTACAGCAACGGTGTCACCGACGGGGTCTTCACCAACGCGGTCGCGGCCACCGCTCTGCGCAACGCCACACGCGCGGCGCGGCTGCTCGGGCGTCCCGCGCCGGCCGGGTGGACACGGGTCGCGGACGGTCTGCGCATCCCGTACGACCCCAAGCGGAAGCTCTTCCTTCAGTACGCGGGCTACAACGGCTCGACGATCAAACAGGCCGACGCCGTCCTGCTGATCTACCCGCTGGAGTGGCCGATGGAGCCCGGCGCCGCGGCGGCCACGCTCGACTACTACGCCGCGCGCACCGATCCGGACGGGCCGGCGATGACGGACTCGGTCCACGCGATCGACGCCGCCGCGATCGGGGAGGCCGGCTGTGTGACGTACACCTATCTCCAGCGCTCCGTACGCCCGTTCATGCGCGGCCCGTTCGCCCTCTTCAGCGAGGCCCGGGGCGCGAAGTCCGGCGCGCAGGACCCGTTGTCGGGTCGTCCCGCGGAGGATTTCCTCACCGGGAAGGGCGGATTCCTCCAGGTCTTCACGCACGGTCTGACGGGCCTGCGCCTGCGGGAGGACGGGGTGCGCCTCGACCCCCTGCTGCCGCCGCAGCTGGGCAAGGGCGTCACGCTGACGGGCCTGCGGTACCGGGGCCGTACGTACGACGTCGCGATCGGCCCGCTGACGACGACGGTCCGGCTGACCACCGGTGCTCCGTTCACCGTCCACACCCCCACCGGTCCCCGTCTCCTCACCGGCACGCTGACCCTGCCCACCCGCCGCCCGGACCTCGCCGCGACGACGGACGCGGCCCGTTGCCGCCCGGCGACGGCTACCTCCGAGACGCCCGGCCTGTACGCGGCCGCGGCGGTGGACGGCAGCGCGGCCACGGCGTGGTCCCCGGACGGTGCGACGGGCGCGCTCACGGTGGACCTGGGGCGCACGGCCCCGGTGACCTCGATCGAGCCGGAGTGGACGGACGCCCGCTCGTCCTCGTACCGGCTGGAGACATCGGTGAACGGCACGGACTGGCAGCCCTACCGGTCGGGGGCGACGGCTCGTCGGGTGCGGCTGACAGTCACGTCGGAGGACGCGGAGAAGCCGGTGGGAGTACGGGAGTTGAGGGTCGCGCAGCCGTGACCGACGGCGCCCCGCGCCGCCGCCTCCCGGCCTTCGGCCGTCCGAGAAGGATTCCGGCCAGGACCAGGGCCGCCCCGCAGAGCTGCCTGGGACTGAGCGCCTCGCCGGCGAGGGCGGTACCGAGCAGTACGCCGGTCACCGGGTTGAGCAGTCCGACCAGTCCGACCGTGGCGGCGGGAAGGTGGCGCAGACCCGCGAACCAGGCGGCGAAGGCGAGCGCGGTCGCCACCACGGTGACGTAGCCGAACCCGAGGAGGGCCGGTCCGTCGAGCGCGGGCGGCGCGCCCTCGACCAGGGCGGCGAGAGGCAGCAGCAGAAGCCCTCCCGCGATCAGCTGCCAGGCGGTCGAGGCGAGTACGTCGACCTCGGCGCCCCACCGCTTGGCCAGGACGTAGCCGAGGGACGACATGAGCATCGCGGCGACGGAGGCGAGCACTCCACGCACGTCGGTCGACGCCGTCCCGCCGAGCAGCATCAGGCACACCCCGCCGAGTCCGACGGCGGCGCCGGCCAGCGGCAGCAGGCGCGGGCGTTCGGCGAGCAGCGCCCAGGCGATCAGCATCATCACCATCGGCGAGGTCGCCATGACCGTCGACGCGGTACTGGTCGGCAACAACTGGGCGGCCACGTAGACGAGGGCGAAGAACCCGCCCATGTTGAGGGCGCCGAGAACGAGGGATTTCCACCACCAGGGACCCCGCGGTCGTTCCCGGCGCACGGCCAGGAGCAGCAGCCCCGCCGGCAGGGCCCTGATCGCGGCTCCGTACAGGGGGTGACCGGCGGGCAGATACGCGTGGGTGACGAAGTAGTTCGTACCCCAGGCAACGGGCGCGATCGCCGTGATCAGGACCCATCGAAAAGTAGCTTCCATGGAAGTTATTATGTCTTCCGAGGAAGCTACAGTGAAGCCATGCGCCTCGACAGCACCGGAGCCGCCTCCACGCCTCCTCCCCCGCCGCTCGACCACATCGCCCGTATCCAGTCGGAATGGGCCAGGGAACGACCGGATGTCGACGTGAGCCCTCAAGGAGTGATCGGCCGGCTCCACCGCCTGGCCGGAATGCTCACCGAGCAGCTCTGCGTGGTCTACCGCAAGTTCGGACTGAACGAGGGCGAGTTCGATGTGCTGGCCGCTCTGCGCCGCGCGGGCGAGCCGTTCGAACGGGCCCCCGGCGAACTGGCGGTGCACACCATGGTCACAACTGGGGCGATGACCAAGCGGATCGACCGCCTGGAGCGCGACGGCCTCGTCACCCGCCGCCGCTCGGCCGGTGACGGCCGGGGCCGGGTGGTCGCACTCACCCCCGCGGGCCGGGAACTGATCGACCAGGCCTTCACCGAGCACATGCGCAACGAACGCCGCCTCCTGGACGCCCTGCCCCCGGAGTCGGCGGCACAGCTGGAAGCACTCCTGACCACATGGCTGGCCCACGTGGAACCGCCGCACCGCGCGCGCGTCGCGACGGATCAGGCGGATCCCACGTGCCGGACCGCTCAGATGCCGGGCGGGGCGAGGCGGGTGTAGGGAAGGCCGATACTCGTGCCGCCGGGGGTGACGACC
Source organism: Streptomyces sp. NPDC014727 (assembly GCF_043083485.1). Taxonomy (NCBI): domain Bacteria; kingdom Bacillati; phylum Actinomycetota; class Actinomycetes; order Kitasatosporales; family Streptomycetaceae; genus Streptomyces; species Streptomyces sp. NPDC014727. The sequence goes on along the minus strand of NZ_JBIBYR010000002.1, from coordinate 420,576 downwards.
CTGACCGTGACCGCCCCCACCGCCCCGGGCGGTGCCGTGGCGGTCAGTTGAGTGTCGGAGACCACGGTGAAGCCGGCGGGCACGGCCGCGAACAGTACCGCGGTGGTGTACGTCAGTCCGACGCCGGTGACAGTCACCGTTGTTCCGCCTGCCGACGGCCCCTGGTCGGGCACCAGACTGGTGAGGACCGGGACACCGAGATACGTATAGGTCACGCTGTCGCTGGTGCCACCGGGCGTGGTGACGGTGACCGGGACCGTGCCGGCGACACCGGGCGGCACCACCGCCCTGATCTCCGTGGCCGAGATGATGAAGACGGTGGTCGCCGCCGTCGCGCCGAAGCGAACCGCCGTGGCCTGGAGAAGATTCGCACCGGTCAGCGTCACGGAGTTGCCACCGGCCACCTGCCCGGACCCTGGGGTGACCGCGTCGAGAACCGGCACGCCGAGGTAGTAGTAGAAGACGGCTTGGGTGCTGGTACCACCGGGAGTGGTGACCGTGACGGCAACCGGACCCGGGCCGCCGGTGGGGACGGACGCGGTCAGCTGGGTCGGTGAGACGACGGTGAACGAACTCGCCGCGTTCGCGCCGAAGTGCACAGAGGTCGCTCCGGTGAAGCCGGTCCCGGACAGGGTGACGGTGTTGCCACCCGCGAGTGGCCCCTGGGCCGGAGCCACACCGCTCAGCACCGGAGCGGCGACATACGTATAGGGGACCCCGGCACTGGTGCCGCCCGGAGTGGTGATCGTGACGTTGACGGTGCCGGCGGGCGCGGCGGGGGCGACCGCGGTGACCTGCGTCGCGGAGACGGCGATGAACGCGGCTGCCACGCCACCGAAACTGACCGAGGTGGCGCCGGTGAAGCCGGTTCCGGTCAACGTGACCGTGTTCCCGCCCTCGACCGACCCCTGATTGGGGACGACGGAACCGATCACGGGCGCCGCGAGCACGTAGGTGAAGCCGGAACCACTGCCGGCTGCGTCGGGTGTGGTCACCGACGGTTGTGTAACGCGGGGGATTGAGCTGTCGGAGCTCTCCACAGCCGTTCTCCTGTCGAGATGATGTGATGGGGGCGTTGTGGACGGGTCGCCACTTGGGAACATGACGGCCGGCGCGCCGCCCGGACCTCCTGACCGGGCGGCGGTGAGCGAGTCGCGTCGAGCGGTTCGCCCGCCCGGCCGGGCGCGGAACGTCCCGGACCGGGCGGACATCACGCGTCTGGAAGCGGCACCGACGCCGGGTTCGTTCCGCGTCGGCAATCGGTGCCGCGCCCGAGGCGGATCAGATGCCGGGACCCGCCACATACGTGAAGGCGCCGACGTCCGTGGCCGTGCCGGCGGGGTTCGAGAGAGTGACGTCGACCGCACCGAGGGCGCCGGGCGGGGTGACGGCGGACACGGTTGTCGCGTTGATGACCGAGAACGGTGCCGGCACCCCGCCGAACGTGACCTGGCTCGTCGAGGTCAGGCTGGTGCCCGTGATGGTCACCGCGGTCCCGCCGGACGTCGGTCCGGAGGTCGGAGTGAGCGCAGCGATGGTCGGGGCGTCGATGTAGGTGTACGACAGGCCGTTGTTGGTACCTCCGGCGGTCGTCACGCTGACCCCCACCGGCCCGGCTGCCGCACCCGCGGGCACGATGACGCTGATCTGGCTGTCCGACACCACCGTCGGCGTCGCGGAGTTGGCACCGAAGGACACCGACGTGGCCGTGGACAGTCCGGTGCCGCTGATGACGACGTTGTTGCCGCCCGCGGTGGGGCCCGAGCTCACGCTCAGACCGGACTTGAACGGGGCGCCGACGTAGAAGAACGGAAGCGGGTTGCTGGTTCCGCCCGGCGTGGTCACCGTCACGCCGACCTCGCCGGAGCCGGACGGCGAGACAGCGGTGACCTGGGTGGGTGAGACGTTGGTGACTGCGGTGGCCGGCTTGGTACCGAAGAGCACAGCGGTGGTGCCCGTGAGGTTGGTGCCGGTGATGGTGACGGTGGTGCCGCCGCCGGTGGAACCCTGGTTCGGGCTGATGGGCATGGTCGTCCTCCGTGTGTGAACTGAACTTTCGAATAAGAGAGTTGACTCAGAGCCTGGTCCGGCTCAGGCCTCGGGGGCATGACCCGGATCTCCGGGCCACCGCCGGGCCCGGCCGTCCTCGTTCACCTCCTCCTCGGTCTGTCCCGCGGGATGCCGGAGCACCCGGGAAGGCGTCTGGAAGCTGTTTGCTCGGGGAAGACACCGTCATCGGATGTCGCGGCGCGGGGTGCCCGGAGCCGTGATGAACCCTGTCGCGGGCCCGCCGGGCACCGGACGCCGCTCCGTGCGAGCGGGGGCCGCCCCCACGGTCGAAAACTGATAGCGATCGCACTGCCCTCGCCGTGTGGCCGAGGCGTTCACATGACCGGTGCAGGCTCGCTCACGGCGGCGATGCCGCACGCGGGTCGCAGGGTCCGCGGCCACGCTCATGGCCTCGACGACGAGGTACTCGGCTGTGCGCGAATGGCTCGCGCACCGCTCCCTAGCAGAGGCCGGAGGCTGTCCCATCAGTCCCTGCCACTACCTGACAGGGGCGACTGGTCGGATCCAAGTCCTCTACAGGGGCGCCCATCGCGGCCGTCCGGAGCAAACGATGCCGAGGTCCGTCACGCAGGGACGGGTCGGCGGCCAGAACGGTTCCGCGCTCCCCCGGAGAGGGATGGGCGGCCCACCGGTTCGGTTACCCAAGTGACCCATACAAACGAAATATGACTCAAGCATCTTGACGGCCAATCACCTGATTGGACGAGCGCGCGAAAGGCATACCGTTCAGTGCGCCGGAGGAAGGCGAATCCGCCACCCACCCCACCGCACGCCCCCCACCTCACGCCACGCAGGACCCGCCTCGCGCATCAGCCGCCCACCGTCGCCACCCGAGCCGGCTCTGTGGGCCGTCGTGGCGAAAAAGGCCCGAGCCCGCTTGCGCCTGCCGTCGGGCTTCCCCACCGCACTGAACAATCGCCCTGGTCAACAAGCATGGACACGTCCCAGCGGACCGAGGGGAACGACCGATGGACAGAGCGGGACACCCGGATCGCAGAGCGCTGCTCGTCGGCGGCCTCGCGGTCGCCTCGGTCACGCTTGCGGGATGCTCATCGACGAGCGCCACCCCGTTGGCCGCCGACACTTCGCCGGAAGGGCGGCCCAACACGCCCGTCGCGGCATTCACGAGGCTGATGGACGGCAACAAGCGCTGGGTGAGCGGAGACCTTCGACATCCCGACCGGGATCCGAACCGGCGCCAGTTCGTGGCCCAGAAGCAGGAACCCTTCGGGGCGGTCCTCTCGTGCATCGACTCCCGGGTGCCACCCGAGCTCCTCTTCGACACCGGGCTGGGTGATCTCTACGTGATGCGCACCGGCGGGGAGGCGGTCGGCCCCGTGGTCACGGGGTCCGTGGAGTACGGGCCCATGACGAGCGGTACTCCGCTCGTCGTGGTCCTCGGGCACCAGCGTTGCGGCGCCGTCGCGGCGGCGTACAAGTCCATCCGCGACGGCAAACCGTTGCCGGGAAACCTGGAGGCGATCGCCAAGGCTCTGCGGCCGGCGTACGAGCAGGCGGTCCGGGAAGGCGGTGCGGACCCCGTCGAGACCATGGCTCGCGCCCAGGTCGAGCTGACCGCCGCCGACCTGCGCTCCAACCATGATCTGGCCCCACTCGTGAAAAAGGGGGCCCTTGCCGTGGTCGGCGCCTACTACTCGCTCGACACCGGCAAGGTGGAGGTCCTGGCCGGTGCGCCTTCCTGACCGGCCGGACGCGACGGACGGGCGTCTTCCCGTCCGAGCCGCAGGCCGGACCTCGGAAGATCCCTCCTGACGCGTGTCACAACACCCAGCACCCGTCCCCTACGGAAGCACAGAGCTGCCACCTGCACCGGTGCCATTCCGACGCTGCCCGTCCCAGCACCGTCCCGGTGCGGTGCGTCCCGGCCTCAGGAAGGAAGCGAAGAGCGCGCACCTGAAGGCGCAGCGGCCCGCAGGCGGAGCAGGACAGTTCCGATGAGCTTCGGAGTGAGGTGAGCCGGTCGTGGACGTGGCGTTCGGCGACCGCGTCGAGGCCGGTGCTGGGTTCGTCGAGGATCATGAGATCCCGTTCGGAACGCATCAGGGCCCGGGCGAGCGCGAGGCGCTGCCACTGGCCGCCCGACAGCTGGACACCAGGGCTGGTGTCCTCGGTGTCGTCGGCGAAGAACATCCGGCTGAGCATGGTGTCGTACCCCTGTGGAAGGCGGGCGAGGGCGGTGTGGATGTCCGCGTCGGCGGCGGCGTGGATGCGCCCGTGGTCGTGGAGGGAGCCGAGGTCACCGAGGCCGATGTTCTCGCCGGCGGTGAGGTCGTACTCCATCGGGTCCTGGAAGACGACGCTGACTCGTCGGCGCAGTTGGTCCGCCGGGAAGTCCTTGAGGTCGATGCCGTCCCAGTGGATGCTTCCCCGCTGCGGGTCGTACAGGCGGCACAGCAGTTTGACGAGGGTGCTCTTGCCGGCCCCGTTGAGACCGACGACGGCCAGGCTGGTGCCGTGCGGGATGGTCAGGCTGATTCCGCGCAGGATCCACGGTCCGTCGTCGGTGTAGCGGAACCAGACGTCCCGGAGTTCGAGGCCGTGGCTCAGAGGCGGTGGGGCGATCGGGGCAGCCGGGGCGGGGAGGTCGTCCGGGACCTGGGTGACATGCAGGTAGTGGCTGAACAGCAGGGCCGTCTGGTGGCTTTGGGCGATGCACCCCACCAGGCCGACGAGGGCCGTCTGCATGCCGGCGAGGGCGGCGACGAGGAGGGACACGTCACCGGCGGTGAGGGCGTGGGTGGCTGCCTGGTGCACGCCCCAGACGAGTGCGCCGGTGGAGACGCCGGCTCCGAGGACGGCGAGGGCCGTCTCGTAGGTGGCGAGGCGGCGGTCGAGGCGTTCCTCCTGCTGGTTGATGCTGTCGAGATCGGTACGCATGCGCTGCGCGAAGTAGCCACCGAGGCCGTAGAGGCGGATCTCCTTCGCCGCTTGAGTATCGGTGAGGAGCCCTCGGTAGAAGATCTGGCGGCGGGCGAGGTTGCTGGTGCGCCAGAACATGTCCGCGCGATGCCGGCTGTTGGCCAGGTGGGCGAAGAGGGCCGGGACGGCCGCGGCGACGAGGACGGCGGCCAGGATGGGGCTGATGAGCAGGAGACTTCCCAGGAAGCCCGCCAGGGTGAGGACTCCCTGGGCGCCCTGGAGTGCTGCACGTGAGCAGGCCGATTCCGGCCGCGGCCCCATTGAGGTCCGAGGCGCGGAACTCATCCGCGGTGAGGCTGTCGACCACGTACTTGAGCAGCCAGGATGCGGCTACGGGGGCTGTACCCGCGATGACGACGGTGGCGACGCGGACGGCGAGGGCCCCGGGGCAGGACCGCAGCGTGAGGGCGAGTACGGCGGTGAGACCCCGCAGGAATTCGGCCGTGCGGGAGGTGGGGTGCCCGCTCATGCGGTGAGGAGGTCGAGCGCGGGCAGGGAACCTTGGCCGATGCCTGTCTCCGTGATGGTCCCGTCGGCGTCGAGGAGGACGAAGGTGGGGTGGTGGCGTACGCCGAAGGCGTCGGCGACGGGACCGTCCGGGGGTTCGGTGGCGGTGAGTTCGGTGAGCGGACCGACTGCTTCGAGCAGGGGGCCGGCTTCGGTGGGCTGTCCGTTGATGACGGCGACGAGACGCGCGCCCGACGGGGTGTTCGCCTCGGCCCACCTTGGATCTCGGGGAGGCTTTCCCTGGTGGGCCCGCAGTCGGGGCGGAGGAAACAGATGAGGGCGGGGTGGCCGGCCAGGGCGGATTCGCCGACCTCGCCCCGGGGGGTGTGCAAGGTGAAGGCGGGGGTGTGGTCACCTTCGCGTACGGCGAGGGCCGGCGGGCCCGGGGCCGAGGCGGCCGGGGCGGGGGCGGCCGGGGCGGGGGCGGCCGGGGCGGGGGCGGCCGGGGCGGGGGCGGCCGGGGCGGGGGCGGCCGGGGCGGGGGCGGCCATCGTGGCGCGCCAGCGTTTGGTGACCGCGAAGGTGAGGAGGGCGTTGACGAGGGTGACCGCGGCGAGAAGGGCGAGGCCGCTGATGGCGTAGTTCACTCTGTGATCGTCCTTTCAGCGTTGGCCGGCGCGGGCGGAGAAGAAGGAGGCGAGGTCGTCGGTGAAGACGGCGAACGCGGTGAATAGACGGCGACGGCGGCGGCGAGCGCGAGTGCGGGGGCGCCCCCGCGGACCGACGAGTTGGGCGGTCAGGCTGCTCTCCCCGGCCTCGGCGCCGATCACCAGGGCCAGGACCCGGCCGCCTGCCGCCCGTGCCCGGTCGGCCCGTTCGGTGAAGTCGGGCAGGCTGTCGGTGCAGGACGGGCAGTCGTGGGAGAAGATGCCCAGCAGCAGCTCCCCGGAGCAGGAGTCGTCCTGGGTCAGGATCCGGCCGCTGAGCGCGGTGGCGGTGAAGTCCGGTAGTCCGTCTCCGGGTTGCGGCCCCTGGGCTGCGAAGTCGTCGCGTCGGCGTACGGCTGCGAGCTCCTGCCAGCGGCGCAGGATGACCATGAGCAGGACGAGGTTGAGCAGGGCGACGGCTCCCACGAGCACCAGACCCGCAATGACGTAAGGCAAGTTGCGACCCCCTGGCCGGTTGCACGGGAGAGCAGTGTGATAGGTGAGGCCTGTCGGAAGGATGCCAAGACCTTGCCAGGAACATGACGAGCTGAGCAGGATTGCGCCATGCTTGCCACGGGGTCGCATTTTCGAGTGCTGGGCAGAGTTGAGTGGTCCGTCGACGGACGCCCCAGAGCCATCGGTCGCCGCCGCGAGCGTCTGCTGCTGGGTTTGTTCCTGCTGGAGATGGGCCGGCCCCTCCCGATGGACCGGCTGATCGATCTGCTGTCGGACGAGGACGAACGCCCGCCGTCCCGGGCCGATCTGTATGTGCATGTCTGCCGGCTGCGGGCGAGCCTTCGCCAGGGCGGGTGCGACGGGTCGGTGCGGCTGGTGCGGAGCGGTTCGACGTACGCCCTGACCGGCGATCCGCAGCTGGTGGATCTGCACCGCTTCACTCGGCTGGTCGACCTGGCTCAGCGTGGCACCGAGCCGCACGAGGTTTCACGACTCGCCTCGTCCGCCCTGGCCGAGTGGCGGGGGGCGGTGCTGGAGGACGTCGCATCCGAGCGGACACGCCCAGGTGTCGGCACCGCTTTCGACGAACTGCTGCTCTCGGCGCAACTGCTCCGTGTCGCGGCGGAGTTCAAACTGCGTAACTACTGGTCGCTCGCCGCGGACCTCGCGCGGCTCACCGAGGACCATCCGGAACACGAGATGTTCTTGGCCTTCCGTGCGGCCACGCTCTACGAGTGCGGCCGTCGCGCGAATGCGCTGCGAGTGCTGTCCGCGGCGCGAACCCGAATGACCGCGCGGCTGGGGTTGGATCTGAGCCGCGAGCTGCAGGATCTGCGCGAGGCGATCCTGCGGGGCATTCCCGTGGACCGCCGTATCTTCCGCTGTGGCGCCCTCGGCGCCGTGTGACGCACCGCCGCGTCTGGCACCCACCCGGCATGGCAGGGATGGAGCCCATTGTCCGCACCGGCTGCGCCGGGTTGTCAGTAGCGGCTGCTTTCATGGCGCCATGAGCACTGTGCACGAGACCGCCGCACTCCTTCCCGACCCCGCCGACCTCCGCGCCCACCTGCGCGCGCTGGCCGTCCTGGACGCCACGCTCGGCGGCGATCCGCAGTTCTGCTGCTACACCTTCGACACGGCTTGGGGCCCCGGCGAAGAGGCAGCCCTGGTGGAGAACGGCTCGGGGGACGAGTTCTCCGTCCTCTTCACCCCGGCCGGGGTGCTCATACGCGGCTTCGACCACGAGTCGGAGATGAGCCCGTACGCGACGGATGACGAGCGGGTCTGGCCCGGCGTCATCGACGAAGTCCCCGCCGCGCTGCGTCCGATCCTGGATGAACCCGCCTTCCACGGCGAGGGCATCGACGCCCCTCGGGTCACCGTCTGCCTGTGGCGGGAGACCGGCGACACGGCCTGGCGCGCCGGCTCCGCCATCGCCTTCCCGCCCGGCAGCGAGGACCCCGACGGCTCCGGTTTCCTCTTCCACCTGCTCACCGACCGTTCCCCCGAGGCGGTCCAGGCTCACTTCGAGGACTACTACGAGCGCCCCGTCCCTCTCGACGCCGTCCGCCATGTCCTCGCCGGGCGCCCCCTCACTCCTGCGATCGCCGCAGCCCTCAACCCGGAAGCACTCTCGGACAACGCCCTGCTCCGCAGGGTCGCCGAACACTCCGAGGCCGCTTCCTACCTGGCCTGCGACGGCGAGTTCGACCTCGCCCGCACCGACCCGATCGAGCCGATCGCCCTGCCCAACGGCCTCCCGGTGGAGCCCATCGCCGGCTGCAACGCGGGCGGCACCCACTACCTCTGCGGCCCGGCCGTCCCCGGCGACCCCCGCCCCGTCCTCTACACGGACTCCGAGGGCCGGGCCTCGCTGATCGCCGAGTCCCTGGCCGAGGCCCTGACCCTCGTCGTCGTCCTCCCGTCCTGGCACGACGCCCTGGCCGGCTTCCGCCCCCCGGCCCTCAACTCCGACCACCTCGACGACCACCCGGACCACCCCGCGGTCCGTGATCGTCTCCTCACCGCCCTGGGACTCCCCCCGGCCACCGAACGGGAAGTCCTCGACCGCCTCCTCACCACTGCGGCCCGCACCGTCCCCGACGGCTTCCTCCCGCACTGCCCCGATGAGGAGGACTCCTCCTTCCAGCCGATGCTCGCCTAGAGCCCGGCGACACATTCGACCCGCAGGTGGCGGCACGTCAGAAGATCCAGCACCTGTCCAGCACGGGAAGCGGCAAGGGCCGACTCCCGAGGAGCCGGCCCAATCTGCTCCGACGGAAGCTTGCGAGCGTCCTGCGGACTCTTCAGCCAACCGCCGTCGACCGTCGCGCAATGCCTGTCGCAGAGGCTGGGCTGATCGGTTCCGGCTGTTCGGCGAGTCAGGCATGGCGGACCGGTCAAGCCGTCCGCGCACCAGCCCACGCCGGACCCCGACCCGCACCGAGCGGCGGATCATCAAGGTCCGCCTCGCACGCCTGTGGGGCCGTGCCCGCATCGCTCACCTGCTGGGGCCTGGCGCCCTCCACAGTGCACGCATACTGGCTCGCTTCGGCCTGGCCAAGTGACCCACCTCGACCGGGCAGCCGGCCGCGTCATACGCCGCTACGAACGCGACCGACCCGGCGAACTAGTGCTCCTCGCCTGCTATCCGCCGCTCACAGCGGCCAAGCGGTCAGCAAATCGCCGGGGCCGTAGGCGGCATCGAGCCCCGGACAGTCGACTCCGCTGCGCGAGACCGCCACGACTGGAACGGGTTCATCGGTGAGGGCGGCCCGGTGTCGATGGAGAGCTGCCAGGTCGTGCCGGTCGAAGGGCGACTGCTCCAGCCACTTGATGGAGCCGACGAAGATCAGCTCCTTGGCAATGGGAGCCCGGTCCGCACCAACGATGTCGATTTCGACGTCGTTGGTGCGGGTCCAGTAGCCCCCCACTGCGCGGACCGCGGGGAGCCGGTCGTCGGGCAGTATCCGGGCAAGCGCGTCGCGGATGAGCGGCTCGATCGCCCGGCCGCGCCAACTGGTCCAGCTGTCCCGGATCCGCGCCAGGCTCAGATCACCCCGCCCCCGCTCGATCTCTTCCATGGAGGGGCCGAGCAGGTGCAGCCAAAAGCGCAGGTAGGGATCTGCCACCCGGTAGCGGCGATCCTTCGACGGACGCAGCGACACGGGCAGCTCCGCGGCGACGATCCGCTTGTCCGTAAGCAGTTCCAGCGCTCGCTGCAGCGGCGTGGCCCCGATTCCGCCGGCTGCACGGGCAATGTTGGTGAAGGTCCGCTCGCCGCTACCGATGGCCGCCAGCACCGTACGCGCCTGAGCCTGCGGGGGGAATTCGGCAACCAGTGAGCGCTCGGCCGACACCAGCAGGGCCGAGACCGGGTCGCTCAGCGCCTCGCCGAGGAAGTCCCACAGCCCTGCGCCGTGCGGCCACTCCGCGCAGATCAGCGGCAGCCCGCCGGTGACCAGTGCAGCGTCGAAGGCCTCCGCCGGATCGAGCCCGAGCATCTGCCCCACTTCGGCGGGGTTGAGCGGTCCCAGCACCATCTCCCGGCCGCGCTGATGGAAGGGCCGTCCGTAGCTGTTCAGTGCCTCCATCATCGACAGATCGGAGCCGATGAGGACCAGCAGCACCGGCTTGGTCTCGAGCACCCGGTCCCAGGCCCGTTGCAGCATCCCCTCAAAGGCGCCATCGGCATCCATCAGGTAGGGCACCTCGTCGATGATGAGCACGCTCGCCCGGTCGGCGGGCAGCGCCGCAGCCAGCACATCGAACGCGGCATCCCAGCTCTCCGGTCGCGCGGCGGCCACGAGCCGCGCCATCGGCAGCGTCGATACCTGGGCGTCCCGGGCGAGCCGTGCAAGATCATCTCTAGGGGACGCACCGGTCGCCGCGTAGAACAAGAACGGGGCCCCGGAGCGCTCCGCGAACCGCTCGACCAGCCGCGACTTGCCCACCCGGCGCCGCCCACGCAACATCACGCACCGACCGGGCCGCTCCCCGCCAACCCCTGCCGCCACCTTCTGGAGCTCTCGCTCCAGCGTCGCCAGCTCCTGCCGACGACCTACAAAGTTCACCATGCCCGCCGACCTCCACGCATGATACTAACAACGACGTTACTAACGTAGACGTTAGTAAGTTCACTCGGACTCGCCAGTTGCCGCTCGTGATCACGAGTCATGGACATGCTTTTCGAGGACCGTGCCGCACCGGGCCGGTCGCGCACAGCAGGGGCCAGGGCCGGCATCCAGACGAACGCGCCCTTGGGCGCAGCCAAACAAAGAAGTGTGAGCGCAGGCTGCTCGACTGCCCCGCAACCCCTCCCACCAATGCTGCGGCCCACGAGCCGGCACGGGAACCTCGCTGGTATCCCAGCACCATCCCAGCACGCGAACTGACTCGGGGCCCGACCTCGAAAGGCCGGGCCCCTTCTGACCTGAATGTTTGCCAGATCATCGATGTAGCGGTTTCGCCACCCGCTACACGTTGAAGCGGAACTCCACCACGTCCCCGTCCTGCATCACATAGTCCTTGCCCTCCATGCGCGCCTTGCCCTTGGCGCGGGCCTCGGCGACCGAGCCCGTTTCGACCAGGTCCTCGAAGGAGACGATCTCCGCCTTGATAAAGCCCTTCTGGAAGTCGGTGTGGATCACACCGGCCGCCTCGGGGGCCGTGGCGCCCTTCTTGATCGTCCAGGCACGGGCTTCCTTCGGGCCTGCCGTGAGGTAGGTCTGCAGGCCCAGGGTGTCGAAGCCGACGCGGCCCAGGGTGGCGAGGCCGGGCTCCTCCTGGCCCATGGACTGGAGCAGTTCCAGGGCCTCGTCGTCGTCGAGCTCGATCAGCTCGGACTCGATCTTGGCGTTGAGGAAGATGGCCTCGGCGGGGGCGACCAGGGCGCGCTGTTCGTTCTTGAAGTCCTCGTCGACCAGCTCGTCCTCGTCCACGTTGAAGACGTAGAGGAAGGGCTTGGTGGTGAGGAGGTGCAACTCGTGGAGGAGCTTGCCCTTCTCCGTGCCCGCGGTGATACCGGAGGCGAAGAGGGTCTGGCCGGACTCCAGGATCTTCTGGGCCTCCTCGACCGCGGCGAGGACCGCGACCTTCTCCTTCTGGAGACGGGACTCCTTCGTGAGGCGCGGGACGGCCTTCTCGACGGACTGGAGGTCGGCGAGGATCAGCTCGGTGTTGATCGTCTCGATGTCGTCCTTGGGCGAGACCTTGCCGTCGACGTGAACGACGTTCTCGTCCTTGAAGGCGCGGATGACCTGGCAGATCGCGTCCGACTCACGGATGTTCGCGAGGAACTTGTTGCCCAGGCCCTCACCCTCCGAAGCGCCCCGGACGATACCGGCGATGTCGACGAAGTCGACCGTCGCGGGGAGCAGCCGCTGGGAGCCGAAGATCTCCGCCAGCTTGTTCAGACGCGCGTCAGGGACGCCGACGACCCCGACGTTCGGCTCGATCGTGGCGAACGGGTAGTTGGCCGCCAGCACGTCGTTCTTGGTCAGGGCGTTGAACAGGGTCGACTTGCCGACATTCGGCAGGCCGACGATTCCGATCGTGAGCGACACGTTGGCGACTTCCTGAGGAGTGAGGAATGAGGAGTGGGGCGGGGGTGGTGAGCGGGTGGAAAGGCGTCGGCCCGGGTGGGCCGATTCTCCAGTTTACGGGCGGGTGCAACCGGGTAACCACGGGTTCGGTCCGGGTGACGAATCGGTTCCCGTTCGGCCGTGTGGCATCGAACTCACCCCCAAGGTCACCCAAAGCGCGTGTCCCGCACCCGTTTCCTCCCGTTCGGCGACCTACGTTGTCCCGGTGGAGCAGCACAGGACACGTCCCCCGCAGCGCAGCCGGTCTCGGCAGGCCCCGCTGTCCCCGCAGGGCACCATCGACGAGGCCGCGGCCGTCTACCGGGTGGTGGAAACGAAGCCGGAGGGCCGGTCCCGTCCGGTGCCGCCCATCGTTCTCGCACTGCGCAGGCTGCCCAACCCCCGGCTGACCGGTATCGGCGCCGGGCTCTTCGCCACCGCCGCCATGTTCGTACTGGCGTGCCTCGACCAGCTGATCCTGGACGGTTCGTCTGCCGTGTTCGGCGCACTGTTCCTGCCGGTCAGCGCGCTGACCGCGCTGTGGGTGCGGCCCGCGGACCTGGTGACCGCGCCGATCATCGTGCCGATCGCGTTCGCCGTCGGAGTCATCCCGATCTCCGGCGGCCCGAGCGGCTTCGCGGGCCAGACCATGGCGCTCGTCACCGCACTCGCCGTGCACGCCGGGTGGCTGTACGGCGGCACTCTCGTCGCCGGGCTCATCGCAACCGTACGGAAGGTACGGCTGATGCGTCAGCGCCAGCGGCAGCGTCGGACGCAGCTCGCCGCACAGACGGCGCGGGCCGCACAGCCGCCCCGCCACCCCCAGCGCTGACCGGGGGAAGAACAGAGGAAGGGGCGGGGCGCAGCCGTCCTGTGCGCCGCGGCCGCCACCGCCTACGCCGTACCCGCTGCCGCCGCCTGCACCGTGCCCGCCGCCGACATCGCCGCGCCCACGATGCCCGCGTTGTTCTGCAGCTCCGCAGGCACCATCTCGGCCCGTACGTGCTCGATCAGGGGCAGGAACTTGTCGGCCTTGCGGCTGACTCCGCCACCGATGATGAAGAGCTCGGGCGAGAACAGCATCTCCACGTGGGCGAGGTACCTCTGCACCCGGTGCGCCCAGTGGTGCCAGCTCAGCTCCTCGTCCTCCTTGGCCTTGGTGGAGGCGTGCGTCTCCGCATCGTGGCCGTTCAGCTCCAGGTGGCCCAGCTCGGTGTTGGGGACGAGCTTGCCGTCGATGAAGAGGGCGCTACCGATCCCCGTACCGAGCGTCAGTACGATCACGGTCCCGTTGCGGCCACGCCCCGCGCCGAAGGCCATCTCGGCAACGCCGGCCGCGTCCGCGTCGTTCAGGACGGTGACGGGCAGACCGAGTCTGTCGCCGAGCAGGCCCCGGGCGTCCGTGTCGATCCAGGCCTTGTCGACGTTGGCCGCCGTACGGGTGCAGCCGCCGGTGACGACGCCCGGGAACGTGATGCCCACCGGGCCGGACCAGTCGAAGTGGCCGACCACCTCCGCCACGCACTCGGCCACGTCCTTGGGCGTGGCCGGGTGCGGTGTCAGTACTTTGTGGCGCTCCTGCGCCAGGTCTCCGCGGTCCAGGTCCACGGGAGCGCCCTTGATCCCGGTTCCGCCGATGTCCACGCCGAAGATCTGCATGCAATCCACGGTACGGGCAGGTGGCCCGGCTCACTTCCCGGAGCGGGAAGCCGTCGCTGCGCAGTCGTCACTTCTCCGCGAGTGCGGCGGCCTCGGCCCGCAGGTCACGGCGGAGTTCCTTGGGCAGCGAGAAAGTGATGGATTCCTCGGCCGCCTTGACGATCTCCACGTCCTCGAATCCGCGCTCCGAGAGCCACGCCAGGACTCCGTCGACCAGCACCTCGGGAACGGACGCGCCGGAGGTGACACCGACCGTGGAGACACCCTCCAGCCAGGCCTCGTCGATCTCCTCGGCGAAGTCGACCAGATGGGCGTCGTTCGCACCCGCGCCGAGGGCGACCTCGACCAGGCGGACGGAGTTGGAGGAGTTCTTGGAGCCGACGACGATCACGAGGTCGGCGTCCGCGCCCATCTGCTTCACGGCGATCTGGCGGTTCTGCGTGGCGTAGCAGATGTCGTCGCTGGGCGGCGAGACCAGGAGCGGGAACTTCTCCTTGAGCGCGCCGACCGTCTCCATCGTCTCGTCGACGGAGAGCGTGGTCTGGGACAGCCAGACGACCTTCGACGGGTCGCGCACCTCGACACCCGCGACGTCCTCGGGGCCGTCGACCAGCGTGATGTGCTCGGGGGCCTCGCCGGAGGTGCCGATGACCTCCTCGTGCCCCTCGTGGCCGATCAGAAGGATGTCGAAGTCCTCCTGCGCGAAGCGGACGGCCTCCTTGTGGACCTTGGTGACCAGGGGGCAGGTCGCGTCGATCGTGGCGAGCTTCCGCTCGGCGGCCTCCGCGTGCACGGTCGGCGCGACGCCGTGCGCGGAGAACATCACGATCGAGCCCTCGGGGACCTCCGCCGTCTCCTCGACGAAGATCGCGCCCTTCTTCTCCAGGGTCTGTACGACGTACTTGTTGTGGACGATCTCGTGGCGGACGTAGACCGGGGAGCCGTACTGCTCCAGGGCCTTCTCCACGGCGATCACGGCACGGTCCACGCCCGCGCAGTAGCCACGGGGAGCGGCGAGCAGGACGCGGCGGTGTGTCGGAGCAGTCATGCGTCCCATCGTAAGGCCGCGTCGGACGCGCGGAAGATCGGCGGGGTGGCGAGACTGATGCGTACGCGACTCAACGGAGGGCTCATGTCGGGGACGGGCGGCGGCAGCGGCAGCGGCAGCGGCAGCGGCAGCGGCAGCGGCGGGGTCACGGAGGCGGAGGGGGCGAACGGGGCGCACCAGGAGAAGGGCAGGCTGCGGCGGACGCTCGGCTTCCGCGATCTGGTGGTCTACGGGCTCCTCTTCATCGCGCCGATGGCACCTGTCGGTGTCTTCGGCACACTCGACGCGAAATCGGGCGGTGCGGTCGCGCTGGTCTATGTCGCGGCGACCGTCGTGATGGCGTTCACGGCCTTCAGTTACGCCCAGATGGTGCGCGTGGCCCCGCTGGCGGGCTCGGTCTTCGCGTACGCGCGCAGGGGGCTTGGGGAAGGACCGGGGTTCGTCGCCGGGTGGATGGCGATGCTCGACTACCTCCTCATCCCCGCCGTCGCCTATCTCTTCTCCGGGATCGCGCTGAACGCGCTCGTGCCCTCGGTGTCGCGGTGGGTGTGGACGGCGCTCGCGGTCGTCGTCACCACACTGCTCAATCTCTGGGGTGTACGGGCCGCCGCCCGGGTCGGTTTCGCGGTGCTCGCGATGGAGATCATGGTGCTGCTGGTGTTCCTGGTGTCGGCGGTGGCGGTGCTGGTACGGGGCGGGGCGCAGCGCGGCTGGCTGACCCCGTTCACCGGTGATTCCGGCTTCTCCGCGTCGGCGGTGCTGGGGGCGGTGTCGGTGGCCGTGCTGTCGTATCTGGGCTTCGACGCGATCGCCTCGTTCGCGGAGGAGGTGACGGGGGGCCCGTCGAAGGTCGCGCGGGCGCTGCTGTTCTGCCTGGCGCTCGCAGGCGTCCTGTTCGTGGCGCAGGGGTATCTGGCGGCGCTGCTGGAGCCGCTGACGTCGGCGGAGCTGGCCTCCGATCCGGCCGCGCAGGGCTCGGCGTTCTACGACACGGTGGACTCCTCGGTCGGGACCTGGCTGCACGATCTGGTGGCGGTCAGCAAGGCGATCGGAGCGGCGTTCGCCGCGCTGGCCGGGCAGGCGGCCGCGGGGCGGCTGCTGTTCGCGATGGCCAGGGAGCGGCGGCTGCCCCCGCTGCTGTCCAAGGTCGACGCGCGGTCCGGGGTGCCGCGGATCGCGATCCTGCTGGCCGCGACGGTGACGCTGGTGGCGGCGGTGTGGGCGGCACGGCGCGCCGACGGTCTCGACCGTCTGGTGTCGGTCGTCGACATCGGAGCGCTGACGGCGTTCGTGCTGCTGCACGCGTCGGTGGTCGGCTGGTTCGCGGTACGCCGGATGGAGGGGCCGCCGAGTTGGTGGCGGCATGTGCTGGTGCCGGTGGTGGGTGCGGGGGTGCTGATCGCGGTGATCGTGGAGGCGACCGCGAGCGCCCAGGTGGTGGGGGTGTGCTGGTTGGCGGTGGGGCTGGTGGTATTGGTGTTGCAGCGGGGGCGCCGCACGGCCTGAGGGGGCGGTGTCGCGCCGACAGCGCGTGGCTGTCGGCGTGGACGGCTGATTGTCGGTGGGGGCGGTTACGCTCGCTCGCATGGCTCTCCAAACGTCCGCGGAAGCTCCGCTGCCCGTCGGTGATGTGTCGCGGCTCATCGGGGGGTGGATCGACCGGCTCGGGGCGGTCTGGGTCGAGGGGCAGATCACCCAGCTGTCGCGGCGGCCCGGTGCCGGCGTGGTGTTTCTGACGCTGCGCGACCCGTCGCAGGACATCTCGGTGAGCGTGACGTGCTTCCGCCAGGTCTTCGACCGGATCGCGGACGTGGTGACGGAGGGGGCGCGGGTCGTCGTCCTCGCCAAGCCCGAGTGGTACGCGCCCCGCGGCCAGCTGTCCCTGCGGGCCACGGAGATACGGCCGGTCGGCATCGGCGAACTGCTGGTCCGTCTTGAGCGGCTGAAGACGTCACTGGCCTCGGAGGGGCTCTTCGCGCTCGACCGGAAGAAGCCCCTGCCGTTCCTGCCGCAGCTGATCGGACTGGTCTGCGGACGGGCCTCGGCAGCCGAGCGCGACGTCCTGGAGAACGCGCGACGGCGGTGGCCCGCGGTGCGTTTCGAGGTGCGCAACACGGCGGTGCAGGGGGTGCACGCGGTCAATCAGGTGGTCCAGGCCGTGAAGGAGCTCGACGACCTGCCGGACGTCGACGTGATCGTCGTGGCGCGGGGTGGCGGCAGCGTGGAGGACCTGCTGCCGTTCTCGGACGAGCAGCTGATCCGGACGGTCGCCGCGTGCCGTACGCCGGTGGTGTCGGCGATCGGCCATGAGCCCGACTCCCCGCTGCTCGACCTGGTCGCGGACCTGCGCGCCTCCACGCCGACGGACGCGGCGAAGAAGGTCGTGCCCGATGTCGGCGAGGAGCTGGACCGGGTGCAACAGCTGCGGGACCGTGCGCTGCGGACCGTGCGCGGGCTGCTGGACCGGGAGGAGCGGGGGCTGGCGCATGCGCTGGGCCGCCCGTCGATGGAGCGTCCGCAGCGGATGGTGGACGAGCGGGCGTCGGAGATCGATGCCCTGATCGGGCGGGGCAGGCGGGTGCTGGGGCATCTGCTGGACCGGGCGGACTCGGAGCTCGCCCACACCCGGGCGCGGGTGGTCGCGCTGTCGCCCGCGGCGACGCTGGAGCGCGGATACGCGGTGCTGCAGCGGGCCGACGGCCATGTGGTGCGGGCCCCCGCGGACGCGGGGGCGGCGGGCGATGTGCTCCGTGCGCGGGTCTCGGGTGGCGAGTTCGCGGTGCGGGTCGCCGGTGAGTGAGCAGGAGCGCGGCAGGGGCGCTCCGGACGGTGGATGCCCGGCGCGCGGGCGCCGGACGGGTTCGAAGGGCGGGCCCGCGGATGACGACGGACGAGATCGAGGGCTCCTGGCGGGCCGGAACGTAGGGTGGGGCGCATGACGGACGACGGGACTACGGCGGCTGCCGCGGGCACGCTCGGATACGAGCAGGCCCGTGACGAGCTGATCGAGGTGGTGCGCCGCCTGGAGGCGGGCGGTACGACGCTGGAGGAGTCCCTCGCGCTGTGGGAGCGGGGCGAGGAGCTGGCGAAGGTGTGCCGGCACTGGCTGGAGGGCGCGCGCGCCAGGCTGGACGCGGCCCTGGCGGGACCGGCCGACTCCGAGGAATCCGCCACGGCAGCCGACAACGGCTGAGACCGCCCGGCCGTGCGCGAGAGCCACGACGGGCGCCGCACCGGAGGAGCCGTCGACGGCACAGAAGAGTCGACGGCGGCGCAAGAGGCCCATGCTGTGGAACGGGTCACTCCGCTCCAGTTTTAGTTGAAAGTTAACCTACCTCTCCCGTACCGTGGCCGTCGTTGCTTGATCCACGTGTACGTCCGGAAGGTATTACGCACGATGTCCCTCGCTCTTGACCCCGCCGCCCAGGACCTCCTCTTCCGCGAGGCCCGCACCGCCAACACCTTCACCGACGAGCCGGTGACCGAGGAGCAGGTCCAGGCGATCTACGACCTGGTCAAATACGGCCCGACCGCGTTCAACCAGTCGCCGCTGCGCGTCGTCCTGGTCCGCTCCGACGACGCCCGCGCGCGCCTCGTGAAGCACATGGCCGAGGGCAACCAGCCGAAGACCTCCACCGCCCCGCTGGTCGCCATCCTGGCCACCGACAACGAGTTCCACGAGGAGCTCCCGGCCCTGCTCCCGCACTTCCCGCAGGCCAAGGACGCGTTCTTCTCCGAGCGCCCGGTCCGCGAGTCGGCCGCCGCCCTCAACGGCGCGCTGCAGGCCGCGTACTTCCTCATCGGCGTCCGCGCCGCCGGTCTGGCCGCGGGCCCGATGACCGGCTACGACGCCGCGGGCATCGAGAAGGAGTTCCTGGACGGCGACCACAGCGTGCTGATGGTCGTCAACATCGGCAAGCCGGGCGAGGACGCCTGGTTCCCGCGTCTGCCGCGCCTCGCCTACGACGAGGTCGTCACGACCGTCTGATCGTCGCCGCGCGTACGGAGAAGGCCCTGGAGACCTGATACGGCTCCAGGGCCTTCTCCGTGCGCCATGCACGGGGCTCCGTACGCCGTGCGCGCGGCCGCGTGGCCCCGCGCACGGCCATCAGGCCCTCAGGACGTCTTGAGCGCGGCAGCCATCTCCGCCAGCCGCTCGGGCGACGCGGACCCCGTGACCACGGTGGTCGCGCCCTTGTCGTGGCGCACGAGGGCGTCGTACTTCTCGCCCTTCCAGTGCTGCCAGCTCTCGCCCGCGACCTGCTGCGTACGCCCGGTGTCCCTGGCGTCCTGGCTGACCTCGGTCACGTACTTCTTCGCCGCCGAGGTCGACTGCTCCACCGCGACGTACTTGCCCTCCGGGTCGAGGAAGCCCAGGTGCCAGCTGTTGCCGGCCTTGCGGTCGTAACTGACCGAGGTCGGCTTCCACTCCTTGGCCAGTCCGTCCGGCGCGGCCACCGGATAGGGCGCCGCGCGCCGCGCCGTCAGCAGCTCCACCCGGTAGTCGACCGGCTTGACCGGGTTGGCGTTCTCGTCATGCGGAACGAAGATGTAAACAACCCCCGCGGCGGCGGAGATCACCGCCATCGACAGGAACATGTCCCGCACCGTCTGCTTGCCTCGCTTGCTAGCCACGGGTCCATGGTCGCATCAGACCCACTGGATCCGATTCGGGGGGCAGCCGCTCAAAAGTGACCCGGTCTGCTCATTTTGTCGACCTGACGATAGAGTCAGAGCACCCTCTTCCGGTCGTCGTCGTACAGAAAGGTGCGCTCCGATGTCCGAGCATCATCTGCCGTCTCAGCTGGAGGTCTCCCCCGAGGCCCCCGACCGCAACCTGGCCCTGGAGCTGGTCCGGGTCACCGAGGCCGCCGCCATGGCAGCAGGACGCTGGGTGGGCCGCGGCGACAAGATCGGCGCCGACGGTGCCGCCGTGAAGGCCATGCGGACCCTCGTCTCGACCGTCTCGATGAACGGCGTCGTCGTCATCGGCGAGGGCGAGAAGGACGAAGCCCCCATGCTGTTCAACGGCGAGCGCGTCGGTGACGGCACCGGCGCCGAGGTCGACATCGCCGTGGACCCGATCGACGGTACGACCCTGAACGCCAAGGGCATGCCCAACGCGATCGCCGTCCTGGCCGCAGCCGACCGCGGCGCCATGTTCGACCCGTCCGCGGTCTTCTACATGGACAAGCTGGTCACCGGACCGGAGGCCGCCGACTTCGTCGACATCAACGCGCCGGTCTCGGTGAACATCCGCCGTGTCGCGAAGGCGAAGAACTCCGCTCCCGAGGACGTCACCGTCGTCGTCCTGGACCGTCCCCGCCACGACGGCATCGTCAAGGAGATCCGGGAGACCGGCGCCAGGATCAAGTTCATCTCGGACGGCGACGTCGCGGGCTCGATCATGGCCGCCCGCGAAGGCACCGGCGTCGACCTGCTGATGGGCATCGGCGGCACCCCCGAAGGCATCATCTCGGCCTGCGCCATAAAGTGCCTCGGCGGTGTCATCCAGGGCAAGCTCTGGCCGAAGGACGAGGCCGAGCGGCAGCGCGCGCTGGACGCCGGGCACGACCTGGACCGGGTGCTGTCCACCGACGACCTGGTCAGCGGCGACAACGTGTTCTTCGTCGCGACCGGTATCACGGACGGCGAGCTGATGCGCGGCGTGCGGTACCGCGCGGAGACGGCGACCACCGAGTCGATCGTCATGCGGTCCAAGTCCGGCACGATCCGGAAGATCGACTCGACGCACCGGCTGTCGAAGCTGCGTGCCTACAGCGCCATCGACTTCGACCGCGCGAAGTAGGCCCGGTCCCGGAAGACCGGTCCGGCCCGGGAGCCGGATCCGCGACGCGGATCCCCCGAGAACGCGAAGAGGCGCCCCCCGTGTGCGGTGGGGGCGCCTCTTCGCGCGTACGGGCACGGCGGCTACGCGCCCGCGCGGACCGGCACCCGGCCGGCCGTTCAGCCCGCCGCGGCGATGCGGCCCGTCACTCCGGAGGACGCGGAGGATGCCTTGAGCTCCATCTCGCGCCGTCTCCGGCGGGCGAGCACCACGCGGCGTTCGGCGGCGGTGAGGCCGCCCCACACCCCGTACGGCTCCGGCTGTATAAGGGCGTGTTCCTGGCATTCGACCATCACCGGACAGCGCGCGCAGACCCGCTTCGCGGACTCCTCGCGCGCGAGTCTGGCAGCAGTCGGCTCCTTCGACGGGGCGAAGAACAGCCCGGCCTCGTCCCGGCGGCACACCGCCTCCGAGTGCCAGGGACCGGTCTGGTCCTCCCGAGCGGGGGCGCGCTGGGGAGGAACGGCGGCGACCTGCAGGGGCTGATGCGACAGTTGCAGCACGGTCTACTCCTGACGACGGCTTCGCGTGCGAGAGACGATGCAGCAGTCCCTACCCGCTGTGCGTACGCCTATGCACTGCGTGGCACTCGGTTCCAGGGTGCGAAATTGCGTCCGGTCAGGAATTTGGCTTGTTTTCGAAGGGCTCGGAAGGGCTTCGAAGGGCTTACGCGGACTTCGACGGACTTCGGCGCAGACCGAAAGGGTTCGGAGAAGCCCGGAGAAGTCCGAAACGGTTCGGAGCGGCTCGGAGCGGCTCGGAGCGGTTCGGAAGTGTACGAAGGAGCGCGGACCGAGCCCCTCAGCCGAGGTATTTACGCAGCCGGTCCTGGAGATCCGCGATGAACTTCCCGCGCTTGGGCTTCGCTTCGACACTGCCGAACACCGAATAACCGTTGACGACGACCACGGGCGCCTCGGGGTCCGCGGATTCCAGTGTGGCGACTTCGAAATTGCCGAAGACACCTGTGCCGCTGCCGCGCAGCGAGATGTTCTCCGGAACCTTGATCTCGACACTCCCGAAGATGGCGGTCGCATTGATCACCGTGAGCCTCTGACCGAAAAGCGCCTCGGTCAGATCGATCTCCACGCTACCGAAGAGCGCGAAGGCGTTCGTACGGCCCCCGACCCGCCAACGACCCTTGCGGGTGGAGCTGCTGAAGACAGCCACCAGATTCTCGGCGGGGCCCGCCGGGCCCTCCGCGCCGTGGACGCCGGGCATGGCGGCCGAGCGGGCAGCCCCTCCGGCGGCGGGCAGATCCCGCACCAGCGGTTCGAGTTCGCCGACCGTCTTGGCGCGGTAGACCGAGTCGACCCGCTCGGCGTGTTCCTCGGCGGTGAGCCGGCCCTCGGCCAGGGCCTCGCGCAGGATGTCCGCGATCCGGTCGCGGTCCGCGTCGGAGGCACGGATACCGGCCGGCTCCGCCGGAGCCGCGGAGGGTTGCTGGGGGTGCTTTTCGAGGTCCACCGGCCCAGCGTACCCAAACGCGATAGATCGCGACTAGTCCCCGCCTCGTCTCCGCCGTGTCGCCCGTGCCCCGGCGCCGGACTGAGCCTTACCTCACAGCTTCGGCCTCCGTTCGGCGCTCTACCCTGGTGGGTGCGCTGCCCAAGGGAGGTCAGCCGCCGTCTGCCGAGTGAGGAATGGCCGTAATGCCAGAGTTTGCGTACTCCGATCTGCTCCCTCTGGGAGAGGACACCACGCCGTATCGTCTGGTGACCTCCGAGGGTGTCTCCACCTTCGAGGCCGACGGCCGTACGTTCCTCAAGGTCGCCCCGGAGGCGCTGCGCACCCTGGCCGCCGAGGCCATGCACGACATCTCGCACTACCTGCGCCCCGCCCACCTGGCGCAGCTGCGGCGGATCGTGGACGACCCCGAGGCGTCGTCCAACGACAAGTTCGTCGCGCTCGACCTCCTGAAGAACGCGAACATCGCCGCCGCGGGTGTCCTGCCGATGTGCCAGGACACCGGCACCGCGATCGTGATGGGCAAGCGCGGGCAGAACGTACTCACCGAGGGCGGTGACGAGGAGGCCCTTTCGCACGGCATCTTCGACGCGTACACGAAACTGAACCTGCGTTATTCGCAGATGGCTCCGCTCACCATGTGGGAGGAGAAGAACACCGGCTCGAATCTGCCGGCCCAGGTCGAGCTGTACGCCACCGACGGCGGCGCGTACAAATTCCTCTTCATGGCGAAGGGCGGCGGCTCGGCCAACAAGTCGTTCCTCTTCCAGGAGACGAAGGCCGTGCTGAACGAGGCCTCCATGATGAAGTTCCTGGAGGAGAAGATCCGTTCGCTGGGTACGGCAGCCTGTCCGCCGTACCACCTGGCGATCGTCGTCGGCGGTACGTCGGCCGAGTTCGCGCTGAAGACCGCGAAGTACGCCTCCGCGCACTACCTGGACGAGCTGCCCGCCGAGGGCTCCCCCACCGGCCACGGCTTCCGGGACAAGGAGCTGGAGGAGAAGGTCTTCGAGCTGACGCAGAAGATCGGCATCGGCGCCCAGTTCGGCGGCAAGTACTTCTGCCACGACGTGCGGGTCGTCCGCCTCCCCCGCCACGGCGCCTCGCTCCCCGTCGCGATCGCCGTGTCCTGCTCGGCGGACCGCCAGGCCACCGCGAAGATCACCGCCGAGGGTGTCTTCCTGGAGCAGCTGGAGAAGGACCCGGCCCGCTTCCTGCCCGACACCACCGACGAGCACCTCGACGAGGCGGGTGACGTCGTCGAGATCGACCTGAACCGGCCGATGGACGACATCCTCGCCGAGCTGACCAAGTACCCGGTCAAGACCAGGCTCTCGCTGACCGGCCCGCTGGTCGTGGCCCGCGACATCGCGCACGCCAAGATCAAGGAGCGGCTGGACGCGGGCGAGGAGATGCCGCAGTACCTCAAGGACCACCCGGTCTACTACGCCGGCCCGGCGAAGACGCCGGAGGGCTACGCCTCCGGCTCCTTCGGCCCGACGACGGCGGGGCGGATGGACAGCTATGTCGCGCAGTTCCAGGCAGCGGGCGGCTCCAAGGTGATGCTCGCCAAGGGCAACCGGTCCAAGCAGGTCACCGACGCGTGCGACGCCCACGGCGGTTTCTACCTGGGCTCGATCGGCGGCCCTGCGGCGCGCCTCGCGCAGGACTGCATCAAGAAGGTCGAGGTCGTCGAGTACGAGGAGCTCGGCATGGAAGCGGTGTGGAAGATCGAGGTCGAGGACTTCCCCGCGTTCATCGTCGTCGACGACAAGGGCAACGACTTCTTCACCGAGCCCGCTCCGGCGCCGACGTTCACCAGCATTCCGGTGCGGGGTCCGGGTCTCGCCTGACGCGTCGAGACGTACGGGACGCGGGCGACGTACGCGAAGCGCACGGAGTCGGCGTCCCGCGGGGGCGTTCCGCCGGATGAATCACGGCGGGGCGCCCCCGTGGGCGCTTCTCACTGCTCCAGCAGGCCCGACGTCGCGATCAGATAGCCGAGCTGGGCGCGGCTGTTGCTGCCGAGCTGCTCGGAGACCCTGCGCACGTGCTCCGCGACGGAGCGGCGGCTCATGCCGATCCGGCGGGCGATCGACTCGTCCGTCTCACCGCCCACGACCGCCTGCAGGATGGCCCGTTGCAGGTCGGAGGTGACGACGGGGGTGCGCAACGGTACGCGTTCCGGCCGCACCGGGACCGAGCGGGCCCAGGCTTCGTCGAAGTGCCGGACCAGGAAGCGGACCAGCGACGGGTGCCGGATGCGCAGAGCGCTGTGCGGCTCGTCGGAGTACGGGACGAACGCGAGGTTGCGGTCGAAGACGATGATCCGGTCGACAACCTCGGCGAGCGTTCTGACCTCGGCGCCCTCGGTGGTCACCCGCTCGATGTAGGCGAGCGTCGTACGGTCCGAGCGGACGGTGTGCTGATAGATCGTCCGCTGCCGGATGCCTCTGCGCAGATTTCTCAGGTCCCGGCGCAGCGCGACCTCGAGCGTATGCGCGGGACGGCCGCCGCCGGGCTGGGCGGTGCGGACCTCCTCGCGGCAGCCGGCGACGCCCGCGTCGAGCGCCTTGCCGATGACGGCCGCGCCGGAGAGCCGAGTGAGGGCGGGCTGTTCGAGCCGGTGCACATCGGCGTACAGGCCCTCGAAGACGGCCAGCGCGGCGCGGGCCGAACGGAGCGTGCGACGCTGCCGGGCGATCGTCTCCTCGATGGGCCCGAGCGCGTCGAACGAGGCGGTCTCGGGCGGTACGGGAATCAGGTACCCGGGTGAGTCCCGGTCCTCCACCATCAGATGAAGGCCGCTCAGACAACGGGGCACGTCGTCGGCCGGAAGGCTTCCCTCCGTGAGCGCGCGCCGATAGGCCGCGAGGGCCGTGTCGCAGACACGGTCCGATGACGATTCGCGGCAATCACACGCCCGTGGGCCGGAATGATCGTCCTTCACAACCATGCAGATTACATTCGTGCAGTCCGCAGGCCATGGGCGAGCGCGGCCTCTCGGTGACGATGAGCCGGTGACGCACGACATCGAGCACGGGAACGACCGGCCGGACCGCGCGCCGGACATCGATCGGCCCGAAGCGGTACGCGGCGAGCGCCGTTTTCGATTCCTCGTCGCCGGATACTCGCTCTCCTCGTACGGCACCTTCCTGAATATGGTGGCGCTCAATCTGTTCGTCTACGAAACGACGGGCAGGGCGCTCGCGATGGGCCTGTTCATGGCCGTGCGTCTGGGGTCCGGATTCGTCGCCGGCCTCGCGGCCGGTGTTCTCCTCGCCCGGTTCACGGCCAAGAGCGTCATGCTGTGGACGAATGCGGCGCAGGCGGCGGTGATGCTGTCGCTGGTCCTCGCACCGGAGGGGATGCGCTCGGCCGCGTTGATGGCCGTTTCCGTGGTGGTCGGCGCCTGCGGAACGCTTTTCCTGGTCTCGCTGCGCAGCTCCATTCCCGAGATGGTCGGCGACGACCGCCGGTCCTGGGCGAACTCCCTCTCCATCACGGGGCGTTCGCTGGCCATGGTGGCGGGGTTCGCTTCGGCGGGAGTGGTGGTCTCGCTGGTCGGTTACACCGCGGCGTTCGTGGTGGACATGGCCACCTTCGTGGTCTGCGCCGTGACGGTGGCTCTGCTGCCGATCGCGGGCGGCGGCGGAGGGAAGGGCGCCCGGCCGGAATCGGAGGGGGATTCCGGCGGGCGTCCGCAGGAGGGGAAGAAGGGGGCCGGGGCGGGACGGCGGCGGTTGCCGGGGGCGTTTCTCTGGTCCGCCGCCGCACCCGGCCTCGGTCTGATGGTGGTGCTGCGCGGTGTGGACGCCTTCGGCTCGTCCTCCCACAACGCAGCGCTGCCGGTCCACTCCGCCGGGCTCGACGCCTCGCACCCCGCCGTGTTCGTCAGCGCGTTCTGGTGTCTGTGGGCGCTGGGGAACGTCGTCGCCCAGCGGCTGGTCCAGCGGTACGCCGCACGCACCGGGCGGTCGGTGGGGGCACCGGGTTTCGGGTACGGCACATGTCTGATGTCCGGGGCGTTCATCCTGGCGTTCGCGGGGTTCCCGTACGCGGCGACGGCGGTGATCGCACTGGTCGCGGGCGCGGCCGACGGACTCACGGAGGTCTCGTACACCTCCCATCTGCAGACGCTCCCCACGGATCTGCGCGGTCATGCGTTCGGCCTCTCCGCGACCGTCGAGAACCTCGGGTTCGGCGTCGGCATGATCCTGGTCGCGGCGGCGCTCGACAGCCACAGCCCGCTGACCGTCGTCGCCTGGTCGCACGGGGCGGCCATCGCGGTCGCCGTCCTGTTCCTGATCAGGGTGAGGGGGCTGCGGAGCGGGCGTCGTGTCCCCGCTCCCCGCTCCGGCGCCGATCGCGACGGGCAGGTGCGCTGAGGCTTCGCCTACGACGGTATTCAGCCAATCTTGAGACGGTCACCGGAAGACCGGCAACGCCGGGAAGGGTGGGGCGGGGGCCCGAATCCGCTCCCCGCCCCACCCCGCACCGGCGTACGGACTACGCGAACCGCTGCTGCGCGCTGCCGTCGCAGCTCTGCAGCCTCAGCGGGTCCTTGGCCGCCGCGAGCGTCAGGCACAGCCCCGTCGAGGCCGCCGGGCGCAAGGTCCCGGACTG
The DNA here is from genome assembly GCF_043083485.1 of Streptomyces sp. NPDC014727. Taxonomy (NCBI): domain Bacteria; kingdom Bacillati; phylum Actinomycetota; class Actinomycetes; order Kitasatosporales; family Streptomycetaceae; genus Streptomyces; species Streptomyces sp. NPDC014727. The sequence goes on along the minus strand of NZ_JBIBYR010000002.1, from coordinate 393,726 downwards.
CCTGACGAACTGCTGGTTGGCCGCGCCCGAGCAGTCCCACAGGATGAGCGTGGCGCCCGCCTTGTAGCCGGCGCCCGGCACGTCGAGGCACCGGTCGTGGCTCAGCTCGGTACGGATGTTCTTCGTGCCGGAGTCGTACCACCAGCCCTGGTTGCGGCCGCCGTGACAGTCCCAGCCGGCGATCCGGGTGTTGTTGCGGGTCACCGAGGCGGGAACGTCCACGCAGGTGCCCGTGGCCTCGTTCTTCAGGGGCTTGAAGACGTCGTCCCATGCCGCGGCCTGGAGAACCGGCTGTCCGGTGCTCGCCGGGTCGGCGCAGCTCGCCTCGCGCAGGGACGAGTTGTAGATCTGGGTCAGGCAGGAGGCGAAGGCCGCGTGGCCGCGCGCGTTCGGGTGGAAGGACTGCCGGACGGAATTGGAGTCCGGCGGGAAGTGCGACAGGTCGATGTAGAGGCCGCGGGCCCAGGTGTTGTCGCTGCAGACCTCGTGGCCGTGGAAGAGCCGGGAGTTGTCGAGGTAGACGGCTCCGGTGTCGGCGGCGGCCTTGCGCATTCCGCGTTCGAAGGCGGGAACCGCGACGTCACGGCCCCAGGCGGCGTCGGAGTCGTATCCGGCGCAGCCACCGGGAAGCTTGCCGGGGAAGTTCGGGTTGTCGTAGAAGTCCGGGCCGATCGGGCTCGGGTAGCCCATGACCACGAGCTTGTAGTCGCCGGTGGCGTACCCGGCGTCCGACATGACGGTCTTCAGGTCACGCACCGTCTTCTCGACCTTGGGGACGAGCCCGTCCACGCGCGCCTGCCAGCCGCCCTCGTACTTCGGCTGACAGGTGCCCTGGGAGAGCACCCAGCGCTGGACGCAGTCCGTCATGACCGGGCCGAACTGGAGGTCGTCATTGGCGCCGGCGACCAGCACGATCATCTTGATGCGGGTGTTGCGGGCCTTGATGGCGAGGTTGTCGCTCTGCACGAGCTCGTCGGCGTACTGCTTCGATCCGCCGATCGCGATGTTGCCGGTGTACGCGCCGGAGCAGGAGACGTTGTACGTGACGTCGGCCGGGATGCCGGTGCGGTGGATGGCGGAGTCGGGCGAGCGGTGGCACCAGTTGTCGGGACCGTTGGTGCCCGCCTCGTACGTGCCGACGCCCTCGCCGGAGATCTCGCTGTCGCCGAGCGAGATCAGCCCGGTCTTGCGGTCGGCGAGCGGACGCTCGGCCGGGTCGCCGTACAGCCGGGTGGCTTCGGCGGCGCGGATGGCCTCCAGTTCGGGTGACAGGGGGGTGGATGCGGTAGTGGTGGTGCCGGACCGGTCCGCCGCGCCCGCCGGTCCCGCGGCGAAGGCCGTACCGCCCAATGCCGCTGCCATGGCCGCGGCGGCCGCGACCGTACAGCGAAGTCTGTGCCTGGTGCGCCTCATTGCGCCTCCCCGGGTTGCTGCATGGGGGTACGGGGGTCGTCCCCCGGGAAAATGCAGCACCCCCGGTATTTACTGGTCGGTAGGCGACTTGGGAATAGAAGGAACAAGACAAGTGCTCAACTTTTTCAGGAGGTTGCACCCATGGACGAGTCACAGGCCCCCGCACCGGCCCCCGCCGACGGCACGGATTTCCGCGTCGAGCACGATTCGATGGGCGAGGTGAGGGTGCCCGCGGACGCGAGGTGGCGGGCCCAGACGCAGCGCGCGGTGGAGAACTTCCCGATCTCCGGACAGCGCCTGGAGCGGGCCCACATCGAGGCCCTGGCCCGGATCAAGGCGGCCGCCGCCAAGGTGAACGCCGAGCTGAAGGTGCTCGACCCGGACATCGCCCTGGCCATCCAGGGGGCCGCCGAGGAGGTCGCCGAGGGGCGCTGGGACGCCCACTTCCCGATCGATGTCTTCCAGACCGGGTCCGGCACCTCGTCCAACATGAACACCAATGAGGTCGTGGCCACTCTCGCCACCGAGCGTCTGGGCCGCGAGGTCCACCCCAACGACCACGTCAACGCCTCGCAGTCGTCCAACGACGTCTTCCCGTCGTCCATCCACATCGCCGCGACCGCGGCCGTCACCGGTGAGCTGATCCCTGCGCTGGACCACCTGGCGACCGCCCTGGAGCGCAAGTCCGCCGAGTTCGCGACGGTCGTGAAGTCGGGGCGTACGCATCTGATGGACGCCACGCCCGTCACCCTGGGCCAGGAGTTCGGGGGCTACGCGGCGCAGATCCGGTACGGGATCGAGCGACTGCGCGCCTCCCTTCCCCGCCTCGCCGAGCTGCCGCTGGGCGGCACGGCCGTCGGCACCGGCATCAACACCCCGCCCGGCTTCTCCGCCGCCGTCATCGCCGAGGTCGCCCGCACCAGCGGGCTGCCGCTCACCGAGGCCAGGGACCACTTCGAGGCGCAGGGCGCCCGGGACGGGCTCGTGGAGACGTCCGGCCAGCTCCGCACGCTCGCCGTCTCGCTCACCAAGATCTCCAACGATCTGCGCTGGATGGCGTCCGGACCACGCACCGGTCTGGCCGAGATCAGCCTTCCCGACCTCCAGCCCGGCTCGTCGATCATGCCCGGGAAGGTGAATCCGGTCGTTCCCGAGGCCGTCCTGATGGTCGCGGCCCAGGTGATGGGGAACGACGCGACGGTCGCCGTCGCGGGTGCGGCGGGCAATTTCGAGCTGAATGTGATGCTGCCGGTCATCGCGAAGAACCTGCTGGAGTCGGTGCGGCTGCTGGCCAATGTCTCCCGGCTGCTCGCGGACCGCACGGTCGACGGCATCACCGCGAACGTCGAGCGCGCCAGGGAGTACGCGGAGTCCTCGCCGTCCGTCGTCACCCCGCTGAACACGTACATCGGTTACGAGGAGGCGGCGAAGGTCGCCAAGAGGTCGCTGGCCGAGCGCAGGACGATCCGCGAGGTGGTGCTGGAATCGGGATATGTCGAGCGCGGCGACCTCACGGTGGAGCAGCTCGACGAGGCGCTGGACGTGTTGCGCATGACCCGCCCGTGACACGCGTCGCGGCAACGGGTCCGCGGCATCCCTAAGATCTGCCCATGGCAGGTACGGACAGCGGACACATCGAGCACTGGGCGCCGGGCGATCACATCCTGTGGCGCTACCGCGGCAACGTCCCGCGACCACGGGGCGCCGCGCCGGAGCACGCCCCGGACCCGGTGCACATCTGCCGTCCCGTCACCGTCGTCCAGGACACCGACGAGCTGCTCGCCGTGTGGGTGGCGCCCGGCACCGAGTGTGTGAAGCCGGTGCTGGCGAACGGCACCGAGGTGCACGACGAGCCGCTCGCCACCCGCTACACCGCCCCGCGCACCACCGCCCGCGCGCCCTGGCTCGGCAACGGCGTTCTCAAGCTCGCCCGTCCCGGTGAACCCTGGTCGGTCTGGCTCTTCTGGGAAACCGGCTGGCAGTTCCGCAGCTGGTACGTGAACCTGGAGGAACCGCGCACCCGCTGGGCGGGCGGCACCGATTCCGAGGATCACTTTCTCGACATCTCCGTCTACCCGGACCGCAGCTGGGTCTGGCGCGACGAGGACGAGTTCGCCCAGGCGCAGCGGGTCGGTCTGATGGCCCCGCGGACCGCGCGGCGGGTGCGGGAGGCGGGCCGCGCGGCCGTCGAAGTGATCCAGGACTGGGGCGCGCCGTTCCGGGACGGCTGGGAGGACTGGCGGCCCGATCCGCGCTGGCGGGTTCCGGCGCTCCCGGATGACTGGGACCGTACCCCCTCGCACATGGCGTCATGAGACCCTTGTTGCACCCCAGGGGGGCAAACGTAGGATCGTCCTCCGGAGCGCGCCTCCGCCCCAACCGACGGACAGCGCACCGGACCTGATCACAAGTCACCGCACGAGCACCACGCACTGCATGAGCTGTATGAGCCACATCAGTCGTATGAATCGCCTGAGCCACTACGAGGGGGTGGAGACGTGCTCGCTGTCGCTCGCCCCGTCGCCGGAAACGTTGTCACCGGGCCGCCCCGCGGACATCCGGTTTCGGCCCCTCGTTCGAGGGCATCCGGTGACAGCCGTTGTTATCGCCGCTCTTGCCGGGGCACAGTAGCGCCCCACGAGGTGATTGCCTCATACAACCGGCCCGGACGGACGGAACCCCACGCGTGACGGAGCACCCCACCTCCCACGAAGGCCGGCAGCCTCTCGCCGCCCGGTCGCAGGAACGCGCCCGGCCGCGGCAGCAGGATGCCGCGCCGGCCGCTTCCCCTGCCACCGCGGCGATCCCCGGCCCGGCCCCGGCGCCGGGCGCGGGAGCGAGTCAGGCGGCCCCCGCGGGACTCGACCCACAGGCCGCGGCCCGTCGCGAGGGCGACCGGCTGCGTTTCGTGGGGGCCGCCACCCGGCGGATCGCCCGTGGCATAGACCTGGACGAGATCGTGCTGGGTCTGTGCCGGGCCAGTGTGCCGACCTTCTCCGACGCCATACTGGTCTACCTCCGCGACCCGCTCCCGGTCGGTGACGAGCGGCCGGTCTCCCCGTTCGTGCTGCGGCTGCGCCGGTCGGACCGGCTGCGCCTGAACGAGGACGAGACCGAGACCCCGTCGGAGATCGAGCGCCTGCGGCTGCCCTCCCTCGACCCGCACGGCGACATGCCCCCGGCGGCCGAACTGTGCGAGGTCCGCTCGGGCGGCGCGCTCGCCGAGGTGCTGCGCGGTGTGCGGCCGGTCTTCGGGGACTCCGCGGCGGCCCGCGCCGCGCTGCCCGAACTGCTCGGCGCCGGACGGGCCGTACCCACCGGACACCGCGCGATCCTCGCCCCGCTGCGCGGCCGGCGGCGGGTGATCGGCGCCGCCGTCTTCCTGCGCGGCACCGAGCGGCCGTCCTTCGAGGCCAACGACCTGCTGGTCGCGGCTCAGCTGGCGACGCACACCGCGCTCGGCATCGACAAGGCCGTGCTGTACGGGCGCGAGGCGTACATCGCCGACGAGCTGCAGCGCACCATGCTGCCCGACTCGCTGCCGCAGCCGACCGGCGTCCGGCTCGCCTCCCGCTATCTCCCGGCCGCCGAGACGGCCCGGGTCGGCGGCGACTGGTACGACGCGATCCCGCTGCCCGGCAGCAGGGTGGCCCTGGTCGTCGGCGACGTCATGGGCCACTCCATGACGTCCGCGGCGATCATGGGCCAGCTGCGCACCACCGCTCAGACCCTGGCCCAGCTCGACCTGCCGCCGCAGGAGGTGCTGCACCATCTCGACGAGCAGGCGCAGCGGCTCGGCAGCGACCGCATGGCGACCTGCCTGTACGCGGTGTACGACCCCGTCGCGCACCGCATCACGATCGCCAATGCCGGGCATCCGCCGCCCGTGCTGCTCCACCTGGGCGGCCGTGCGGAGGTACTGCGGGTACCGGCGGGCGCCCCGATCGGCGTGGGCGGTGTGGACTTCGAGGCCGTCGAGCTGGACGCGCCGGCGGGCGCCACGCTGCTGCTGTACACCGACGGTCTGGTGGAGTCCCGGCTGCGGGACGTCTGGACCGGGATCGAGATGCTGCGCGAACGGCTCGCCGCCACCGCCCGGCTGACCGGCCCGGACCACTCGCCACCGCTGGAGGCCCTGTGCGACGACGTCCTGGACATGCTCGGCCCGGGTGACCGGGACGACGACATCGCGCTGCTCGCCGCCCGGTTCGACGGGATCGCGCCGAGTGATGTCGCGTACTGGCACCTTGAACCGGAGGAGACCGCGCCGGGCCGGGCCCGCAGGCTGGCCCGCCGGGCCCTGAGCCGATGGGGGCTCGACGAGCTCTCCGACTCGGTGGAGCTGCTGGTCAGCGAGGTGGTGACCAATGCCGTGCGGTACGCGGAGCGGCCGGTGACACTGCGGCTGCTGCGTACCGACCTGTTGCGCTGCGAGGTCGGCGACGACGCCCCGCAGCTGCCCCGGCAGCGCCGGGCCCGGGACATGGACGAGGGAGGCCGGGGTCTGTTCCTCGTCAACCGGATGGCCAGACGGTGGGGCGCGACGCGTCTGTCGACCGGCAAGGTGGTCTGGTTCGAGATGCCGACCCGGGGCCAGTAGGAGGGTCCGGGCGGGGCGCGTGGGAGAGCCCTGCACGGACGGTAGCCAAATGTTGCCGACCTCCTGGCGGCGGAGTTGACTTCAGTCGTGAACGAGGCGACCTGACCGAAACCCCCACCGACGGGAGGACGCTCGTGCCCGAGGAAACGAAGACCAAGAACACCCCCTACACCACGAACAACGCCGGAATCCCGGTGGAGAGCGATGAACACTCGCTCACTGTCGGATCCGACGGACCGATCCTGCTCCAGGACCACTACCTCATCGAGAAGATGGCCCAGTTCAACCGTGAACGGGTCCCCGAGCGAGTGGTTCACGCCAAGGGCTCCGGTGCCTACGGCGTTTTCAAGGTGACCAACGACGTCAGCCAGTTCACCAAGGCCGACCTCTTCCAGCCGGGCAAGCAGACCGCCATGCTCGCCCGCTTCTCCACGGTCGCCGGCGAACAGGGCTCCCCCGACACCTGGCGCGACCCCCGTGGGTTCGCCCTGAAGTTCTACACGGAGCACGGCAACTACGACATGGTCGGCAACAACACGCCGATCTTCTTCGTGCGCGACCCGATGAAGTTCCAGGACTTCATCCGTTCGCAGAAGCGCCGTCCGGACAGCGCGGTGCGCGACCACGACATGCAATGGGACTTCTGGACGCTGTCCCCCGAGTCCGCCCACATGGTGACGTGGCTGATGGGCGACCGGGGCATCCCGAAGACGTACCGCCACATGAACGGCTACAGCTCGCACACCTATATGTGGGTGAACGCGGGCGGCGAGCGGTTCTGGGTCAAGTACCGCTTCAAGACCGACCAGGGCATCGACTTCTACCCGCAGGCCGAGGCCGACGAGATGGCCGGCGTCGACGGCGATGTCCACCGCCGCGACCTGTTCGAGTCGATCAAGCGCGGTGACCATCCGAGCTGGACGCTGTATGTCCAGATCATGCCGTTCGACGACGCGCCGGACTACCGGTTCAACCCGTTCGACCTCACGAAGGTGTGGCCGCACGGCGACTACCCGGAGATCGAAGTCGGCCGGATGACGCTCAACGAGAACCCGGAGGACTTCTTCGTCCACATCGAGCAGGCGTCCTTCGAGCCGTCGAACCTGGTGCCCGGCATCGGTCCGTCGCCCGACAAGATGCTGCTCGGCCGGCTCTTCTCGTACCCGGACACCCACCGGTACCGGATCGGCCCGAACTACGCGCAGTTGCCCCCGAACCGTCCGCGGTTCGGCCGGAACTCGTACGCGAAGGACGGTCCCATGCGGTACGAGCCGACGCGTACGGGAGCGGTCTACGCGCCGAACTCGTACGGCGGTCCGGCCGCGGACACCGACCGCTTCGGCGACCCGGCGGGCTGGGCCACGGCGGGCGAGATGGTGCACGAGGCGTACAAGCTGCACCGCGAGGACGACGACTGGGGCCAAGCGGGCACGATGGTGCGCAAGGTCCTGGACGACGCGGCCCGCGACCGGCTGGTGTCAAACATTTCCGGCCATCTGCTGGACGGGGTGAGCGCCCCGGTCCTGGAGCGGGCGCTGCAGTACTGGCGCAATGTGGACAAGGACCTCGGCGACCGGATCGCCAAGAAGGTCAACGGCGGCTGACCCCGTCGTACGCGGCGGACATGGGTGAGGGGCGGTGCCGGCCGGCACCGCCCCTCACCCATGTCCTCACGAGTTCACTGTCCGGGCGGGTTCTTCGCGACGTTGTTGCCCACGACGTTGTTGCTGTTGCCCGGCCCTGCGGGGTCGCCGCCCTCGCCCGGCAGATCCGGGGACTGGCTCGGTGGCGGCTCCGGGGACTGGCTCGGCGGTTCCGGCGACTGGCTGGTCGGCTGGCTGGGCTTGTCGCTCGGGCTCTGCGCCGGCCGGCTCGGCTCCTGGGACGGGGACTGCGTGGGGCTCTCCGGTGCCGAGGGGGTGTTCGACGGGGTGTTCGGCACGGTGGCCTCGCCGCGCTCGACGTCCTGCAGGTCGAACTGGTTGCTGGAGCCGCCGTTCAGCGCGCCGAGGGTGTAGTCCGCCCAGATCTCCGCCGGGAAACCGCCACCGTTGGCGCGACCGGAGTTCGCGGTGCCGGTCAGGCTGACCTGGGTGCCGCCCTGGGGGGATTCACCGAAGAGCGCGACGACCGTGGTGAGGTCCGGGGTGTAGCCCGCGAACAGGGCGGCCTTGTTGTTCTCCGAGGTGCCCGTCTTGCCGGCCGCCTCGTAGGCCGAGGTGTCGGCCGCCCGGCCGGAGCCGCTCTTCACGACGCCCTGCAGGACGGAGGTCACGGTATCGGCGGACTTGCGGCTGATCACCTGGTCACCGATGCCCTTGACCGGCTCGACCGTCCGGTCGCGGTGGATGGCGGACTTCACGATGAACGGGGTGACCTTCTTGCCGTGGTTGTCGAGCGTGGCGTACGCGCCCGCCATGTCCCAGGTCGAGGCGTTCATCGTGCCGAGCGTGATGGCGGGGCGCTCGGGGAAGTTCTTGTCGGGCAGACCGAGCGCCAGCGCGGTCTTCTTCACCGCGGCGGGGCCGACGTCGACGACCATCTGCGCGAAGACCGAGTTGATCGACTTGTTCATCGCGGTCTGCACGGTGACATCGCCGTAGCTCTGGTTGTCCTCGTTCTCCGGGGCGAACGGGGTGTCGCTGCCCACGACGGGCCGCTTGCTGGTGCCGTCGTAGCGGGTGTTGACGCCGATCAGGTCGCCGTCCTGGGTCTTCGACTCGTTCTCCAGCGCGGAGGCGAACACCAGGGGCTTGAAGGTGGAGGCGGGCTGGTAGTCCCGGCGCGTGGCGTTGGAGTAGTAGTGCTTGACGTAGTCCACGCCGCCGTAGAGCGCGACGACGGCGCCGGTCTTCGGATCGACGGAGGTGGCGCCCGCCTGGACGGTCGCGTCGACCTTGTTGTTCTTGCGGTCGAGCTTGGACTCCAGCTGGCGGTCGACCGACTGCTCCAGCTGCTTCTGCCGCTTCTTGTCGATGTTGAGCGTGAAGGTCCAGCCGCCGGCCTGCCGCATCTCGGCCGTGATGCCCTGCTTCTTCAGCTCCTCGTTGGCGGCCTCTACGAGGTAACCGGTCTGGCCGTTCATGCCGGGGGCGGGCTTGGGCTTGTCCGGGACAGGGAACTTCAGGGTGTCGCGCTCGGCCTTGTCGAGCCAGTGCATCTCGACCATGTTGTCGAGCGTGTAGCCCCAGCGCTCCTTGACGAGCCGCTTGCCGGTCGGTGACGCGACCGCCCAGTCGTACTGGCTGGGGGCTTGGAGCAGCGCGGCCAGATAGGCGCCCTGGGAGACGTCGAGGTTCTTGGCGTCGACCCCGTAGTAGGCCTGCGCCGCGGCCTGGATACCGCTGGCGCCGCGGCCGTAGTACGAGGTGTTGATGTACCCGGCGAGGATGTCGTTCTTCTCGTACTTCTGGTCGACCTTGAGGGAGATGACCAGCTCTTTGAGCTTGCGGCTGACCGTCGGGTCCTGCGTCAGGTAGTAGTTCTTCACGTACTGCTGGGTGATGGTCGAGCCACCCTGCTTGCCCTTGCCGGTGAGGGTGTTCAGGATGCCGCGCGCGGTGCCCTTCAGGTCGACGCCCTTGTCCTGGTAGAAGGACTTGTTCTCGGCGGCGACGAAGGTGTGCTGCACGTCCTTGGGGACCTCGGCGAGATCCACGTTCTGGCGGTTGACCCCGTCGCCGGTCCGGGCCAGCACGGAGCCGTCGCTGTACTTGTAGACGTTGCTCTGCCGCTCGGCCAGGGCATTGGCCTTCGGTATGTCCACGTACATGTAGAGCGCCACGAAGGCGCCCATGATCAGCAGGCAGAAGACGAAGAAAGCGCCCAGCATCTTCCGCCAGGTGAAGAGTCTGCGTATGCCGCCGCTCTTCTGGGCCCGCCGCGCTCCGCGCTGCTGGGCTCGTCGCGCATCCGCTCGACCCATCGCTGTTTTGCTCCTGTTTCTCTGCTCGACCAGATCAGCTCAGCCCAGCCAGCTAACACCGTCGGCAAGGACGAAAAGCAAGCGATGTGGCCTTTTCCGGACGTGACAATCAGCACCCGCTCTGTAGGGAACCGACTCCCCAGAGGCGCTCAAGGTTGCGAAGGCAGGTAATGTGTAATCACATTGCTAGCACCGAATCAGTCGCTGCCGGCCTTCCGAAACGGGGGATTCCATGTCCGACCACGGCAATCCGTACGAGGCGTCCACTCTGACCGCCGACCTCGCACCCGATGCCCCTCAGATGCCTGAACCACAGGTGAGAGAGGTGACGGCGCACAGCATCCCGGGCGGTCTCGGCCTGCTGCTGACCGTGGTCGGAGTGATCGCCGGCATCGGGCTCGCGATCGTCGGCGGCGTCATCGGCTCGAACGGGAACAACGGCGTGGGCGTCCCGGTGTGCATCTTCGGGATCCTGCTCGCCATCGCCTCCTTCTTCTGCATGACGGGTGTGAAGATGGTCGCACCGGGCGAGGCACGGGTGATCCAGCTCTTCGGCCGGTACGTCGGCACGATCCGCACCGACGGGCTGCGCTGGATCAATCCGCTCACCAGCAGCCGGAAGATATCCACCCGGGTCCGCAACCACGAGACCGCCGTCCTGAAGGTCAACGACGCCTACGGCAACCCGATCGAGCTCGCCGCGATCGTCGTCTGGAAGGTCGAGGACACCGCGCAGGCCCTCTTCGAGGTCGACGACTTCCTGGAGTTCGTCGCCACCCAGACCGAGGCGGCCGTCCGGCACATCGCGATCGAGTACCCGTACGACGCCCACGAGGAGGGCGGCCTCTCGCTGCGCGGCAACGCGGAGGAGATCACCGAGAAGCTGGCCGTGGAACTCACCGCCCGGGTGCAGGCCGCCGGTGTACGGATCATCGAATCGCGCTTCAGCCATCTCGCGTACGCCCCCGAGATCGCCTCCGCGATGCTCCAGCGCCAGCAGGCCGGAGCGGTGGTCGCGGCCCGGCAGCAGATCGTCGAGGGCGCGGTCGGCATGGTCGAGATGGCGCTGACCCGGATCGCCGAGCAGGACATCGTCGAACTGGACTCGGAACGGAAGGCGGCCATGGTGAGCAACCTGATGGTGGTGCTGTGCGGTGACCGCGCGGCGCAGCCGGTCCTCAATACGGGCACTCTTTACCAGTGACGGAAGAGACCCCCGGGCGCAGGCCGCCGCCGCAGCGCAAGCAGATGCTGCTGCGGCTCGACCCCGCGGTCCACGATGCGCTGGCCCGCTGGGCGTCCGACGAGCTGCGCAGCGCGAACGCCCAGATCGAGTTCCTGCTGCGCAGGGCGCTGGCGGAGGCGGGCCGTCTGCCGGGCACGGCCCGCCCGATCGCCCGCCGGGGGCGCCCGCCGAAGGAGAGGCCGGACCCGCCCGGCGGCTGAGGCCCGGGGGCGAGGGGGCGGACCCGGGAGGCGCGCGAGCCCTCCCCGGTCCGGTCCCCCCGGGGTATACACCCGAGGTATACACACCGTGTACAGTGCTCCGCATGTCTATCGGCCACACCCTGCTCGGGCTCCTGGAGTCCGGCCCCCGCCACGGCTACGACCTCAAGCGGACATTCGACGAGAAGTTCGGCCACGACCGCCCCCTGCACTACGGGCAGGTCTACTCGACCATGTCCCGGCTGCTCAAGAACGGCCTCGTCGAGGTCGACGGCGTCGAGAGCGGCGGCGGCCCCGAGCGCAAGCGGTACGCGATCACCGAGGCGGGCATCACCGATGTCGCCACCTGGCTCGCACAGCCGGAGAAGCCCGAGCCGTACCTCCAGTCGACGCTCTACACCAAGGTCGTCCTGGCGCTGCTCACCGGCCGGAGCGCCGAGGCCCTGCTGGACACCCAGCGCGCCGAGCACCTGCGCCTCATGCGCATCCTCACCGACCGCAAGCGCCAGGGCGACCTCGCCGATCAGCTGATCTGCGACCACGCGCTCTTCCACCTCGAAGCCGATCTGCGCTGGCTGGAACTGACCGCCGCCCGGCTGGACCGACTCGCCGCGGAGGTACGCGCGTGAACCCCGCCGGCTCCCTGCTCAGCGCCGACAACCTGCACAAGTCGTACGGATCGACCCCCGCGCTCGACGGCGCCTCGTTCTCCATCCATCCCGGCGAGGTCGTCGCCGTGATGGGCCCGTCCGGCTCCGGCAAGTCGACCCTGCTGCACTGCCTCGCCGGGATCGTCACCCCGGACAGCGGCACGATCACCTACGCGGGCCGCGAGCTCTCCGCGATGTCCGACGCCGAACGCAGCGCGCTGCGCCGCAACGAGTTCGGCTTCGTCTTCCAGTTCGGCCAGCTCGTCCCGGAGCTGACCTGTGTGGAGAACGTCGCCCTGCCGCTCCGCCTGAGCGGAACCAGGCGCAAGGACGCCGAGCGCGCCGCCCGCCACTGGCTGGAACGCCTGGAGGTGGACAACGTCGGCGCCAAGCGTCCCGGCGAGGTCTCCGGCGGCCAGGGGCAACGCGTCGCCGTGGCCCGTGCGCTGGCCGCGTCCCCGAAGGTCGTCTTCGCCGACGAGCCGACCGGCGCCCTGGACTCCCTCAACGGCGAGCGGGTCATGGAGCTGCTCACCGAGGCGGCCCGGTCCACCAACGCCGCCGTGGTCCTGGTGACCCACGAGGCCCGCGTCGCCGCCTACTCCGACCGCGACGTCACCGTGCGCGACGGCCGGGCACGCGACCTGGAGCACGCGGTATGACTCTGCTCGACCACAAGAACGTCCCGGTCGACGCCCAGCCGCGGGCCACCGGACCCACCGGCCTCGCCGCCCTGCTGCGCGACCTCGGCCTCGGTGTCCGGTTCGCCGCGTCCGGAGGGCGCGAGGGCTGGATCCGCACCCTGCTGACCGCCGTCGGCGTCGGCCTCGGCGTGGCGCTGCTGCTGGTCGCCGCCTCCGTGCCGAATCTGCTCGACCACCGTTCCGCGCGCGACCAGGCCCGCTCCGAGACCAAGATCTCCGCATCACCCGACGCCCAGGCCGAGAAGACCGACACCTCGGTGCTCCGGATCAACGCGGAGACCGAGTACCGCGGCCGGACCGTCGGGGGTTACCTGATGCGTGCGGATGGTGCGCATCCGGTCGTCCCACCGGGTGTCGCACGCTTCCCCGGCGCGAACGAGATGGTGGTCTCCCCCGCTCTGAAGAAGCTGCTCGGCTCCTCGGAAGGCAGCCTCCTCAGGGAACGGCTGCCGTACCGGATCAGCGGCACGATCGCCGACGCCGGCCTGATCGCTCCGGGCGAGCTGTTCTACTACGCGGGCAGCGACACGCTGACTCCCGCCAACGGCGGCCATCGGATCGCCGGTTACGGCGACCCGGGCCCGTCCGATCCCATGTCGCCGATCCTCGTCGTGCTGACCATCATGATCTGCGTCGTCCTGCTGATGCCGGTCACGATCTTCATCGCGACGGCCGTGCGGTTCGGCGGCGAGCGGCGCGACCGCAGGCTCGCCGCGCTGCGTCTGGTCGGTGCGGACATCCGGATGACCCGTCGGATCGCGGCCGGCGAGGCGTTCTTCGGGGCGGTACTCGGACTGCTGGCCGGCCTGGCCTTCTTCCTGGTGGGGCGTCGCTTCATGGGCTCCGTCGAGGTGTGGGACGTCAGCGCCTTCCCGGCGGACCTGGTCCCCGACCCCTGGCTGGCGGCGCTGATCGTGGTCGCGGTTCCGGTGGCGGCGGTCCTGGTCACGCTGGTCGCCCTGCGTTCGGTGGTCATCGAACCGCTCGGGGTCGTGCGCAGCGGCCGCAACCGCAAGGGCCGGATCTGGTGGCGCCTGCTGGTTCCGGTCGCGGGCCTGGCGGTGCTCCTGCTGTCCGGCAGGACGGACCACGAGGTGAACCCGTATCCGATCGCGGGCGGCGCCGTGCTCGTGCTCGCCGGGCTCGCCCTGCTGCTGCCGTGGCTGCTCCAGGCGTGCGTGAACCGGTTGCGCGGCGGCCCGGTGCCCTGGCAGCTCGCCACCCGCAGGCTCCAGCTGAGCAGCGGCGCGGCCTCCCGCGCGGTCAGCGGCATCACGGTCGCGGTCGCGGGCGCCGTGGCGCTGCAGATGCTGTTCGCCGCGGTGGGCGACGAGTTCAGCCGGACGACGGGGCAGGACCCGACACGGGCCCAGTTCTACACGTACTCCGGGAGCGTCACCGGCGACGCGGCCACGCGGACCATCGAGAAGTTCCGGGCCACCGAGGGGGTGACCGGGGTCATCGGGATGGTCGAGACGTACGTCGTCAAACCCGGCACGTACAAGGGCGACGACGTCCAGCCCACCACCTCGCTGGCCGTCGGCGACTGCGCGACCCTGCGAGAGATCGCCCGGATCGGCTCCTGCAAGGAGGGCGATGTCTTCGTCGTCCACCCCCGGGACAAGGAAATGACCGAGTGGACGGACGAGACGGCCCGCAAGGGCAAGCCGGTGGAGCTCAACTCCATGGCGGGGGAACCCGGCGAGAAGTCGAAGCTGTGGACCCTGCCCGCCGACGCCCGGACCGTTCCGACCCGCCCGGATCCGATGGGCCAGGAACACTGGGGCATCGTGGCCACGGTCGGCGCGATCGACCCGACCACCCTGCCGCACGCCCTGACCAACGCGCAGATCCGGGTGGACCGGAGTGTCGAGGACGTCTCCGAGTACGTACGGAACACGGCGGCCGAGCTCGACCCGGGGATGCGTATCGTCGCCGTGAACTCGGTGGTCCGCGACCGGCAGTACGCCAGTGTGCAGAGGGGTCTCCAGGTCGGCGGGACCGCGACGCTGCTGCTGATCGCCGTCGCGATGCTGGTCTCGCAGCTGGAACAGTTGCGGGAGCGCAAGCGCCTGCTGTCCGTCCTGGTCGCCTTCGGCACCCGGCGGACCACGCTCGGCTGGTCGGTGCTCTGGCAGACCGCCGTTCCCGTCCTCATCGGACTGGCGGTCGCGATCGCCGGGGGTCTCGGCCTGGGCGCCGTGATGGTCCGCATGATCAGCAAGAAGGTGACCGACTGGTGGCTCTTCCTGCCGATGGCGGGGGCGGGCGCGGCGCTGATCGCGCTGGTCACCCTGGTGTCGCTGCCACCGCTGTGGCGCTTGATGCGTCCGGACGGGCTGCGCACGGAGTGACATCGCCGTAGCCGCGAGGGGTGCGGTCCCCGGAACGGGGGACCGCACCCCTTTCCCGCGCCCTACCTGCCCGTCGTCACCCGCACCGGCAGTGTCTCCATCGCCTCCCGCAGCGCCACCGCGAACTCCTCGAACTCCTCGTGCCGTGCCGCGCCCGTCCGCATCCCCAGCGCCACCCGCCGTGACGGTGCGGGTTCCGCGAAGTACCCGGTGGCCAACGCCTCGTTGCGGCCGGTCTCGACCGTCACCGCGGTACGCGGCAACAGCGTCACCCCGAGCCCGCCGGCGACCAGCTGCACCAGTGTGGAGAGCCCGGCCGCGGTCGTGGTGACCGGCGCCCCCTCCGTGCGCCCCGCCTCCCGGCATATGTCGAGCGCCTGGTCGCGCAGGCAGTGCCCCTCGTCGAGCAGCAGCAGCGGCAGTTCGCGCAGCGCCTCGCGCGGGATGTCGCTGCGCCCGCCCAGCCAGTGGTCCCGCTCCATGACGAGCACGAAGTCCTCGTCGAACAGCGGGAGTTCGGTCATGCCCGGCACTCCGAGCGGCACGGCGAGCAGCAGCAGGTCCAGCCTGCCCGCGGCCAGCCCCTCCAACAGCGAGGAGGTCTGCTCCTCGTGCACCTGGAGGTCGAGTTCGGGATAGCGGTCGTGGACCAGCCGCAGCACGGTCGGCAGCAGATACGGGGCGACGGTCGGGATCACTCCGAGTCTGAGCACTCCGGTGAACGGCGCCCGGACCGCCTCGGCTTCCTCCATCAGCTCGCCGACGGCCTCCAGCACCACCCGGGCCCGGACCGCGAGCCGCTCCCCGGCCGGCGAGAGCAGTACCTTGCGCGTCGTACGCTCGATGAGCTGGACACCCAGTACCTCCTCCAGCGCCGACACGGCCCCGGAGAGTGCCGGCTGACTCATCCCGATTGCTGCCGCCGCGTCCCTGAAATGCAGATATTCAGCGACGGCCGCGAAGGCACGCAGCTGCGACAGACTGGGCTGTTTGGTTCGATTGCCCTGATTGCTCTGCGCCACTGATAGGCACCTCCGATCATCACGACCGAGTGTAGCTATTTCCGCTATCAATGCACTCTGTGCCAAGGTGGATCTCGTCCAACCCTCAGGAACTCCCGTAAAAGGGAATTCCACCCCTGCAAGGAGAGCGCGTGCTCACTGTCGGTGACAAGTTCCCCGAGTTCGACCTGACTGCTTGTGTTTCGCTGGAGAGCGGCAAGGAGTTCGAGCAGATCAACCACAAGACCTACGAGGGCAAGTGGAAGATCGTCTTCGCGTGGCCGAAGGACTTCACCTTCGTGTGCCCCACCGAGATCGCCGCCTTCGGCAAGCTGAACGACGAGTTCGCCGACCGTGACGCCCAGATCCTCGGCTTCTCCGGTGACTCCGAGTTCGTGCACCACGCCTGGCGCAAGGACCACCCGGACCTGACCGACCTGCCGTTCCCGATGATGGCCGACTCGAAGCACGAGCTCATGCGTGACCTCGGCATCGAGGGCGAGGACGGCTTCGCGCAGCGCGCCGTCTTCATCGTCGACCAGAACAATGAGATCCAGTTCACGATGGTGACCGCCGGTTCCGTGGGCCGTAACCCCAAGGAGGTCCTGCGGGTCCTGGACGCCCTGCAGACGGACGAGCTGTGCCCGTGCAACTGGACCAAGGGCGAGAACACCCTCGACCCGGTCGCGCTCCTCGCGGGCGAGTGAGCTGACAGCGACATGGCACTCGACGAACTGAAGGCCGCCGTCCCGGACTTCGCCAAGGACCTGAAGCTGAACCTCGGTTCGGTCATCGGTAACAGCGACCTCCCGCAGCAGCAGCTGTGGGGCACCGTCCTGGCGTGCGCGATCGCCTCGCGCTCGCCGAAGGTGCTGCGCGAGCTGGAGCCGGAGGCGAAGGCCAACCTCTCCGCGCAGGCGTACACCGCGGCGAAGTCCGCCGCCGCCGTCATGGCGATGAACAACGTCTTCTACCGGACCCGGCACCTGCTGTCGGACCCCGAGTACGGGACGCTGCGCGCGGGGCTGCGGATGAATGTCATCGGCAACCCGGGCGTGGAGAAGACCGACTTCGAACTGTGGTCGCTCGCCGTCTCCGCCATCAACGGCTGCGGCCAGTGCCTGGACTCCCACGAGCAGGTGCTGCGCAAGGCCGGCGTGGACCGTGAGACCATTCAGGAAGCCGTCAAGATCGCCTCGGTGATCCAGGCGGTCGGCGTGACCCTCGAAGCCGAGGCCGTGCTCGCCGAGTAGGACCAGCGGTACCCCTTGCACGAGAAGGGCCCCGAGGACGACCGACCGTCCCCGGGGCCCTTCTTCTCATCCGTCCCGCGTCACTTGCCGGGCCCGTCCTCGGTGCCGCGGTCCCCGACGGCCTCGTCGTCGCCGTGGTCGATGTCCTCGGGCGGCGAGCCGGGCGCGGGGGTCGGAGCGATGCCGAGCGCGGTCGCCCCGTGCGGGGCCGGCGCGTGCCGCAGGGCCTCCTCCTGCCCGTACGCCCGTAGATAGCCGACCACCGTATTGGTGACCGCCACCAGCGGCACCGCGACGACCGCTCCGCCGATGCCCGCGATCATGCCGCCCGCGGCGACGGAGAGGACGACGGCGAGCGGATGCACCCGTACCGCACGTCCCAGGATGAACGGCTGCAGCACATGCCCCTCGATCTGCTGCACCGCGAGCACCACGACCAGCACCATCAGCGCGGTGAACACGCCCTCGGTGACCAGCGCGACGACCACCGCGAGCGCTCCGGAGACCACCGCGCCGATCAGCGGGATGAAGGCGAAGAGGAAGATGAACACGGCGAGCGGCACCGCCATCGGCACCTTGAGGAACCAGATTCCGAGCCCGATGAAGATGGCGTCGATCAGCGCCACCAGGACCGTGCCCCGCACATAGGCGGTCAGGGTCCGCCAGGCACGTGGCCCGGCGCCCGCGACACCCGGGCGGGCCTGGGCGGGCACCAGCTTGAGCACCCAGTGCCAGATCCGCTTCCCGTCGTACAGCAGGAAGAGCGTCGAGAACATCGCCAGCAGCATCCCGGTGAGGAACTCCACCATCACGGTGACGCCCTGGAGTCCGGCGGAGGTTATCTGCTCGGTGTTGGTGCCGATGGTGTCGCTGAGGTTCTTCGCGACGTCGTTGATCTGCTGCTCGGTGACGTGGAAAGGACTGTCGAGCAGCCAGTTCTTCAGGTCGTCGATACCCGTCCGGACCTTGTCGGAGAGGGTGTCGATGTTGTCCATCACCTGCCAGACGACGAACCAGCCGACCAGCCCGATGATGACGAAGCCCAGGATCGCGGTGACGGCGGTGGCCAGTCCGCGCGGCAGACCGTACCGCCGCAGCCGGGCGACGGTCGGCTGCAGCATCGCGGTGACGAGCAGCGCGGCGACGAAGGCCAGAACCACCAGCTGGACGGCGCTGATGACCCGCATCATCACCCAGAGCGTGCCCGCCAGGACGAGCAGCCGCCAGCCCGCCTCCGCCGCGACCCGCATGCCCCAGGGGATCGCCGCGACCGGATCGGGCCGGGCGGCCACGGACGGGGCGTACGCGGGCGGCGGCGGCACATGGTCGGCCACGGCCTCGCGCCGGGGCGCCTCGGCCGGTACGGGCCCGGCGGGGACAGCGGCGGGCACCGGCGGTTCGGCCGGCATGGTCGGCACGACCTCGTCCGCCTCGGCCTCGACTCGACGCCGCTCCAGACGCTCGCCCAGTTCGGTCAGTTCGACGCCCAGCCGGCCGAGCCACCCCGGAAGTTTCGACATGATCGTTCCTCTTCCCCCGCTCTCGCTCCCCACCGCTCCCCCGGCGAGCCGTCCGGACCGACCGTACACGCGCGAAGCCCCTCACTGTAGGACAGCGAGGGGCTTCACAAGGTTGAGGCCGAGGCCTCGGAAGTTCTAGTACCAGTGGTTGGCCTGCCAGAAGGACCAAGCACCGCACGGGCTGCCGTACTTGGCGCCGTTCATGTAGCTGAGGCCCCACTTGATCTGGGTGGCCGGGTTGGTCTGCCAGTCGGCTCCGGCGCTCGCCATCTTCGAACCCGGCAGCGCCTGCACGAGGCCGTAGGCACCGGACGACGGGTTGCTCGCCCGGTAGTTCCAGCTGGACTCGACGTTCACGATGTTGCTGAAACACTGGAACTGGTCGGCGGGAACGATCTGCCGCGCGATCGCCTGGATCTCGGCCACGGTGTACGAGCCCTGCTGGGCGAAGGAGGAGGCGCTGCGGACCGAGGAGCGGCTGGCGCGCTCCTCCGCCTCCCTTGCCTTCTTCTCCTTGCGCTCCTGCTCCAGCTTGTCCTCGGCCGCCTGCTTCTTCGACTTGGCGTCCTTGGCGGCCTGGATGCGGGCCGCTTCCTCCACGGACTTCTTCGCCGCGGCGTCGGCCGCGGATGCCTGGGCGTCGGCCTGCTGCGTCAGCGAGGCGGTCTGCACCTGGGCCTGCTGGCCCGCGGGGATGTCTGCGAGCAGCGTGGTGTCGGCTGCGGTCGCCTCGAAGTTGTTGTCGTCGACAGCGGGAGTGCTGCCCGAAGCAACGCCTACGACGGCGCCAACGGTGGTTACGGCAGTGGCGGATGCCACGGCGAACCCCCGGACCGAGATCCGGCTCACACGGTGTCCTTCCAGCATCGCCCGCTTAGGTGACCTCGCGGACGCAATCGTGCCCCTGGCGCTGGCCTCCCTACTGCTTGGGTCACGGGAGGCACGGACCCGGTGGGCGACTCCCCGGAGGAAGTGCCGCGTGGTGCTCGCGGGCGGCATACGGACGGCGATTGTTGAGTTGTGTGGTGCGTGGCACCTCTGGAGGTGCGGGTGTGCCGTATGCGGGGCCTGACGGAAGCAAGACTCTGCCGGACCGGCACACCGGGAAGCAATTCTCCGTTGCGTGTGAAAGCTCACATCCCGTTTGGAGCAAGTGTTTTACGAAAGTGCCACGCAACACGATGCCGCCCGGCTAAGCTGCTTCGCTCGCCGGGCGGCACCAACGGTCGTATCCCGTATCAGATCTGGCCTTCCTCCAGCATTTCGGTCACCAGCGCGGCGATCTGCGAACGTTCGGAGCGGGTGAGCGTGACGTGCGCGAAGAGCGGATGCCCCTTCAGCTTCTCGACCACGGCGACGACCCCGTCGTACCGGCCGACCCTGAGGTTGTCCCGCTGGGCCACGTCATGCGTGAGCACCACCCGGGAATTCGTCCCGATCCGGGACAGCACGGTCAGCAGTACGTTCCGTTCGAGCGACTGCGCCTCGTCGACGATCACGAAGGAGTCGTGGAGCGAGCGGCCACGGATGTGGGTGAGCGGCAGGATCTCCAGCATGCCGCGCCCCAGCACCTCCTCGATCACCTCGCGCCCGGCGACCGCCGAGAGCGTGTCGAAGACGGCCTGCGCCCAGGGGCTCATCTTCTCGGCCTCGGTGCCGGGGAGATACCCGAGCTCCTGTCCGCCGACCGCGTACAGCGGACGGAAGACCATCACCTTCTGGTGCTGCCTGCGCTCCAGGACGGCTTCGAGACCGGCGCAGAGCGCCAGCGCCGACTTGCCGGTGCCGGCCCGGCCGCCCAGCGACACGATGCCGACGTCCTGGTCGAGGAGCAGATCGAGGGCGATGCGCTGTTCGGCGCTGCGGCCGTGGATGCCGAAGGCCTCCCGGTCACCGCGCACCAGGCGCACATTTCCCTCGGCGGTGACCCGGCCGAGCGCCTTGCCGCGCTCGGACCGCAGGACCAGCCCGGTGTGCACGGGCAGCTCGGCGGCTTCGGGAACGTACAGCGTCTCCTCGCCGTAGAGCAGATCCACCTGCTCCGCCCCGAGGGGCAGTTCCGTCATACCCGTCCAGCCGGAGTCCGTGATGGCGAGTTCGGCGCGGTACTCCTCGGCGAGGAGGCCGACCGAGGACGCCTTGATGCGCAACGGCAGGTCCTTGGAGACGACCGTGACGTCGTACCCCTCGGCCTGGAGGTTGCGCGCGACCGCGAGGATCCGTGAGTCGTTGTCCCCCAACCGGTAGCCGGCGGGCAGTACGCCGGGGTCCGAGTGGTTGAGTTCGACGCGCAGCGTCCCGCCCAGATCCCCGAGCGGGATCGGGGCGTCCAGTCGGCCGTACCGGGTCCGGAATGTGTCCAGCAGGCGCAGGGCCTGCCGGGCGAAGTACCCCAGCTCCGGGTGGTGCCGTTTGGCCTCCAGTTCCGTGACCACGACGATCGGGAGCACGACTTCGTGCTCGTCGAAGCGGGCCAGGGCGTTCGGATCGGCCAGCAGGACGCTGGTGTCGAGAACATAGGTGCGCCTGTCGGACATGCGGCGCTTCGTGCTGGTCACCACGGAAGGACGTACCCCCTCGGACGAGGTTGGGGTGCGACGGCGTCGCGGAGCATCCCAATGGGAGAGGACGGACCGGGCTGCGACCCAGATGCACGGGCCGAGCACCGGCCCTCCGCGTCGGCCGCACTGTGTGTACGGTCCTTCGTGTGCAAAGGGCCTCCCGGGCGAGCGGACTCGATGCCGCTCACTTGGACACGACGTCCGCCTGGTTGGTGACCGGACGTCGACCTGTCAGGGGTATTCCCTCGAACACGCGAAGCCATGCCGACCGGGGCGGGCGGGGTGGGCGGGGCCGGTGCGTCCGGGCACGTCAGCACGGGCGCGCCGCCGCGGCGGCCCTGCCGGGGACATTGCTCCCTCCGGGGGACGGGAGCCCCGGGAACAGGCGGTGTCAGCCGCCGTAGCGGCGGTGCCGGGCCGCGTAGTCGCGCAGGGCCCGCAGGAAGTCGACGCGGCGGAAGGCCGGCCAGAAGACCTCGCAGAAGTAGTACTCGGAGTGTGCGCTCTGCCAGAGCATGAAGCCGGACAGCCGCTGCTCACCGCTGGTACGGATGACCAGATCCGGGTCGGGCTGGCCCCGGGTGTAGAGGTGCTCGGAGATCAGGTCGGTGGAGACGATCTCCGCCAGGTCCTCGAAGGACGTCCCCTTGGCGGAGTGGTCCAGCAGCAGCGAACGGACCGCGTCCGCGATCTCCTGGCGTCCGCCGTAGCCGACGGCGACGTTGACCAGTATCCCGTCGACTCCCAGCGTGGCCTGCTCGGCCTCCTTGAGGACGGTCTGGGTGTGGGCGGGCAGCAGATCGAGCGTGCCGACGTGATGGACCCGCCAGCGCCCGTCCGCCGCGAGGTCGCGCACGGTGTTCTCGATGATGCCGAGGAGCGGGGTCAGCTCGGACTCGGGCCGGTCGAAGTTGTCGGTGGAGAGCAGCCAGAGTGTCACGACCTCCACATCGGTCTCGCTGCACCAGCCGAGCAGCTCCTGGATCTTGTCCGCGCCGGCCTGGTGTCCCTGCGCGGCCGTGCCGCCGGACGCCTTCGCCCAGCGCCGGTTGCCGTCGAGGATGACGCCGATGTGCTTGGGCACCTGGGTGTGGTCGAGGCGCGCCTCGACCCGGCGTGCGTAGAGCCCGTACACCAGGTCGCGCAAGTTCACTGAGTTCACCTCTCGGTTCTGTGCGGGCCCGCCCGCCCCGATGCCCGGGGGCCGGGGTCGTCCCCCTGGGGATCGCCGCACGACTCCACGGAGTCCATCGCCCCGCCGTGTCGCGGCGGTCCCCGAAGCCGCCACACTACTGCGCAGGCGGCACACCGGCCCAACCCGGCCTGTCACAAGTCCGTGATAAGGAGAGAAACGTGACTGATTCTCCTCTCTTCTACCGCGCAGCCGGTTCGCGCTACGACTCCATGGAATACCGCCGCACCGGCCGCAGCGGTCTCAAGCTCCCGGCCGTCTCCCTCGGCCTCTGGCACAACTTCGGCGACGACCGCACGCTGGACTCCCAGCGGGCGATCCTGCGCCGCGCCTTCGATCTCGGGGTGACCCACTTCGATCTGGCCAACAATTACGGGCCGCCGCCCGGCTCCGCCGAGCTCAACTTCGGCAAGATGTTCCGGCAGGACTTCGCCCCGTACCGGGACGAGCTGATCATCTCGACCAAGGCCGGCTACGAGATGCACCCCGGCCCGTACGGCGAGTGGGGCTCCCGTAAATATCTGCTGTCGTCGCTGGACGCCTCGCTGAAGCGGATGGGGCTCGACCACGTCGACATCTTCTACTCCCACCGCTTCGACCCGGACACCCCGCTGGAGGAGACGATGGGGGCGCTGGCCTCCGCCGTGCAGCAGGGCAAGGCGCTGTACGTGGGTGTGTCCTCGTACAACGCGGAGCAGACGGCCGGGGCGGCCCGGCTGCTCAGGGAGATGGGCGTACCCGCCCTGATCCATCAGCCGTCCTACTCGATGATCAACCGCTGGATCGAGGACGACGGGCTGCTCAGCACCCTGGAGACGGCCGGTATGGGCTGCATCTCCTTCGTGCCGCTCGCGCAGGGCCTGCTCACGAACAAGTACCTGACGGGCATCCCGGAGGGTTCGCGGGCCACCCAGGGCAAGTCCCTGGACCCCGGTCTGCTCTCCGACGAGGTGATGCGCCGGCTGAACGGGCTGAACGACATCGCCCGGCGGCGCGGCCAGTCGCTCGCCCAGCTGGCACTCAACTGGGTGCTGCGGGACAGCCGGATGACATCGGCGCTGATCGGCGCGTCGAGTGTGCGGCAATTGGAGGAGAACGTCGCGTCGCTCTCGGGGCAGCCGTTGTCCGACGAGGAGCTGAAGGAGATCGACACCTTCGCCGTGGACACCGCGGGCACCAACATCTGGGCCGAACGGGGCTGACGGGGGCGGTCCTCGCGGGCCGGTCGGCGGGGTCGTACACGCGGCCGGCCTCTGGTCGGACGCGGTCCGCCCGGGGGCGGCGCCACGCGGCCAAAAAAAACGGGCCGGTCCGTGGGGGGGGATACGGACCGGCCCGAGGGGGGGTTTCCACCATAACCCTTCGTAAGTGATGCTGCGTGCCACGCCACTCCACAATCACTCTCCGAATTCACCGGACTCCGCTGCGAGCACGGTGTCCGGTTGACGTCTCAGTGGCCGCCGACCTCCGCGGTGGACCGGAAGGCGTGGTTCTCCCGGGAGTGCGGCGCTCCGTCGCCGGCGCCGACCGCCGAATATAGGACAGATCCTGGCCTGATGGACCCCTAGTTTCCGGAACATGACGACACGAACCGCGATCGTGACCTGGACCGAGGCGAACGCCCGTCGGATGGAACGCCAGGGGCTCGCCTCTCCGACACGTCTCGCCCCGGCCGATGTGGTCGGCGCGCTGCCGGCCGCGCACGCCCAGGTGCTGTCGGCGGCCGAGCTCTCCGTGGGGTTGCGGACGGCCGGTGTGACCCGCACCGATGTGCGCGAGGCGCTGTGGACACAGCGCACCCTGGTCAAGACGCACGGCCCGCGCGGTACCGTCCATCTGCTGCCGATGGCCGAACTTCCCTTGTGGACGGGCGCGTTGTCCGCCGTACCGACCGGGCGCAGTCCGTTCCCCGCGGATGTCCGGATGACCCCGGAGCGGACCGAGGCCGTGATCGAGGCGATCGCGGACGCGCTGACCGGCGCGGAACTGACCGTCGACGAGCTCTCGGAGGCGGTGGTGGAGCGTACCGGGGCGTGGGCCGGGGACCGGGTGATGCCCGCGTTCCAGGACATGTGGCCGCGCTGGCGGCAGGTGACGCACCTCGCGGCTCATCGCGGCGCGCTGTGCTTCGCACCGGATCGCGGGCGCAGGGTCACCTACACCCGTCCGGATGTCGTCCCGCTCGACGGCCCGGAGGCGCTCGCCGGGCTCGTGCGCCGCTATCTGCACGCGTACGGTCCGGCCACACCCCTGCACTTCGCGAAGTGGCTGGCGGCGCCCGCTCGTTGGTCCGCGGACCTGTTCGCGGGAATGGCCGCACGCGGGGAGATCGAGGAGGTGCGGTACGAAGGGGAACCGGCCTGGCTGGTGGCGGGCGACACCGACTTTCCGTCGGAACCGGTGCGCGGGGTGCGGCTGCTCCCCTACTTCGACGCGTATCTCATCGCGTCCCAGCCTCGCGAGAAGCTCTACCCCGGCGCGGCCCACGGCCGCGCGCTGGCGGGTGGTCAGGCGGGGAACTTCCCGGTGCTGCTGGTCGACGGGACCGCGGCCGGGGTCTGGCACCAGCGCCGGTCGGGGCGGCGGATCGCCGTGACGGTGGAGCCGCTGTCGTCGCTGACGGGCGGGCAGCTGCGGGGGCTGGAGGAGCAGGTGGCCCGCGTCGGCGCAGTACTGGAGGGGAAGGCGCAACTGACGGTCGGAAAGGTGACGGTGGGAGCGCACGCATAGCGTCCGCCGGTGCGAGCGGCGCGGTGACGGCTCGGGGTGTCACGGCCCGTCCGGTCGCCGTTCCGTCCCGCGGCCCGAGGGGTGCGGCGCCCCTGCGGCGGGCCTGCCGTCAGCTTCTCGCCGGTGCGCCCCGGTGGCCGCGGGTGAAGCGGATCGCCACCGTGTCGCCGCCGATGACCACGAAGCGTCCGCCCTCGCACCGGATGACGGCCTCGTGCACCTCGCCCCGCTCGTCCCTGCGCTCCTCGGTACGGGTGACGGTCCAGCCGCCTTCGGGCGGTCGCGGCAGGTTCGGCACGGTGGCGAACTCCCACTGTCCCGACGGTACGCACCAGTCGGGCAGCCTCGGCCAGGCGCCGGGGCCGACGTGCAGGGTCCAGTCGGAGGCGCAGGTCAGGAGCACCGACTGGCCGTCGGCCAGCAGGAATTCCACGGCTTCCGGCTCCCCCATCCGCCCCTCCGGCCGGTAGTAGACGCCGAGTACCTCGACGATCCGCTCGCCCCTGAGCCAGTCGGCCCTGCCCTGCCGCGGGACACGCGGTGCCTCGTCCTCGTCGCCCACCCTCATGGCCAATTCCCTCCCCATCCGCTCACCGTCCAGGGTCGCATCCTCCGGGCGAAAGCAGGGGGCCCGGTTTACGAGCCTCGATCAGGAACCGGGTGGTGTGGGCGACGAACGGCCCCTCGGTCTCGATCCGGTGGTGCAGCTCGGCCAGCCGCGGCCGGTACTCCTCGACGGTGAAGCCCGGCACCATCCAGATCACTTTCCGCAGGAAGTAGACGACCGCGCCGATGTCGAGGAATTCGGTGCGCAGTCTCTCCCCGCGCAGGTCGACGACCTCCAGCCCGGCCGCCTCCGCGGCTCCACGTGCCTGCTCCGGGTCGCGGGCGCGGCGCACCTCGGGCGGCTGCGGGCCGAGGAAGTACTCGACGAGTTCGAAGACGCTGGCCGGGCCGACCTGCTGCGAGAAGTACGTGCCGCCGGGGGTGAGGACCCGGGCGATCTCCGACCACCAGGTGGTCACCGGATGCCGGCTGACCACCAGGTCGAAGGCGTTGTCGCCGAACGGCAGGGGCGGCTCGTCCGCGTCGGCGACCACGGCCACGCCGAGCGGGTGCAGGAGGGCGGTGGCGCGGGCGATGTTCGGCGGCCAGGACTCGGTGGCGACGGTGAGCCGCGGCAGTTCCGGTACGGAGGCGAGGACCTCGCCGCCCCCGGTCTGGATGTCGAGCGCTGCCCCGGCCCGTCCCATCCGGTCCGCCATGGCGCGGGCGTAACCCCAGGAAGGGCGCTGTTCGGTGGCCCGGCCGTCGAGCCAGGAGAAGTCCCAGCCGTCGACGGAGACGGTGGCGGCCTCGGCGACGAGGGCGTCGAACCTCGCACGTTCTGCTTCCGCGCCGGCGGCGTGCGCCGCGCCCGGCGCTCCTGGCGCCTCTTCGGGTGTTCCGGACATGCGTGAATGGTGTCAGCGGGGAACCGGTCCGCGCGACCTCAATACCGCGCCGTCAGGGCCGTCGGCCGGTCCGCCCGGCGGCGGTCACGCGGCGAGCCCGCCGAGCAGCATGCCCAGCAGCGCACCCGTGAGCATGAACGGTCCGAACGGGATGCCGGTCCTGCGTCCGGCGCGTTTCAGGACCATCAGCCCGAACCCGTACGCCGCGCCGAGCAGGAACCCGGCGAACCCCCCGGCGAAGAGCACGGGCCAGCCGTACCAGCCGAGTGCGACGCCCAGGGACAGGGCGAGCTTGACGTCCCCGAAGCCCATGCCGTTCGGATTGATGAGGAAGAGCAGGAAGTAGAAGGCACCGAGCGCCGCTCCGCCGAGCAGGGCGGACAGCCAGGATCCGCCGTGCTCCGGGAGCAGCGCCGCCACGCCCAGGAGCACGACGACGGTCGCGGCGGCGGGCAGCGTCAGGCGGTCGGGCAGGCGGTGCACGCGACGGTCGATGGTCGCCAGGAGTACGCCCACGGGGGCCAGCAGCAGCCAGACGGCGAGCTCGGGCCGCGGTCCGGTGGCCGCCGCGAGTGCGGCGCAGGCGAGCGCGGTGACGACGGGGACCAGGACGCCGGGGGCGTAACGCCCCGTGGACAGCACGGGGTCGCCCTCCCCTTCGCTCCCGTCCCCCGGCTCGGCGCCCGGAGCGGCTGCCACCGGCACCGCCGCCGCGCACTGGGCGCACCGGGTGGAGCCGAGCCAGCCGCGGGCGGCACCCGTCAGGGCGTGGCCCACGGGGCAGCTGTCCCGCCAGGCGTCCTCCGGGTCGACGGAGAACCGGTAGGCGGCGCGCGGGACCAGCAGTCCGGCCGCCGCGCCCCAGAGTGCGGCGAGCGCTGTCAGCATGGCGTACACGGAGCAGACCCTAGGCGGGCGGCGGGCACGGGGCATGGGTCCAGGGGCCCACTGCGGTCCGTTCCGGACCCAGCGGAGGTCACCGGACGCTACCGTCTTGGCCATGGCTCAATGGCGCAATGGGAACGGCACGTTGACGGTCACCGATCCACAGGGAGGGCAGGAGCCGGAGATACCGCTGCGGATCGCGGCCACGTACCGGGCCAGGAGCCGGGGACTGCTCGGCCAGGACGGGATCGACGGCGCCCTGCTGATCACCCCGTGCGGGAGTGTGCACACCTTCCGGATGCGGTTCGCCATCGATGTGGCGTACCTGGACCGGAAGTTCCGTGTCGTCGCCGTCCACACGATGAAACCGGGCCGGCTCGGGATGCCCCGGCTGCGGGCCCGTCACGTGATCGAGTCGGAGGCCGGGGCGATGGAGAAGTGGGGGCTGCGGCCCGGGGCGCGGGTGCGGATCGTCCAGACGGAGGAGAGCCGGGGCTGAGCCCGTCTCGAACCTCGACGCCCGGGGCCGCGCGGTCCGCCGCGTCCCGCCGGGCCTGCCCCGGCCCCGACCGGGACCGGGCTCACGGAGGGCCGGAACCGAGCAGCGTCCATGACCCGTAGGCCGCCGAAGCCACCGCGAGCACGGCCACGACCGTCACCGTGCGGGCCGTGGTGCGCAGCCGCAGCAACGCGACGGCGGGCGGCAGGAGCAGCGGGAACGCGGGCATCATCAGCCGCGGTCTGGACCCGAAGTACCCGGAGCCGATCAGCGCGATGACGACGACGGCGACGCAGTAGGCGAGTACGGGGAGCGGCTGGCGCTGCCGTACGCACAGGAACACCACCCATCCCAGGCCCGCCAGTGCCGCGCACAGCCCGAGCGCGGCGGGCAGCGGCAGCCCGAGGATGAACGAGGCGAGCGCCGCGCCTCCGTCGATGCTGTTGCCCCACTGCGCCTGGACGTCGAAGTACGCGAACGGGCCGCCCTGCCGAACGGCGACGAACACCACGTACGCGAGCCAGCCCAGCGGCGCGAGCGCGACACCGGTCAGCATCCGCGCGTTGCGGCGCACGATGCCGTCGGTCCGGCCGGCCCGGTACTCGCGTACGAGCGTGACCGCGGCGGTGATCGCGAGGGCGGCGATGAGCGCCGCGGCGGAGGGCCTGGTCAGCCCGGCGAGGACGCACAGGGCGCCCGCCACGATCCAGCGCCGCGTCAGTACGGCGTACAGCGCCCAGGCGGCGAACGCGGTGAACAGCGTCTCGGTGTACGCCATCGACTGGACGAACGCCGTCGGGTACACGCCCCACAGCGCGGCCAGCAGCACCCCGGCCCGGCGCCCGTACAGATGCGCCCCGACGGCGAAGATCCCCCAGGCGGCGAGGAGCGAGGCGACCCAGGCGACCAGCAGTCCGGCCCCCGCGAGGGAGAGCGGGGTCAGCTCGGCGACCGCCCGTTCCAGAGCGGGCAGCAGAGGGAAGAAGGCCAGGTCCGGGTGGGCGCCGCCGTTCGGAAGGGTGACGGTGTACCCGTAGCCGTTCTCGGCGATCCGCTGGTACCAGACGGAGTCCCAGCGCCCGCCGAGGAGGTGCAGGGCGCTCTTGTCGGCGTGGGACGCGGCGGCGGCGAGGACGACGAGACCCGTCAGGCGCACGGCCGCGTACGCCCCGAGGGCCGGTGCCGCCGCCGCGAGGGTCGTGGCGAGCCGGCCGCGTACGGGGGGCCGGGGCGGCTGCGGCGTTCGGTGGCCGCGCCGCCGCACGGGCCGCTGTGCGGTAGCGGTGGCCTGAGCGGCCGGATCGTCGTCGGACATGCTGTCGATTATCGCCGCGGCGCCGGCGGGGTCACGGCCGGAGCTTGGTGCGGGAGAGCGGCAGGGCGGGGGCGATCGACCAGAGGACCTCGGCCTCCTCCTCGCCGGGGTTGTCCCAGGCGTGCGCGGCGCGGGCCGAGAACGTCGTCGAGTCACCGGCCTCCAGGAACCTGGGCTCGCCGTCCACGCTCAGGCGCAGCGTGCCGCGGACCAGGTAGGCGAAGACGGTCTCGGCCTCCAGGCTGTACGCGCCGCCCGAGCCGCCGCCGGGGCGCAGGATCGTCCGCATGACCTGGACGTGCCGTTCCTCGGCCGGTGTGAGGAGGAACTCCTCGATGCCGTGTCCGCCCATTTCCAGCTTGGCGCCCAGGCCGCCCTTGACGACGTCCTGGTCCGGATAGTCGAAGAGCGCGGCGATGCCGGTGCCCAGTGCCTCGCAGATACGGATCAGGGTCGGGACGGAGACCGAGGTCTTGCCGCGTTCGGCGAGGCTGACGAACCCCTTGGTCACGCCTGCGGATTCGGCGATCTGAGCGAGCGTCAGCCCTTGTGCCCGGCGGAGCTCACGCAGCCGCGGACCGATCGTGGACATGTGGCTGTCAGAGGCTTCGGACATGGCGGACACGCTACCCGTCGAGGAGGTCACGGTCGGTGGCCGGGGACAAACGCAGGTCAGAAGGGTCTTTACCCATCGAGTTTAGTGCTGTAAAACTTTGACGAAAGTTTAATGGCGCTAAACAAGGCGTCCGGGTGGACCGCTGTGCCGCCCTCCCCTCCCCCGCCCGTACCGCACCATCCGAGGAGTAAGCCGATGAGCTCCCCGTCTTCCCAAGAGAGCACCGCGCGCACCGTGCGCGGCGTCGTCTTCCGCTCCCCGGGGCAGGAGGTGACCGTCACCGACGTCACCCTGGCCCCGCCCGGCCCCGGGGAGGTCGAGGTCGCCGTCACGGCGGCCGGTGTCTGCCACTCCGACCTCCATGTCATCCGCGGCGAGTGGGACCACCCCACCCCGGTCGTCCTGGGACACGAGGGCTCGGGCGTGGTCACCGCCGTCGGCGAGGGTGTCACCGGTCTCGAACCCGGCGATCACGTCGTGCTGTCCTGGGTCCCGTCCTGCGGCACCTGCCGTTTCTGCCTCTCCGGGCGTCCGGCCGCGTGCAGCCTGGTCGCCGAGGTCGTGGCGCCGGGCGGGGTGCTGTACGACGGCACCAGCCGGCTCTCCGTCGACGGCGAACCGGCCCACCACTACCTGGGCGTCTCCTCGTTCGCCGAGCGCGTCGTGGTACCCGCGTCAGGCGCGATCAAGGTGCGCGAGGACGCGCCCCTCGATGTGATCGCCCTGGTCGGCTGCGCCATCGCCACCGGTGTCGGCGCGGTCCGCAACACCGCGGGCGTCGAGGCCGGGGCCACCGTCGCCGTCATCGGCTGCGGCGGTGTGGGCCTGTCGTGTGTGCAGGGCGCCCGGCTGGCAGGGGCCGGCCGCGTCGTCGCCGTCGACGTCGTCCCCGAGAAGCTGGAGCTGGCCCGCCGGCTCGGTGCGACGGACGCGGTCGACGCGCGTGAGGGCGATGTCGTCGAGACGCTGCGGGCCCTGGTCCCGGAGGGCCTGGACTACGTGTTCGACGCCATCGGCAAGATCGAGACCACCGAGCAGGCCATCGCCGCGCTCGGTCAGGGCGGCGCCGCCGTCATCGTCGGCCTGCCGCCGACCGGCCGCACCGCGCGCTTCGACCCGCTCGCGCTCGCCGAGGCCGACCAGCGCATCCTCGGCTCCAACTACGGCTCGGTCGACGCCGCCCGCGACATCCCGGCGCTGGTGGACCTCGTGGTGTCGGGTGAGCTCGACGTGGAATCGATGATCTCGGCACGGCGCCCGCTGGACGAGGCGGGCGACGCCCTGGCCGACCTCGCCGCCGGCCACGCCCTGCGTCAGCTGCTGATGATGGAGGACCGGACATGAGCACCGCCGGAAAGCAGGCCGCGCCCGGAAAGCCGGCCGACGGCCTGGCCCACCGCTCCGTCTCCACGTTCGAGGTCGGCGCGCAGAGCGTCGCGAATGTCGCGCCCAGCGCCGTCATCGCGTTCGCCCCCGCCAGCATGGCGGCGTCCGCCGGCAACGGCGCCTGGTTCTCGTTCTTCCTGGCCATGGCCGCCGTCCTCGCCATCGCGTACTGCATCTGCGTGTTCGCCCGCCGACGCGCCGGGGTCGGCTCGCTGTACGCCTTCTCCCGACTCTCGCTCGGGGCACCCGGCTCCTTCGTGACCGGGTGGGCCCTGCTCATCGGCGCAATATGCATCGGTTCGGGTTCGCTCGCGGGCGCCGGGTACTACACGGCGCGCGCCCTCGACCAGATCGGCATCGGGATCTTCACCGGCATCCCCGGCCAGATCCTGCTCGATCTGCTGCTGGCCGCCGTCGCGATCCGGCTGACGATCGCCAGTGTGCGGACGGCGGCGCGCGTCGCCTCCGTGCTGGAGGTCGTGTCGATCGTCCTCATCGTCGTCGTGCTGGTCCCCGCCTTCTTCAAGAGCGGGAACATCATCGACACCGAGCAGCTGAGCCTCAGCGGCTCCACCCTCGACGGTGTCGTCTTCGCCGTGGTGCTGGGCGTGCTCGGCTTCGTCGGCTTCGAGGGCGCCGCGTCGCTCGGGGCCGAGGCCACCGATCCGTACAAGGCGATCCCCCGCTCGGTGATGGGCAGTGCGGTGCTGGCCGGTGTGCTCTACATGTTCGCGACGTACGCTCAGGTCGCCGGGTTCGGCGGGGCGGACGCCCTGGCGAGGAGCAGCGACCCGATGGACGAACTGGCGGAGCTGTCCGGTCTCGGCTTCCTGAAGTTCTTTCTGCACGCAGGCTTCGCGGCGTCGTTCGTGGCCGTGGTGATGGCCTGCATCACCGTCGCCGCCCGGCTGCTGTTCGGGATGGCGAAGGAGGGTGTGATGCCGGCCCGGCTCGGCGTCGCCCACCCCCGTCACCGGACCCCGTCCGTGGCGATCTGGGCCGTCGCCCCGTTCGTCGCCGTTCCCGCGGTGCTCGTGGTCGGCGCCGGGACCGCGCCGCTGAACGCGACGTCGTACATCGACACCATCGGTGTCTTCGGCTACATGCTCAGCTACACCCTGGTGTGTCTGGCCGCGCCGCTGTTCGTACGCCGGATCGGGGCCCGCGGCCTGCTCGTCACCTGGGGCCTGGGGCTGATCGGCGCCGCCGCGATGATCTACGTCTTCTACCGCAACCTGTGGCCGGTCCCGGCCTGGCCGCTGAACGTGCTGCCGTACGTGTTCGTCGGCGCGCTGGTCGTCGGCATCGTCGGCTTCGCCGTGCTGCGGGTCCGCAGGCCCGAGGTCGCCGAACGCGCGGGGACGTTCGCGGACGACCTGGACTGACCCTCCGGCGCGGGTCCGGACCGTCCGCCCCATGGCCGGAACCGGGCCACCGTTCCGGACCCGGACCGGCCGCCCGGTGGCCGGTCCGGACCCGCGCCCGCCCTGCCCCGCCCCCTGTGTCCCTCTCCCCCGCTCCCCCGACGCCCTGCTCCCCCGCACCCCGCGGGCGGGGCGGGGCATCGCTCGTTGGGCCCGACTTTGGGGCCAAGGGCCCAGGTCACCCGGCCCGTGCACCCGTACGCTCACGGCCAGACCCGTATGCGTAACTGCGGGCACAGGCATGGCAGATGAGCGTCGGAGAGGAAGAACCGTGACGGGTGGCGGGGGCTGGGGAAGCGGAAGCGCGGGCCACATACCACCGGGGAGCGGGGGTGGTGGTTCCGGCGCGGGCGGTGGCGTGTTCTTCGCCCTGACGCGCAGTTGGGCCGCGGGTGCCCTGGTCTACATCGCCGCCGGATACCTGGTGTCGCGCGGGCTCGTCGAGATGCTGGCCACCGACCAGCGGCTCGCGTCGTTCGGCTGGCGGCTCGCCCTGCTGCATGTGCCGAACGTCATCACGACCGTGCTCACGGTCCTGGCCGCGGCCCGCGTCCTGCCCGACGAGCGGCGCGAGTCGCGCCTGATCACCTTGGTCGCCGCGCTCGGCGTCCCGCTGGCCGCACTCCTCTACGGATTCGCGGTGTCCTGGCATCTCGTGGGCCTTGAGGGCACGTTGATGCCGGTCGTCACGCTCGTGACGGGTTCGGCCGCGGGACTCGCCGTCGACCGGTTGCTGGACGACCGCGAGGAGCAGGCGCCCGTGCCCCACTCGTACTCGTGGCGGGACGGCGGAGCCACCGCGATGGAGTACCTCGGGGTGATCGTCCTCGTCGTCACGCTGATCGGCGCGATGGCCATGGCGGGCGTGGGCGGCCAGATCGGCGAACGCATCCGCTGTGCGATCAGTTCGATGGGCGGCGGCGGTGCCGCCTGCACCACGGGCGGCGGGCCCACCACCGCGAAGCCGAAGACGGACGCCGACTACGAGCCCAAGATGTGCCAGGTCTCCAGCATCTCCGACACCGTCGGCGACAAGGTCAAGATCGGCTGGTTCGAGTGGGGCAACGAGTACGGCTTCCAGCAGAAGGTCAGCCAGGCCAAGACCGATGTGAACGGCGACGGCAAGGTCGACGAGAACGACAAGCTGGTCTACATGACCTTCACGGACGCCGCCTCGGCCGGCGCGACCGCCAGCACCCCCGGCATCAAGCTCGGCAAACTGGGCAAGGCGGATGTGGACGTCGGCGGCGGCATCAAGATCACCAACGGTGACACCTGGGTCTTCAAGAGCGAGGAAGAAGCCAAGAAGATGCGGGACGACATCGAGGAAATGAAGATGTGGGAGACCTCCACCAAGTACAGCGGTGGTTACGGCGGCGGCTGGTACTCCGGCATGAAGTGGGCCGACAAGAAGAAGGACGTCGAGAAGAAGATCGGCGACAAGAAGATCTCCTACTCGACCATCGGCCTCAACGCGTACGCGGACGGCGGTCTCTCCATCAGCGCGGGCGACGAGACCAAGCTCGGCGCCAAGCTCGGCGGCAAGGCCAAGTTCTCCCCCGAGGTGACCATCACCAAGGACGACGTGAACGGCAACGAGTCGTACACGTACACCGCCAAGCTCGAACTGGAGGGCAAGGTCGGCGGTTCGGCCGGTCCGCTCGGCGGCACGGCCGCGGCGAAGGACAGCCGGACCGGTGCGATCACCGTCACCCGCGACCAGAAGACCGGCAAGATCGTCCGCATCGACATGACCCAGACCGTCGAGGGCGGCGCCGGGTCCGACAAGGGCGACATCAGCGGCGACAACGGCAAGAAGGACGGCGACAAGCGCGGCGGCAAGGTCAGCGGCACCGACTCCTCCAGCGAGACCGGCATCGAGGTCCTGACCAACTCGATCGTCTTCGGCAAGGACACCGACCAGGCCACCGAGGACAAGCGGGCCGTCGCCGAGCAGTGGCTGAACGGCTCCGGCAACAACACCGCCCCGTTCGAGTACATGTTCGGCGACCACTCCATGCAGCAGAAGCCCACCGGAACCGATCCGTTCGAACAGCTGATGTTCCAGGACGGGCTGTCGAGCAGCATGAAGTACCACGGTGAGACGGACGCCCAGGAGTTCGGCTTCGAGGTGTCGCTCGGCATGAGTCTCGGATTCTCCATCTCGGACGAGCACAAGAAGGAGACACTGACGGACGCGCAGTTCCTCGGCGCTCCGCAGGGCGACAAGCGCTCGTACCTTCCGTACAGCTACTGCGCCAAGTAGCCAAGGCGGTACCGGCTGCGGCACGGTACCGCTACGGCACAGCACCGACCACGCACGACGAAGAGGCGATAGGCGATGACGACGACGATGAAGATGTCCCGGGCAATCGGCGCAGCTGCTGCCGCCGCCATCGGCCTCACCCTGCTCACCGGCTGCGGCGGCGACGCCGCCGCGCTCCCGGAGGGCTGGGGAAAGCTCGACACCAAGAGCCTCTCCGTCGGCTACCCCGAGAACAAGGGGTACAAGGAGCAGTCCGCGGCCGACCGGGCCAAGGCCAACGCCGCCGTCGCGCTCAAGGAGGAGGGCGGGCTGCGCAGCGGCATGGTCTCCGTGCAGCTCGACTTCGCCACGGGCGTGGACGACGCCGGTGAGGCGGCGGCGGCCGCGGGTGCCGGTATCGGTCTCGGAGCGACCCGCAAGAACACCTCGGACGTGCGGCTCGCGGGCGCGGAGAGCGCCCGCGAGGCGCGCAGGATCGACTACGAGTTCACGTCCAGCGGCAAGGACCGGACCCCGGCTCCGGGCACCCCGATGACGGGTGTCGTGGTGGCGGGCGTCGATTCGAAGCACGTGCCGTTCGCGGTCCGGATCAACGCGGTGAAGGGCTCGCTGAGCCGGCAGGACCTCGACGCGTTCGTCGATTCGATCACGGTCAAGTAGCGGATCAGGGGCGCTCGTTCATGCAGATCCTGCCCGGCGGCACGGCCACGTTCCTGCTTCTGTTCGGACTCCTCCTCGGCGCGTTCGCCATCCGGTCGGCGCTCCGTCTGAACCGGGTGCTGCGGCTGGTGCGGCACGGCGAACACGCCGAGGGCCGGTGCGCGGACCGCCGGACCGTCGACCGGGGTCCGGGCATGGACCGGAGTTACGCCACCGAGTACGTCTTCGCGTTCCGCACCAGGGACGGCCACGACATCGAGTTCACCGACCATGCCCCGGGCCCCTTCGGCTTCGAGATCGGGGCGCCGGTCCGCGTCAGCTACGACCCGGCCGACCCTTCGGGGAGCGCCACGGTGGCGGGGCGGGGGGCGTGGGGGCCGGTGGTGATGCCGGCGGTGTTCGCGGTCGTGCTCGGGTTGTTCGCGGTCGGGCTGCTGGTCGGGTTCGCGGCGATGCGTGGGTGGCTCTGACGGGTTTGGCTCTGACGGGTTTGGCTCTGACGGGTTTGGCTCTGACGGGTTTGGCTCTGACGGGTTTGGCTCTGACGGGTTTGGCTCTGAGGCACGCCGCTCACGGGCACGCAGGGGTCAGAACGTGGCCCGGTCGAACGGCATCGGGAGCTTTTCCAGCGCCCCAGCAGCCCGCAGTCGTGTGTTCGCCTCGATGATCGTCTCGATGGCCGGGGACTTTGTACCGCCACGGGTGAGGTCGATGACCAGTCCATCGTGTGCGGTGCGGACGTACGTGCCGGGCAGCCCCTCGGGTGCGAGGACGGCACGGCCGGCGGAGAGGAAGACCGCACGGCCGCAGCGAGGGTCGCTGTTCGCCAGGTCGAACCGCTCGGCCACCGCCCGGTACTGGGGCCTGTCGTACACCTGCCCGGCGTCGATCTCCCAGTTCTCCGCGAGGAGGCGCAGGATCTCCGGAGCGCGCCGGATCACCTCCGCGGTTTCGTCCACCTCGCGCGACCGGAAGGCGAGCGAGACGGAGTTCACCGCGTAGTGCGAGGTACTGCCCGCGTGAATGGCCATGGACACCCGCGCCGCGGCGGGGTTCTGCGCCCACAACGACGTCGTGTAGCCCACCACGTCGAGGTCGGGGCCCGTGTTCTTCCGCTCGATGTACTGCGCCAGTACGGGGACCGAGGGCTCCAGCACGGGATCGGACGGGAGGTCGTCACCGGCCTCGTGCCATACGTCGAACGTCGTGCCGTCGATGTCCTTGAGCGCGCTGAGCGTGCCGGACCAGCGCTCGGCGATGCCCGGCACCGATTCCCCGCGAAGGCCCCAGAAACCGTTGACTACGACGTTCAGCACGACACGTTCTCCTCGGGCTCCGGTCTGCGGTTCCACACCCCGTCCGGCGTTCAGCCGGTCACGTCCCCCGGGGTGTGGATCACCTTAACCGGGATGCCCCGGTCCTCGAACATCTCTCGCGCCGCCTCGGCGACGTCCGGGTCGGACAGGTGCCACTCGACCGGCTTGCCGCGTGCCGCGTCGACCTGCCGGCGCGCCTGGTCCGCCCACCGGTCGGCGACCTTCGACGTGAGCGTCCCGGTGTCGGCGTTGTAGTAGTCCTTGCCCTTGTACCCGTACTTCGCCTCCAGGTAGGTGCCCCGCGAGGCGTCCCAGCCGTCGAAGTCGACCGGCTTGCCGGTGAGTTTGTCCAGCGGAACCCGGTACTCCTTGCCGCGGCCCACCTTGGAGATCTGTTCCTGGTAGCGGGCACCCATCTCGGTCGGGTAGTTCCAGACGCCGGGCCTGATCTCCTGCCAGTTGCCCGCGCCGCCGTCCTTGGCCCCGGCCGGCGGGTCCTTGAGGTCCTTGTACCAGGCCGGCTTCGGCTGGTTCTGGGCGGCTTCCAGGGCCTTCCGGCGCTTGGCCGCGTCGGCCGCCTTCTTCGCCTCGTCGGCCTGCTTCTGGGCCTCGTCGGCGGCCGCCTTCTTCTCCGGGTCGACCTCGTCGCACTTTCCGGCGAAGAACCCGACGGGCACGGACGTGCGGGTCGCGGCCATGACGCCGGTGCCCGAGCCGGGCAGCCCCATGCCCGCACCGCTGCCGTACGGGACCCGCACACGGCCGCCCATGCCGACGGTGCAGCCCTTGAGGCCGGCCTTCTCGGCGGCGTCGTCGGCGTGCTGCTGCGCTTCCTTCGCGGCCTTCTCGGCTGCCCCGACATCGCCCGCCTTGGCGGCCTTCTTCGCCTTGGCCGCGGCCTCCGAGGCCTTCTCGGCGACTTCGCCGAGCTTGCCGAGTTTCCCGAGCTTGCCCAGCTTTCCGAACTTGCCGATGAGCTTGGCCTCGCCGTAGCCCGGGATGAGCAGCGAGCCGATGTTCCAGAGGCCGGTGCCGATCGCCTGGCCCTCGTTGCCCTTCTTCCACATGTCGCGGACGTCGTCGCCGATGAACATGTCGTCCAGGACCTTCAGCCCGGTGCCACCGGACGCCTTGGTCCAGTCCCAGACCGCACCGAGGTAGTCGCCCTTGGACCACTTGTCCCCGGCGCCCTTGGAGTCCTGGCTCCACTTGTCGCCGAGGCTCTTGCCGTAGTCCATCAGGCCGTTCCACGCCTTGATGGGGTGGAAGATCGTGTCGAAGGTGCCGGTGATGTCGCCCCACAGGCCGTCGCCGATCAGGCCCTTGAAGAATCCGCCGGTCTGATGGGCGGCGCAGGAGAAGAACGCGCCGACGCCGGAGGTGCAGCTCTCACCGGGCTTCTCGTCGCCACCGTCGCCGCCGTCGTCCGGGACGTCGCCGCCGTCCGGCTCCCCGGAGCTGTCCACGTCGTCGCCGCCGTCGTCGACCTTGATGGCCGTGTCGCTCCCGCCGGAGGCGCCGGCCGCGCCCGAGCCGCCGGAACCGGAGCCTGCGGTGCCGGAGCCTGCGGTGCCGGAGCCGCCGGAGTCCGACCCTCCGGAGTCCGACCCCCCGGAGTGCGACCCCCCGGAGTTCGTGCCGCCACCGACAACCGACCCGCCCGAGTCCGTACCGCCGGAGTCCGAGCCGGAGCCGCCGGAGTCCGCGCCCCCGGCCGTCGTGCTCCCGGGCGTCGCACCCCCGTCGTGCCCCTCGTTCCCGGCCACGACGTCGCCCCCGGGCGCAGGGCACGCGCTCCCGGTGAGCTTGCAGATCGCGTTCTGCATTTCGCCCGTCAGCTGGGCGCCGATGCCCGTGGCGACGAGCCCGCCGATGAGGGCCACGACCACCAGGACCATGCCCAGGTATTCCATCGCGGTCTGGCCGTCGTCGTCGCGGCGCCATCTGATCATCCGCGCGA
This sequence comes from Streptomyces sp. NPDC014727, assembly GCF_043083485.1. Lineage (NCBI taxonomy): Bacteria > Bacillati > Actinomycetota > Actinomycetes > Kitasatosporales > Streptomycetaceae > Streptomyces > Streptomyces sp. NPDC014727. Next base: position 354,596 of record NZ_JBIBYR010000002.1, on the reverse strand, counting down.
TGCTGAACCGCCGGTGCGGCAAGCGCTGTTCGAGGGGAAGGTCGAACCATTCGCGCGAGCTCGGCCGGAACAGCAGGACGATCACGGTGACGGGGATCACCAGCTGCGTGACGCCACGCCCGCCGCCACCGCCGAGGGTCGCCAGCGCGCCGAGGGTGAGCCAGACATGTATGGCCAGGAGCCCACGCCAGATCCAGATGCCGCCGGTCCGCAGGTACAACGAGAGCACGAACGCGCTCACACTCGGGAGCGCCGCGTACAGCAGCAGCCCGAACAGCCGGCCGTCGACCTCGTTCACCGCCGAGGCCACCGTCAGCACGCCCGCGCCGCCCAGGACCGCGGCGGCGAAGAGGATCCGGACGAGGATCAGCACCGCCTGCAGCGGGCGCGGCAGCGGCTGCCTGCCGTGCTGGACCACGGCGGCACCCCCACCGGCGCCACCCGAAATCGCAATTCCGCCCATGCCAGACACGACGAGTCCCCCAGCTTGTCGGTGTGCAGCCACAGTTCAGCCACTTCACGCATCCGACCACATCGGCACCCTTCGGGCATGGGTCTCAGGGCCCAATGCAAGGCTCAAAGTTGGGTATACCGACGGGAGTTACGGCTGCGGCGAGGCGGAAAGGGTCCGGCTACCGGCTGGGGACCTCGCTCCCGAACAGCATCCAGGGCGACTGGTCGTACGAGTTCACGCCCGCCAACTGGGGTTGCATCGCCGCTATTTCATGCCGTACGGCGAGGGTGTCCGGCCAACTGTCGAAGTAGGTGGTTCCGTTGATGACGACGCCGCTCCAGTCGGTCGCCGCGGAAGCGCCCTCCCGGTCGACCACGAAGCCGATGCAGAGCACGGAGGCCCTTCCTATCGCCTCCCTGATCGCCCGCGCGGCCACCTCCTGCTCGTCCCGCGTCAGCCGCCCGAAGCCGAATTCGAGAGCGACGACTCCGTCCGCCATCCGTCGGATGCGCGCGGGCACGTCGGTTCCGCTGTGCATCCACAGGACGAAGTCGACCCTGTCGAGCCGTTGCAGGCCGGCCAGGAGCACGAGCTGTTCCCTGGTCACCCACGAAGGAGTGCCCCATGGGTCCGGCCCCGGGCCGAGGAGTGTGACCCGCCTCGTGACGGGGTGGCGGAGCCGCAGTCCCGCCGCGTCGAGGTCGCCGAAGAGCGACTCGGCGTCCGGGCGGCTCCAGCCGAGATGGTACGAGTAGAAGAAACCGTCACTCATGGATACATCACCATCGATACATCACCCCAGGGAACGAATTCAGTTGGAGGTGCAGATCAACGTGCGTATGGGCGCGCCGGACGGGCGCCCGTGACGGGCGCGGGCCGGGTGGGCTCACGGTTGGGTCACGTACGAGCGTAATGAGACCGGCATGTCCCGGCGTGGGCCCACGGACCCAGGGGCGGGCCCCAATGGAACAATGCGGTGGACAGGGGCAGGGCCATCACACATCGTGTACGCCGATGACACGCACCGATTCGCCTCCCGCATGGGACGAGCGCACCCAGTTGGCCACCTTCCTCGACTACGCCCGCGACACCGCACGCGCCAAGTGCGAGGGCATCTCGCCGGACGATGCCCGCCGGGCCCCGCTGCCCGGCTCACCCCTGATGACGATCGCCGGGCTGATCAACCACCTCAGCTGGGTCGAGTACCACTGGTTCGAGGTGATGTTCCTCGGCGGTGAGGACGAAGGGCCGTGGACGGACGAGGACCCCGACCGCGAGATGCGGATCGCGGTGGACATGCCGCTCACCGATGTGCTGTCGCAGTACGAGGCGCGGACGACGCGTTACCGCGAACTGGTCGCCTCCCACGACCTGGACACGCCGGCCCGACGCCCGCGCCGGGACGGCCGCTTTCCCGATCTGCGCTGGATCGTCCTGCACCTGATCGAGGAGACCGCCCGGCACAACGGCCACCTCGACATCATCCGCGAGATCGTGGACGGCACCACCGGCGCGTAGTGGTCGGCTTCGGAAGTCCTTCGGGGGTTGGCTCCGGAGCCGAACGCGGGTGGTGCCTGCTCAGAGGTCCGAAGTCCACCGCCGGTGGAGACGGCCGGGTGCCCGGTGCGGGCCGCGAATGGGCGGGCGTATGCGCCCGTTCGTTTGGGTTCTCGTCCCGGATCAACCCGAGCTCGGCCGGCCTGATGGTCGGGGCAGCGCCGAGCAGCGCTGTGGAGATGTCGAGATCTCACCGTTGGTACCGACTCTCGGGTGAACGGTGCCCACAAGCACCGCAGCCAAAGATCGAGAGGGCACGAACATCATGCAGAAGCTTGCGCAACAGGCCATTGACCAGCTGGTGGAGTCGGGCGCCGAGCTGGGTGTCCAGGTCGCGGTGTACCGGCACGGTGAGCTGGTGGTGGACGCGGTGGCGGGCGTCGCCGATCCGGACAGCGGCCGTCCGGTCACCTCGGACATCCCGTTCTACAGCGCCTCCACCGGCAAGGGTGTGACTGCGACGGTGGTGCACGTCCTCGCAGACCGCGGCGCCCTTGACTATGACACGCCGATCGTGGAGTTCTGGCCCGAGTTCGGCGCCCACGGCAAGAACAAGGCAACCATCCGCCACGCGCTGACCCACTCCATCGGCGTCCCGGCAGTGCCGTCCGACCTCACGGTGCAGGACCTGGCTGACTGGGACAGGATGTGTGCCCTGATCGCCGGCTCCGAGCCTTGGTGGGAGCCCGGGACCAAGACCGGCTACCACGCGATGACCTGGGGCTTCGTGATGGGCGAAATCGTCCGCCGGGCGACCGGCAAGCCGATCTCGCACGTACTCAGGCAGGAGGTGGCGGCTCCGCTGGGCATCGCCGACGAGTTGTTCTTCGGCGTCCCGGAGTCCGAGCTCGGCCGGCTCGCCCGACTCGAGGAGGCGCCCGGTACCGCCGCGATGATGGCAGCGGTGCCCGCCGACATGCCGATGCTCAAGGCCACGCCGCCCGCCGTGACCCCCAGCGCCACATACGGCAACAACCCCGTGGTGCTCACTTCGGACATTCCCTCGGGCGGCACGATGTCCGCCCGCGCGGTGGCCAGGATGTACGCCGCGCTGCTTGGTGAGGTGGATGGTGTCCGGCTGGTCTCGGACGAGCGGCTGCGTGAGTTCACGGCCCTGGCCACGGCCGATGTCGACCAAATGGTCGGCTTCCCGATGCCGCGCGCGCTGGGCTACAACCTCGGCCGGCCCGGAGCCGCCCCGCAGGAGACGCTGAGCGTTTTCGGCATGCCCGGCATGGGAGGCAGCGCGGCGTATGCCGACACCGCGACCGGCATTTCCTTCGCGCTGACCAAGAACCGGTTCTTCCCTGGTCCTTCCGCCGCGGTCGATCAGATCAGCGAGCTGATCGCGAAGGCCGCCACCAGCTGAGACTCTCCGGTCGGGCCCAGCTGCGGCCAGGCGGGTGGTGTTCGGACGGCGCGTTTCTTGATCACGAGACGTTGCCATAACGGGGTCCGGGGCCGGGCCCAGGGCCGGATTCGGGTTCGGGGCCGGGTCCGGGTCCAGGCCCGGGGCCGGGTCCGGGCCTGTGCCTGGGCCTGTGCCTGTGCCTGTGGAGAACCGTGGTGTGATGGCACGGTGAGCCGCGCCGCAGAAGAGACCAACCGCCGCTTGCTCCGGTCACGGGACGCGATGGACCGCGCCTACGCGCAACCGCTGGACGTCCCCGCCCTGGCGCGGATCGCCCATGTGTCCCCGGCGCACTTCACGCGTACGTTCCGGGCCACGTTCGGCGAGACGCCGCACCGCTACCTGCAGCGCCGCCGTGTCGAGCGCGCGATGTTCCTGCTGCGGGAGACCGACCGGAGCGTGACGGACATCTGCTTCGAGGTCGGCTTCGGCAGCCCGGGAACCTTCAGCCGTACGTTCCGTGACATCGTCGGCCGGTCGCCGAGGACGTACCGCAGGGAAGCGACGCCCACGGGCGTCCCGACGTGTTTCACCATGACCTGGATGCGGCCGAGCGACTGACCGGCGGCACCACCGGCACCGCCCGCACCACCCCTCCCTGCTCGTGGCGCCCACCCGTCCGCACCTGCTCGCGCCGCCCATCGGCCGCGCCGTTCGACAGAGCAGTTTTGGATAAGTTCTCGTCGGACTTGCCCAGTAGCGTGATGCACATGTTCAACGCCATCACGCATTCGCAGATATACGTACTCGACCAGGACGAGGCCCTCGACTTCTACGTCGGCAAGCTCGGCCTGGAGGTCAACACCGATGTCGACATGGGCATCATGCGCTGGCTGACCGTCAGCGTCCCCGGGCACCCCGGGCGCGAGATCATGCTGGAGAAGCCGGGTGCCCCGGCGATGTCCGAGGAGACGGCTCAGCAGGTACGCGAGTTGGTGACCAAGGGCGCGATGGGCGGCTGGCTCATCTTCACCACGGACGACTGCCGCAAGACGTACGAGACGCTGCTGAGCCGGGGCGTCGAGTTCACCGAGGAGCCGACCGAACGCCCGTACGGAATCGACTGCGCCCTGCGCGACCCCTTCGGCAACCGCATCCGCTTCACCCAGCCGAAGGCCTGAGCACTGTCCCGGTAGTGGGAGCGGGGGCCGGCGCGAGGACGTGCCGGCCCCCACATGCGTGCGACCGGAACGGGCGCGGACCGGTCTCCCGACGCGCGTCCCGCGCGGCTACCCGATCGCGGCGATGCCGGGCGCGATGTGCTCGGCGATCTGGTGGGTGAAGCTGACCGGGTGCCGGTCCGGCAGCACCTGGATCTCGCTGATGCCCAGGTCCGCGTACGCTTCCGCCGCCACGAGAAAGGCGCCGGGTTTGTCCAGCACGGGGCCGTTGTACATCACGGTCTTCTCGATGGCGTCGTAGTCGCGGCCCTCCGCGTCACAGTGCGCGCGCAGCACATCGAGCTTGTGGGCCACTTCTTCCTGGTCGGTGGCGAACAGGTTGCAGGCGTCCGCGTACCGGGCGGCCAGGAGCAGGGTCTTCCGCTCGCCCCCGCCACCGATCAGGATCGACGGGCGCTCGCCGATCGGCTCGGGTACGCACAGCGTCTCGGCGAGCTGGTAATGACGGCCCCGGAACGGGCCGTTGTCGTCGCTCCACATCTGGAGGCAGATCAGGATCGTCTCCTCCAGCCGTTCGAAACGCTCGGCGACCGGGACCACCGGCACGCCGAGCCCGTACTGCTCGCGCTCGTACCAGGAGGCACCGATGCCCAGCCTGGCCCTGCCGCCCGACAGCACGTCGAGGCTGGTGACGATCTTCGCCAGCAGCCCGGGGTGCCGGTACATCACTCCCGTGACCATCAGCCCGAGCGTCATGCGCTCGCTCACCGCCGCCACGAAGCCGAGCGTCGTGTACCCCTCCAGCATCGGGTCGTCGGCGACGGTCTGCCCGGTCTCCATCTGGAAGTAGTGATCCATCACGGTGAACGACGAGATTCCCGCCTGTTCGGCGACCCGTACCGACTCCGCGAGCGTCGGCGCGATCAGCGCGGGGTCGGCCGGCGTCGAGTAGTTCCAGTAGTGCAAGCCGAGCTTCACGTCCGACCTCCGCGGGTCAAGGGGGAGCAGGCTCGGGACGGCGTCGCCGCCCCGGCCGGAGGGTCGGCCGGATTCGCGCTCCGGGCTTGTCGGCGTTCCACCTCCTGGCCACCCGCCCCACAGCCACCGTCCGTAGTCGGTAGTCACGCTACGCGCCCCTGCGGCCATCGGCACTTCCGCCACCGTCCTCTCGGCCGAATGGTCGGCTACGCGAAAGCGTCGGGTTCGAGGGCCCGGCCGTGAGTGGCCGGCCCGCGCCGTACCCGGACCCCGGGCCTACGCCCCGGACATCGCACCGGACATCGCTCCGGGCGCTGCCGCCGGTCGCGCCGTCCCTGCCAGGGCCACCGCGGCGGCTTACGAGTTCTCACCCTCGGACGCCTGGCACGACGGCGGCGGTCCCGGCGACGATCGCCGCCGCGCCGCCGCCCGGGGGCCGAAGGCCGTCGCCGCCTTCGTCGTCAGGCCACGGGGGCTACCGCGAAGGGTTCACACCGCACCCGCCGAGACGTTTTCCGCCACCAGCGGGACGGCCGGGTCGCGGCGCCCGCCTCCACCGGTTCACACACCACTTGGGGACCTCCTCCGTAGCCCTACCCCTTGACCGCCCCTGAAGTGAGCCCCTGCACGATATGGCGGCTCGCGAAAGCGAAGAGGATCATCGTCGGGGCGATGGTGAGGACCGCCGCGGCGGACATGGAGCCCCAGTCGATGTTGAAGCTGGAGATGAAGCCGTTCAGGGCCGTGGGGACCGTCTTGTGGGCGTCGCCGTTCATCAGGGTCACCGACAGGAACAGCTCGTTCCAGCAGTTGACGAAGTTGAAGATGAAGGCGGCGACGATTCCGGGCCGCATCACCGGAAGGAGCACCCGGAACAGGGCCCCGAGGCGTGAGCAGCCGTCGATCATGGCGGCTTCCTCCAGCGCGTCCGGGATGTTCTCGAAGAAGCCGCGGAGCATGACCGTGCAGAAGGGAATGCACACAGCGATGTAGACGAGGGTGAGCCCGAACCGGCTGTCCACCAGGTTCAGTTCCGTCATCATCATGTAGAGCGGACCGAGCGCGATGAATGAAGGGATCATCTGCGTGACGAGGGCCGCCATCAGCACCGCCCCCTTGGTGCGGAACTCGAAACGGGCCAGCACGTACGCCGACAGCATCGATATCGCGGTCGCCACCGTTCCGGCGGCCGTCGCGATGATCAGACTGTTGGTGAGATAGACGCCGAACCGGGCCTCACGGAAAAGCCCGGTGTAGTTCTCCAGGGAGAAGTGCGCGGGCCAGTAGGAGATCGGGAACGAGAAGATCGTCCCGGGGCTCTTGAAGGACGTGACGGTGATCCAGTACAGCGGGAACACCGTGACGGCCAGCCAGAGGGAGAGAAAGAGGATACGGACCGTGCGCCCTGTGGCGGACTCCTTCCCGATCACGAAACTGTTCCTTTCGCCTTGCGCGTCCTCGGATCACGGTCGGTGGCCCGTCTCCCGCCGATGGCCCGTCTCCCGCCGATGGTCGGCCTTCCGCCGGTGGCCGGCTTCTCGCGCGTGGCCGTCAGATGGAAGACCGAGAAGACCAGGAGCATCGCGACGACGATGAGGCCGATCGCCGACGCCCTTCCGTAGTCGCCCTGTTGCGTGACGGTGATCATCCACGTGGTCACGATGTGCGTCTCGTTGGACGGCCCGCCGCCTGTCATCGCGAAGATGAGGTCGGGGAAGTTGAAGATCCAGATGACCCGGAGCAGCACGGTCAGCGACAGCGTTCCCCGGATGGAGGGAATCGTGATCCGGAACAGCGTACGGACCTTGCCCGCGCCGTCGATCTCGGCCGCTTCGTAGATTTCGTCCGGGATGGACTGGAGGGCGGCGAGGATCATGATGGCGAAGAACGTGACGCCGTACCAGATGTTGGCGACGAGTACGGCGACCATCGCGGTTTTCGGATCGGCGAGCCAGGGAATCGGTTCGTCGATCAGGCCGGCCTTCTCCAACAGGTCGTTGACGACACCGAATTCACTGTTGAACATCCAGCGGAACAGGATGCCGATCAGGAACCCGGAAATGGCCCATGGAAAGAAGATCATCGCCTGGTAGAGCCCGCGGAGACGGAACCGGCGGCGCAGCCACAGCGCGAGGGCGAACCCGATGACGAACTGCGGCACGATCGATCCCACGACCCAGATCCCGGTATTGCTCAGGATCGTGCCGAACACCGGGTCGGTGAAGATTTCCCGGAAGTTCTTCAGACCCACCCAGGAGGTGTCGGTGAGGTCGTTCAGGTTCCAGTTCCGGAAGGCCATCTGACTGCCCGCGATCATCGGGTAGTAGATGAACACCGCGACGAACAGGGCGGCCGGGGCCATGAAGGCGGCGACGGTCAGCCCTTGACGGCCGGTGAAGACGGGTCGGCGCGGGCGGGGGGCCGCCGCGGCGGAGGCGGCGGTGGTGGAGCCGCGCCCGCCGGCACCGGGGCGGGGACCCGCACCGGCGTCCGGGCGGGTACCCACTGCGGCGTCCGTACTACGGGTGGTGGGTGTGGGCGTCCCGCCCGGCTCGCCCTCCGGCCGCGCGGAGGGGGACGCCACCGGCTCCTTCACCGACTCTTCCACTTGCCGGTCCAGTAGGAGTCCCAGCCGGTGAGGAGCTGCTCGGGCGTCATCTTGCCGAGCAGCACCTTCTGGATGTCGGCGTCCGACTTCTGGATCCACTCGGTCCACCAGGAGGAGTCACGCGGCTGTGTGACGGTGATGTACGCGTCCGGGTTCTCCGTCATCTTCACGTAGCTCGCCCAGGCGCCGGTCTTGTAGTACGCGTCGTCGGCGGCGCTCTTCAGAATGGGCACCAGGCTGTTCTTCTTGTCGAACGTGGTGGCCGCGTCGCCCTCGGCGAGGAACTTGACGAGCTTGGTGGCCTCCGCCTTGTGCTTGCTGCCCGCGGCGATCCCCCAGCCCGCGGTCGCCACCGGCTGGACGGCCTTGCCGCTGGGCCCGGTGAGCAGCGGCGCCGTGGTCCACTGCTGTCGGCTGATCGCCTTCGATTCGCCGAGCGTCGCGATGACTTCCGGGTCCTGGAGGAGGAACGCCGTCGAGCCGTTGGAGAAGCCCTCGACCATCTCCGGGTAGCCCCAGGCGACGGACGACGGCGGCGACGCCTTCTTGAACAGGGCGAGGTACGTCTTGAGTGCGGTCAGCGCTTCCGGCGCCGAGAAGATCGTCCTGCCGTCGGTGAGCTTGAAGCCGTTGTCGCGGTCGATCTTGTCGGCGACGTACGCCTCGATGACGGCCACGGCGTTGCTGTTGGCGTTCGGCCCGCCCCGGAACGCGTACCCGTACTGGCGCTTGCCCGGGTTCTGGATCGCGGTGGCCTGCTCAAGGAGGTCGTCCCAGCTCACGGGCGGGTTCTTGAAGCCGGCCCCGGTGACCAGATCGCTGCGGTAGAAGAGGCTGAGTCCGTAGAAGCCGTACGGGATGTAGTACGTGCGGCCCTTGGCGTCCTTGGCGTACTTGACCGTGTTGTCCGTCAGCTCGTCCCAGCCGGCCCAGCCCTTCAGGTCCTTGCTCATGTCGTACAGCCAGCGGTTGGTCGACCACGGCCCCGAGGTGATGTCCCGGACCTCCAAGGTGTCGATGCCGCTGCCGGATTGGAGCATCTGCTGGATCTTCTGGTCCGCCTGATCGGTGGGCGGCGAGATCAGATCGACCTTGATCTTGGGGTTCTGCTTCTCGAACTCCGCTATGAGGTCCTTCAGGACCGCGGTGCGGGTGGGGTTGGTGAGGCTCTCGACCATGTGCAGGGTGACGGTGCCGTCAGCGGCGCCGCCTCCTCCCACGGCACAGCCCGGCAGCACGAGAGTGGCGGCGAGACAGAGAGCCGTGGCGGCCGTTCTTCTGCTCAACACTGTTGTCCTCCCAGTTCCAGGGGATCGGTGACGGTGGTGCAGGACGGGGATCTGCGGGGGCGGGGGTCGCGGGGGGTCACCGGGACATGGCCTGCGGGGCGCGGGCCCAGTCGACGAGCACGGGAACGCAGCGCTCGGCGAAGTCCTCGAAGTCGGCGGCGGTGTTGTAGACGTGCGTCGACAGGCGGAAGTACCCGGCGCCGCCGAAGCTCGTGAACGCCGCCTCGACGTCCAGTTCTGCGGCGACCCGGTCGCGCAGCGCGTCGGCCGCGGCGTGGGTCGTGCCGAGACCGTCGGGGAGCCGTACGAGGCGCAGCGCGTTGACCGGCATGCCGACGTCCACGGCGGCGTCGGCGCCGGTGGCCTCGGCGAAGGCGTCACCGATGAGGCGTTCCGCGTAGTCCGCGAGTTCCGTCATGTACGTACGGGCCGCGTCCCAGCCCCAGACGCCGTCGATGAAGTCGAGGGCGGTCGGGGCCGCGAGATAGCTCGTCGCGTCGATGGTGCCCTGAGTGTCGAAGCGGTGCGGGAACGGTTCCTCGGCGCCCCAGGAGTCGATCAGCGGGTAGAGCGCGTCCCGCAGCGGTCCCCGGGCGACCAGGGCCGACGTACCGCGGGGCGCGCAGCCGAACTTGTGCAGGTTGCCGATCCACACGTCGCACTCCAGGCCCGCGAGCGGGTCCTCGGCGAGGCCGGGCACGTGCGCGCCGTCGACCAGGAGCGGAATGCCGCGCTCCCGCGCCAGCGTGCCGATCCGCTCCACCGGCATCCAGCGGGCGGTGGCGGAGGTGATGTGGTCCAGGACGACCAGTCCGGTGGAGCCGGTGAGTTGGGCGGCCACGGCCTCGTACGCCTCGTCCTCGCCGGCGTCGAGCGGGATCCGCGCGGTCCGGACGGTGCCGCCCCAGCGGCGCGCGAGACGGCGGGCGCCCATGGTCACCGCGCCGTAGCCGTGGTCGGTCACGACGACCTCGCCGCCAGGCCTCACGGGGACGTTCGCATAGACCACGCTCGCGCCACCGCTCGCGTTCGGCACGAGGGCGAGGTCGTCGGCGGGGACCCGCAGGAACGCGGCGATCTCCGTCCGCGCCGCCGCCACGCGCGCCGGGAGCGCCGGGAACCAGGTGCCTGGCGAGCGGTCCATCTCCTCGCGCAGCCGGTCCTGCTCCCGCTGCGCGACGAGCGGCACCGCCCCGAACGACCCGTGGTTGAGGTGCTGGTGCGAGGACAGCAGTGACCACGCCTCGATCGCCGGCCGACCGTCGGCCAGCAGCAGGGGGCGGGGCGCCGTGGTGACGCAGGTCTCGTTCACGTGGTTCAAGATCTCCCCTTGGCCTTGTCGTCTCGACGGACGCTACGGTCGATACATCGGACAGTCACAGAAAGAGGTCTGATGACTTGCGGCGCATCCTGACACTGGACTCAGGGAACGACAAGGTTTTTCACGAATTAGTTACCTGAGCCCAGCGATGTCATCGGATGACTCGGGAAGGAATCACGGAAGAAATCCAATGAATCTGTAGAATCGACAGCACATTCGACCGTGGGTGGTGCCACCGGACCGCCGCCGTCGACGCCTCGGGAGGGGAAGCGATGTCCGCAGTCGACCAGGCGCTCCACGGCCTGCGCCGCATGATCGCCGACGGGCGTCTCGTCGCCGGTCAGCGCCTGCCGCCCGAGAGCGACCTCTGCGCGGAACTCGGCGTCTCACGCGGCTCGTTGCGCGAGGGAATCCGTATGCTCGCGGCGCTCGGCGTGATCGAAGCGCGTCACGGCTCCGGTACGTACGTCTCGCAGCTCCGGCCCGAGGACATCGTCGGCAGTCTCTCGCTCACCGTCGACCTGCTGCCGCTGACCGGGCTCCTGGAGATGTACGAGATACGGCGCGTCCTGGAGTCGCACGCGGCGGCGCAGGCGGCGGCACGGATCACGCCCGAGTCGCTGAGCACGATCTTCGCGTACATGGAGGCGATGGAGGCCACCGAGGATCCGGACCGGGTCTCCGCGCTCGACCAGGACTTCCACGCGGAGATCGCCCGCGTCGGCGGCAACCCGACCCTCAAGTCCCTCCTGGGAGTCTTCCGCGCCCGCTCCCGCACCTACCAGGTCTTCACCCTGCCCGAGGGCCCCCGCATCAAGCGCTCCAGCGACGAGGACCACCGGGCGATCGCGACGGCGATCGCGAACAGGGACCCCGTGGCGGCGGCGGCCGCGGCGTCCGCGCATGTGGCGCATACGGAGAGGTGGCTGCACGCCTTCCTGCCGCAGACACCGGAGCCGGCCCCCGAGCCACCAGCGAGCCCCGGGGCGGACGCCTGACCTCGGGGTCCGCCCGCGCTTCGCCGGACGACTGCCGCGCGCCCCACTGCGGCTGCCTCGCCTCGACCGGCACCGACCGATGGCGTCGGCACCCTGCACCCTGCACCCTGCACCGATGATTCACCGTGATTCGATACCGGGGTAAGAAATCCTCAACTACCTTACTGCCGTGGACCAATTGATCACCGAGGATCCGCTGTCCATCGGCCCGTACCGCCTGATCGCCCGTCTGGGCGCGGGCGGTATGGGCCTGGTGTACCTGGGCCGCTCGGAAGCCGGACGAACAGTGGCAGTGAAGGTGGTGCAGGCCGAGCACGCCCAGCATCCGGAATTCCGCAAGCGGTTCGCACGCGAGGTGGCTGCTGCCCGGCGGGTGGGCGGGACCTGGACGGCAGCCGTGCTCGACGCCGACACCGAGGCCCTGGTGCCCTGGGTGGCGACCCAGTACATCCCCGGGCCCGATCTGACCACCGTGGTCGCCAAGGACTTCGGGCCCTTGCCCGAGCACTCGGTCCGCACCCTCGCCAACCGCCTCGCAGTGGCTCTGCAGTCGGTCCACGGGGCGGGTCTGATCCACCGCGACCTGAAACCGTCCAACGTGCTGGTGACAGTGGACGGGCCGCGCGTGATCGACTTCGGCATCGCTCGGGCCATGGACACCCTCGCCGGGGACAGCCTGCACACCCGCACCGGGATGCTCATCGGATCCCCCGGCTTCATGTCGCCCGAGCAGGTGCGCGGCCTCGAACTCACCCCGGCCAGCGATGTGTTCTGCCTGGGTGCCGTCCTCGTCTACGCCGCCACCGGCCGCCTTCTCTTCGGCGCCACGGAAACCGGCCTGAACGCACACCTCTTCCGCATCGCGGAGGAGGAAGCGGACCTGACCGGCGTACCGGAGTCACTCGTCGATCTCGTACGCGCGTGCCTGCACAAGGACCCGGCGCAGCGGCCCACCCCCACCGACGTGGCCACCCGCAGGGCAACCGACCAGGACGGCGAATGGCTGCCCGGCTCGGTGCTCGCCCAACTCGGTCGCCACGCCGCCCAGTTGTTGGACTTCGCTCCGGAGACACGGGCCACGCAGCCGGACCCGCGCATCCCCGCCCAGGCCCAACCGCTTCCTCCGCCTCCCGCGTACACCCCGACGACGCCGGCGGACGCCCGCCCTGCGCCGCCGGGGTTCGCACCGTCCGCGGGCCCGGCTCCCGGTGCCCGGCCCGCGTCACCGGCCCCGGCCGACGTCCATGGCCCGCACCCCAGGCGGTGGTGGGGACTGGCAGTGGCCGTGCTGGCACAACTGCTGGTGCTGATCGGCACGACGACCACGAACGTGGCACTGCCGTCCATCTACGCCGATCTGCACCCCGGCGCCGACGACCTGGACTCGTTGCCCCTCGCCTCCGCACTGGCATTCGGCGCACTGCTGCTGCTCGGCGGACACATCACTGATCTCCTCGGCCGCAAACGGACGTTGATCACCGGTCTGGTCGGCTACGCGGTGGCGTCCGCGATCGGCGGCTCGGCCCCTTCTTTCGACGTGCTCATCGGAGCCGATGTCCTGCGGGGCGCGTCCGCCGCACTGCTCTCATCGGCCGTGCTGGCCCTGGTGTCGATCAGCTTCACCGATCCGAAGGAACGGGGCAGGGCCTTCGGGATCTATGCGGCGATCGTCGGCGGCGGAACGGCGATCGGCCTGTTCACGGACGGATGGCTGGCCGAAAGCCTGAGCTGGCGCTGGTGCTTGTACGCCGGCGTCCCGCTCGCCGTGGCAGCCGTGTTCGGTGTGGCCGCCCTGGTGCACGACGGCCCGGTCCGCTCCCCCGCCCGCCTCGACGTTCCGGGCCTGCTGCTCGGCTCCGTCGGGCTTGTCGCCCTCGTCTACGGCTTCGGCCGGGCCGAGTCGCGCGGCTGGACCGATCTCCTGGTCGTGGTCCTCTTCGTGGGCGGAATCATCCTGCTCCTGGCCTTCGCCTGGTGGCAGACCGCGACGACCAGCCCACTCCTGCCGCCCTACGTCTTCCAGGACCGCAATCGCGTCGGCTCCTGCCTCGCCCTGGTCTTCATCGGCATGGGCATGTTCGCCCTGCACCAGGTCCTGACCAGGTATCTGCAGGGCGCCCTCGGCTATGCCCCGTCCCAGATCGGCACGGGCCTGCTGCCGATGGCCGGTGCGGCCGTCATCGCCGCCACCCAGGTCTCCGCCCGCCTGTACCGCCGACTGGCACCCCGCGTCCTCATCGCGCCGGGCCTGGCGCTGACGGCGATCGGCCTGGCCCTCCTGACCGGCCTCGGCGCCGACAGTACGTACGCCGACCAAGTGCTGCCCGGCACGCTCCTCGTCGGCTTCGGTCTGGGCCTGGCCTTCGTGCCGCTCTTCGCCACCGCGACCGGAGGAATCGCCCCGCAGGACTCCGGCGGGACCGCGGCCATGGTCAACACGGCCCAGCAGTCGGCCGTCTGGGCCGCGTCGCCCCTGTTCGGCGGCATCCTCGCCTCGGCGGTCTCCGCCCGGCTGGATCACACGTCAGCCATTCCTGAAGGCTTGACCAAAGCAGCCGAGCAAGGCGTCCTGCTCGGCGGCCAGAACCTTCCGGCGTCGCTGTCCGGCGTCGTCAAGGAGGCTGACAGGGCGGTCCTGGACGGCTACTCCGTCACCCTCTGGTGGGCGGTCGGCCTGACGCTCCTCGCGGGCCTGCTCGCCGGCCTGCTGGTCACGGCCAAGGCTCCGAGTGGTGATCCCGGCTCCCGTTGATGCCGTGCCCTGGTCGATCCGCCGGCCCGGCAGGGTGCGGGCACTCCATGACGATGTACGGGACGCCAGTCCGCCGCAGCGGGCGGGGCGAGTCCGTGCGCCTTCAGGGTGGCGGTCATTGCCGTACACCCGATGAACGCGCTACGGGCATCGCCCGGCAGCGTGAAGCTCAGCCGGAGGCCGTGCGCCTCCTGCCGCGCGGCCTGCACATACGAGCCAGAGATGGACCCATTCCGGACGCGATTGCGCCACGCCGCTGACGTCGAGGTCACAGAAGGCATCCTCGATCTCGACCGTTCATGTGCCTTCGACGCCGCCGAAGCCTCCGGCGTCTCCGGCGCCCCCCGGGGGAGGAAACACGTGCACGCACGCGGGTCACGAATACGCGTCCTCGCCGCGACATTGACCGCCGCGGTGATCGCGGGTGCCGCCACGGCATCGGCGGCTTCCGTTCCCCGAGCGCCCGCAGTGGCGGACCGGGCCGAGCTGTCCCGGCTCGCACAGAGCTATCTGCAACTGCGCGCCGACCTGGTCACCCGGCCCGCCGCGCAGTCCCCCGTCCCTGAACCTCCGGCCGCCGCCACCCCGTCGATGCGCGCCGGCCTGCGGACGGAATTCGCCGCGCTGGTCCGTCGGGGCCGCGCCTATCAGCAGGCCGACGGCGGGTACGTCCGCGCGACGGTCGAGGTGAAGGTGAACGACGCGGCCGTGAACGGGCGCACCGTGTCCCTGCACATCACGGAGGACACCCGCCTCTACCACCCGTTCACACCCGCTCAAGTCGCCGAGGGCGCTGCGGAGTACGAGGAGTACACGCTTCCGCACACGCTGACCTTCACCCGCACTCCTTCGGGAGCCTGGCTGCTCGCCTCGGACAGGGCCGAACTGAACGACGGGGGACTCGCGCCGAGCACCCAGGTCGCCAGGCCCCGCACCGCGTGAGCGCCCCGGCGCTCCGCCTCGCCACGAACGCCACCGGGGCCCGTGCACAGGCGGTGGGCGCGGGACGCGCCCCCGCCTCCCCTCGGGGCCACGCGGGGCATCACGCCCAGGCGCGGTCGGAGTCCGTACCTCAAGCGCGGTGGAACACGACGAGCGGCGGCTCCTGCCGTCCGATCAGCCCGGCGAGCTCCGGGTGCCGCGCCGTCTCCTTCGACCGCAGAGCGAAGCAGTCCGGCCAGAGGCCGCGCCGGGGCCGGCCGCCGAGGATGATCCCCTCCCGGTCCTCTCGTTCGCCGCGGGCGCCGAGTTCGCCCTCGCCTGCGGCGATCCTGCCCTCAGCCACCTGCGCCACCCACGCACCGACGACGCGAACTTTCCGCCATCAGCGAGGAGTTGTATGGATTCCGGCCTCTTGCTGGCATGATGCGGGAACAGGCGTAGTCGTCTGTGTCCGTGTGGTTCGGGGGTGTCATGGGAGCGGATGAACTTGCCGCGGCCGCTGTCGGGGTCCTGGCGGCTGTGATCACGGGGACAGCAACCAGATTGGGCGAGCAGGCCGGGGCCGCTGTCGCGCAGGTCGTACGAGATCGTCTGGGGGCATCGGATCGCGGTCGGGCCGCACTGGCGGATCTTGAGGCGACCCCCGAGGCGCAGGCCGGGGCATCGGCGGTTCTCGCCGCGGAGATCGAGACCGATCCCCAGTTGCAGCGCGCGCTGACGGTTCACCTGAGCGCACCCCATGCTGCCGGCGGTGTGGTCATCGACCGCAGCCGGATGCGCGGCGACAACCCGATCATGGTCGGCAGCAGCGGGACGATCAACATCAGGAAGCCCACGTCAGCAGCCGGCCTGGTGGCGCTCGCATTGGCCGTGCTGGTGGTCCTCGCCGTGATCGTCCTCGCCATGTACGGCGGGAGCCGGATCTTTAACTCTAATGACTCTCCGGACAGCGGCCATAACTCCGCATCCGGGACAGTCGGTAAGAACGATGGTTCGGCGTCGAGCAGCGGCAGCGAGGAGAGGACTACTGCACCTCGTGCGCTGACTGTGGCCGAGACGAAGAACGTGGTGCCTGGACTGGAGGACATGCCGTCAGGCTGGGCAGTCTTCAGCACGCCCAACGGATTCTCCCCTGAAGAGGACAAAGGGTGTAACCGGGGAACTGCGATCTATGAGAACCCGGAAAAGAACTCGGGCAACCTCCATGTGCTCTACCTCGTGACCGCGTGCCGAGACGTCCGAACGGTGATCGATGGGTACGCGGAGTTGTTGAAGAGGACCGAAACCAGCGATCCGGAAGAGACGCGTATCGCGATGCCGAAGTGTGGTGATGAGAGCTTCGCGACCAGCTACACAGTCACTGATGGCGTAAGTTCCGAGAAAGGCGATCGCGTCGAGATGCGGGCCCGGGTGGGAGCGGTTTTCATCGACATGACATACGGCCCAATCGGCGACGGCCCCTACAGGCTCGACTTCCTGGAGCGGGCCCAGGAGCTCATGCAACTGGTCTGCGATCGGGCTGTCGCTTCGCAGAGCACGCCCTAACCGCCTGCGGCCACTCCCGCCCCCGGAGCGGCGGCCTTCACAGTGCCTCGCGAAGCGCTTGGGTCAGGAAGTTGTTCGGGGCATTGCCGGGGTGGCTGATCCCTTCCTCCAGACAGAGCTGAGCCCGGACCCCTGCCGTTCCGCCGCGCATCTCACGGCGGGCGACGGGGCGAGCCGGGGACCGCGAGCGCCGGCAGCACCGTCGACAGCCGCACTGAACGGGTCGGCCACACCACGGCGAACACCTGCAACACGCCCCAGACACCCCGCCACCGCGAGTTCATCTCATCCTCCTTTGCCGGGAACTGGGCCATCACGGCCACTGCGCCTCGGCGAATCACGCTGTCGCGCTGCGTTCGCCGCGTTCACGGAGCCATCCGGGCTCGGACGGTCTGGACCGACGAACCCATCAGGAAGGTCGGCGCCGCCGGTAGTAGGCCCAGGCCAGAGCCAGCACGATCGGCCCCCACAGCATCGCCGGCGTGATGCACACCCGGGCCAGGAGCATCCACCATCCGTTGCTGAACCCCACCTCGGGCAAGACGCCCACCCAGGCGAGCGGGTAGGGGCCGAACATCGCCACCAGCGCCAGACCACCCACGACCGCCGGGATCACCGCAGCGAGCGGCGCCACCCGTCGGCCGCCGAGGAACGGCACCCAGCGCGGCACCACCTCGCCCCACCCGCTCACCAGACCGGTAGTGAGCAGCGCCAACGCCTCGGTGAGCACGCTCAGGCCCACCACGTACGGCGTGGCCCACCAGACGAACGCCGGCGAGTGCGGGTCGATCTGCCCCATCGTGAAGTTGACAGCGAACGGCAGCCGCCACAGGCAGTGCGGCAGCACGACGAACGGGAGGGCCTTGGCCAGCCTGAGGGCCCAGACGGGGACGGGGCGCTCAGTGTCGCCGAGCGGAAGGGCGAGACGGGTGATCGGCATGACCCCACCATCGCCCGAACCTCAACGTCAGTGCGTCGGCCCCACGCACGATCACGATCCCCCACGAGTGTTACTTCTCGATCGTCCTGGCGGCTGACCGCCCGTTGGAAGAACCCAGCAGCCATCTCGGAGTCAGTTACGGGACAGCCCTTGGACAGCCCCTCTCCCACTGACCGAGGGATTTCAGAACCAGCACAAGCGAACGCGCACATGTGCCCAGACGATCGGGGCCCGCGTGCCGCGCACGCGCGCGCCCGACGCGGCGCCCGTCACCTGGGCAGCGAGACCCATGCCTTGATGCCCCCTCGGGGCAGGCTCGCGTCACAGACGCCCCACTCCCCTCCCCAGTCGTCGACAACAGCCGCCAGCAACCAGAGCGCCCGCCGGCGACGCGTCTCGCAGAGCGTGGCGGTGTCCGGCTCGCGATGGCGGGGATGCTGGTCCCAGACGAGGAGACGGAGCGCGTCGTCGCGGTGGCGCAGGGATACGTAGAGCTCCTTGCGCGGGCTCATCCTGACGGTGACAGCGATGAGTTCGGCCGCCGCGTGCGTGGCGGGCCAGACGTACCGGGAGAGCCCGTGCGTGTTCAGAGCGGCAGCGATCAACGTACGGCCGATGAACGAGCTGCGGACGTCGCCGGGCAGCGTGAAACTCAGCGCGAGGCCGCGCGCGGAGCGCCCCTTGGAGCGCAGATAGGGCTGAGGGTGCTGCCGGGTGTCGGGATGCGGATACGGGACCGGTGTACGCGCCTCGGCGACGGCCGGGCAGAGCGCGGTGAGTGGAGCTGAGTGCATGGCTGACTCCCCTGATAAGGGTGACGAGTTGGTGGCGTCTCTCTTTCGCGTGGGTGCGCACAGATGGCTCACACGGTTGCGTTGCGGACGAGCAGTGGCCTGTCTCCCTGACGCGGGACCGCCCCTCCCAGGGCAGGAGGTTGCGGGCAGGACTGCGCGATGCACTTCCGGCTCGTCTCTGTGTGAGCGGTGCGTCACCTAACGTAGCGCAACGTTGGCACTGATGCCGCAAGAATGGAGGCAATTGCCTCTCTCGCGTTGGACTGAGTGTCCACTGCGGCGGCAGACTGTGTCCACAGTCCGTGGAAGAGAGGGCCCATGCCGAGCAGTTCCACTCCGACAGAGCGCCAGAAGCGACTCGGCGCCGAACTGCGCAAGATGCGCGTCGCAGCCGAGGCAACCACCGTCTACGCGGCGGGCTTGCTGGGCATCGACCGAACGAAGATCTCCAACATGGAGGTCGGTGTCCGCCCGATCACTCCCTCGCGCGTCCGCACCTTGGCCTGCAACTACGCCTGCGCCGACCCTCAATACGTAGATGCACTCGCGGAGATGGCCGAGCAGCGCGAACGTGGATGGTGGGAGCAGTACAGGGGCGCGCTCCCACCGGGCCTGCTGGATATCGCCGAGCTCGAATGGCACGCGACTCGTATCCGCACAGCGCAGACCGTCCACCTTCCTGGCCTGCTCCACACCGACGAATACGCTCGCGCGGTGTTCGGAGCCGTGCTGCCCGAGCTGTCCCGTCTGGAGATCGAGTTGCGGGTTGCGCACCGGATGGAGAGGCAACAGGTACTCGACCGCGAGTCACCCATCGGCTACGTGGGCTACGTCCACGAGGCTGCCCTGCGCATGCAGTTCGGCGGCCCCGACGTCACGCGGGCGCAGCTGCTCCATCTCTGCGAGATGTCAGAGCGTGAACACATCGAGGTGCGGGTCGTTCCAGTTGATCGGGGCGCATTCCCCGGCGCCGGACACGCGCTCCTCTACGCCCATGGCGTCGTGCCTCAGCTCGACACCGTGCAGCTCGATTCCGCACACGGCCCTGAATTCATGCATGCCGACGCTCAACTGACGAAATACCGTGCGCACCTGGACTGGATGGAGGACGCTTCACTGTCCACTGCCGCGTCCAGGGACTTCATTCACGCGATCTCCAGCCAACTCTAAGGAAGTTCGCCATGTCCGACATCCATTGGGAAGAGCCGTACTGCGGCGAAGGAAACAACTGCTTCAGGCTCGGCACAGACACCGAAGGCAACGGATTCATCGCCATCCGGGGCGAGGAGGATCGTTACCTCACCGACAGCCGCGAGGCGCTTCAGCAGATGATCCGCGACATCAAGGCCGGCAAGGCCGACCACCTGCTGTAGCAACAACAGGGGCCCGGCACCGCGACGTGCACGCGGTACCGGGCCCCTGTTGTGTGCGGTGCGGGACCTCAGGAAGATCCACCACGCGGGAAGGAGACCTCCACGCGGCGGTTCTTCTTGCGGCCCTCTTCCGTGCTGTTGTCGGCGATCGGATACTGCTCGCCGTAACCGCGGATCTCGAAGGTGACGGTCGACCCCAGATCCTTCACCAGCACCGCCTGCACGGCGTTGGCGCGCTGCTTGGACAGCACGTCGCCGTGGGCGGAGGAGCCGAGGTTGTCGGTGAAGCCGAAGACGCGCACCTTGGTGGCGTTCTGCTTCTTGATCTCGGCCGCGATGGAAGCGATACGAGAGTTGGCAGCAGAGCTCAGCTTGGCGCTGTCCTTGCCGAAGAGGACTTCGGCCTGGAGCGCGAACTTGATGTTCGCGTTGCTGTCCTCGCGACGCTCGTCGCCGCCTTCATCCTCGATGACCTGGACGATGTCGAGAACCTTGGCGGGGGCGAGTGTGCCACCTTCGGGCATCTTCAGGTCGGGGTCGTTGGGGTCCAGCTTGACGGGCGGCACAGACGTGGACTCTGTGCCGGGCGGCACGCTGGGTCCGTCGTCAGCAATGGCATTCGCCGCCCCCAGCACGGTCATGCTTGCCATCAGCACTGCGGTCGCGACGGCGCTTCCTGCCAGATGCGCTGGCCCGCGACGTGTACGGGTGTGGGTCATGTCGGCCGTCACCCGGAGATCTTCAGCGAGGTGGTGGCGAAGGTCGGCAGCATGAAATCGACCTCGGTCGTGGTGCTGGGCGGAGCGGGGAACTGCATGAACACGGGGGTCGAGCCGCCGGGCTGGAGCGGCAGGATACCTGTGGTGCAGAGACAGCGGTTGTCTGTGTCTCGGAGAACGTAATAGCGCTTCTTCCCCGCCTTGTCGATCAGCGCGGCGCCTGCGACCGAGTTGGGGTTCTTCTCCACGATGAGGTTCTCGGTACCCGCCCAGCCGCTTGTGGGTTGGTTCGTGTCGCTGCCATTCTTGACTTCGCCTTGCACCGTGACGAAGCCACCGGAGTCTCGCTTCACCTGATTGATGACGAGCGTGATTCCGCGCTGGCCCCTGATTTCGGCAAGCTTCACATTCGGGTCCACATTGTCCCCGGCCGCAGTGTCCTCCTGCTTCGACTCCTTGTCCCCATCGGAGGACTTGGAAGGCGTGGAGGACGGCGACGAGCCGGCGTCGTCCGTCTTTCCGCCGCTGTCGGTTCCGCAGCCGGTGATGGCCAGGGCCAATACAGCCGTCAGCGAGACGGCTGCCACTGCCCTCCGGGACAATGTGGAGCGCCGAATGCTCATGGGTTCTGTTTCCTTTACTCGTTGTTCGCTGTCAATTGTCGACCAGGTGCACATCGAAGAGAATCTTGCTTACCTCCGACCACGGCGGGGGGCTGCTCGGCCTGATCTCGACCATGCCGCCCTTGTCGCAGCTGAAGAAGTAGATGTCCTCGACGCTGTCTTCGTTGAGGTCCACGGAACGCCACGAGCACTGGAATCGGATGACGGCGGTGGCATGTTGCTTTGCCCTCGTGTTCTTCGAGCCAGGAATTACCGCCGAGTCCACCGTCTTGCGGCTCTCGGTCTCGACCCTGACCTTGTCGCGCCGGCCGCCCGGCCAGACCTGGCAATCCGTGACGTCTGCCTTGTTGTCCGAGGCGAGCCTCTGCGCCTCGGCGCATGGCATCGCCTGGGAAACTTCGTGGCCCGCCAGGAACACGGGCAGCAGTCGCTCGGGCAGCGCCGCGAGGAACTGGGATTCCAGGTCCTCACGAACCTGCCGGGCCGCAGCCAGTGCGGCGGCATCCGCCGCGCCCTGGGCTCCATTGCGCAAGGCCGCAGCCTTGCCGACAGCAAAAAATGCGAACACGAGGAAGAGCAGGCCCGCCACCATCACTACATAGATGGGGAAGGCCTGCCCTGCATCGCGCCGTTTGCGGCCGATCATCAGCCCGAGGTGATGGAGCTCACGAGACCCTGGATCCGACCCGAGATGGCGCCACCGATACCCGTGGCCATGATCGCACCGATGATCGCCACGACCACCAGGATGATGCCCAGGTACTCGAACGCCGTCTGGCCGCGGTCCTTGGCCTCGTAACGCTTCTGGATCGCGCTGACCGCGGTGTTGGCCCAGCCGTTGATGCGGACGGCGGTCTTCAGAGTGATGTCCGACATGGTGTTCCCCTCCGGATTCGGCCGACCGGTAGCCGGCCGACTCGCACGTTTCTTGGGTGCCGCCCGCGGTTCCGGCTTCCTCCTGGCCGGAGCCGCTGGCGACATGAGAAACATACGGCGACACACCCTGCTCGCCGGAGGGTCCCAGGGCCCATTCCCGGGCCCAAAGCGTCAGTTGGGCCTGTGACGCCGGTACGTGCCGGGCCCCACGCCCGGCACGTACCACGGCAGTCCTGCTCTCCCGCTCAGCCACCGTGACCACCGGCCCCGCGTACCCCTGGTCCCGCCGTGGGAGCCGTACCGAGCCAGCGGGCGATGGCCTCGCTGCGAGTGGTGCTGTGCAACTTCGTGAAGATGCGATTGATGTGGTTCTTGACCGTCTTCTCGCTGATGAAGCAGGTGGCGGCGATCTGCTGATTGCTCATGCCGGACGCGATCAGCTCCATGACCTCCACCTCCCGCGAACTCAGCCCGTATTGCTGCCGGTTGAGGGCCACACCCGGCCCCCCCGTCATGGAAGACTGTGCCACAACTGGTTGCAGTTGCGAAAGACCTTGGGCTTTTTGGGCTGGTCGCGCCGCAGGTGGAGCCGGTTCGGGCTTTGGCGCATGTGCAGGCGCACCGTGTTGCTGAACCGGAGTCGGACCGTGGCCGTCGTAGCCGAGCCCCGGGTAGGGAACACCCGTTGTCAGAGCGGCGCCGAGTCCTTCCGGGAGCGGCCGTCCATGCAGTCCAGGGTCCTGACGCATATGGGCGAGGAGGGCGTTGGCCGCAGTGGCGGTGAAGTGGGCGCGGCCGTCTCTGGTGTCGCGCACGGCCTGCACCAGCTGGTCGGCCGTGAACTCGCCGTGGACCAGATAGCCGCTGGCACCCAGGCGGAGCGCCTCGTGAACGATCTCGCTCTCGCGGCTGTAGGTCAGCATCATGACGGGTGCGACCTGTACGAGGTGGGGCAGGGCGGATATGCCGTCGACGCCGGGCATGCGGACATCCAGCAGGACGACGTCCGGGCGGTGCAGAACAGCCGCGTCGTAGGCCTGGCGGCCGTCTGCGGCCTCGGCCACGACCTCGATGTCGTCTCGGCCGGAGAGCAGGACGCCAAGGCCGGCCCGGACCACTGGGTTGTCGTCGGCGACGACGACCCGAAGGGCGCCGAGGACGGGCGCGGGCGGCGGCCCCGGGAAGGGAGGCAGGGACTCGGATGCCGCGGACTGCTGGGAGACGGGAGCGGGAACCGGGAACCCGTGGGAGCTGGGTTCCGAGTTGAGCGGGGTGACGTGCGAGGACGTGTGCTGGGAGGCGTGATTCTGTGCGGCCCAGTTCTGGCCCGACGCGCGGGAGACATCGTCCGGCATCTGCGACCTCCTCTCAGGGATCTATGGGGGGTGAGGGTGGGGTGGTACTGAGCTGGTCAGTTCACTCGTAGTGCATCTGGAGCGGGAGCAGTGCTGAGAGCGGCGATCGGGAGTTCCAGGCGTACTTCGGTGCCCTTGGCCGCCTGGCCCTTTCCGATACGGATGCGGGCGCCGATGGACGCCGCCCGTTCGACCATGCCGACGAGGCCGAAGTGCCCGGCGTGCCGGAGGTCGTCGAGCGTGGTGCCAGCGGGCAGGCCGCGCCCGTCGTCGTACACGCTGACGCGCAGGACATCGCCCTTCACGCCGACCAGTACGACGAGGTAGGTGGGTTGGGCATGGCGGTGGGCGTTCTCCATCGCTTCGGAGGCGACGGTGAGCAGCTGGCGCGCGACCGCCTGCGGGACGTTGGGGACCGGTGTCTCGTTGAGAAGGCGGAAGGTGGCCGTGAGCGCGTGACGTTGCGTGAAGTCATCGGCGCGGGCCTGCAGTTCGCGTACGACGTCCACTCCGCCGTCCAGCCCGGACTCGCGTCGCAGGTCGGAGAGAAGTTCGCGAGACTCGGCGGCGGCGCGGCGGGCGGCGCGGGCGACCAGTTCGGCCTGGTGTTTGACAATGAGCGGGTCCATGCGGTCGGACGAGCCGGCCAGGCCGTCGGCGGCCAGCGCCAGGCCGTGCAGGGTCTTGGCGACCGAGTCGTGCATCTCCCGGGCGAGGCGGGTGCGTTCGCCCTCCACGGCCTCGCTGACCGCGAGACGGGCCCGGGTCTCCGTGAGGGCTTGGCTGGCCGTACCGAAGCGGAGAAGCAGGTTGCGCAGGGTGACTCCGACGGCGCCCGCGATGATGCAGAAGCCGGGGAGGAGGACCGCCGTGGCGTCGGTGGGTTGCAGCTTCGGGTCAGTGTTGTACACGCCGAGGACGATGACGGTCTGGAGCGCAGCGAACACCGCCGCGCCTCGCCAGCCGGAGACGAGTCCGGCCAGCAGCGGGGTGCACACGGTGACGTACGCGAGGGTGGACTCGGGGCCGGCGGTGATGAGTAGAAGGGCGCCGAAGAAGGCGTCTATGCCGAGCAGCCAGGGATGGCGCAGCAGGACGGGACCGAAGCGTTCCCAGTCGCGGAACAGGACGTACGAGCCCATGAACGTGACGAGGATGGCGGACCCGATCAGCCAGGAGGCCAGGCCCGAGGCGGTGTGGCCGAGCGCGAACGGGGTGGCGATGGCGATCATGGCAAGCCGGAAGCCGAAGACCTGCCGGCACATCGCCTGGAGCGCGTTCAGCTGGATCGCGAACGCCGGGCGCGAACCGGGATCGGCTATCGCCTGACGCACCTCTGCGTTCAGTCCATTGTGGATGCTGCCGAGTTGGAACGACACGAGCCTCTCACCTCCCTTCGCCTGTCTTGCCCACCGCCCAACGCGTTCACATCACTGACCCGTGAGGAAGCCGAAGTCGATGTTGGCTCCATAGACAAAGCCGACCGTCAGCAGCACCAGGGTTCCGGGGAGAAGGAAGGTGGTGACCGCAAAGGTCGCCTTGGGGACGGCCCGGGCCGCCTTCCGACGGGCGTTCTGGGCGTCCGTTCGCCGCATGTCGTTGGCGATCTGGATCAGCGTCTCGACGATCGGCGCACCCAGCTCCTCGCCCTGCTGGAGCGTGGTCACGAACATGGCGACCTGCTCCGAGTCATTGCGCTTGCGCAGCTGCTCGAAGGCTTCGCGCCGGCTGACACCCATGTCCATCTGACGCAGGGTGATGCGGAGTTCGTCGGCCCAGGGTCCCTCGTACTTCTCGGCGACGCGCCCCAGCGCCTGGCGGAAGCCGAGGCCCGCCGAGACGACGACAGCCAGGACGTCGAGGAAGTCCGGGAGTGTCCGGTCGATGTGGTCGCGGCGGACGCGGACCGCCGACCAGATGCCGACCTCGACCCAGAAGAGGCCGAAGGCGATCAGCAGCAGAGCGAGGAAGATCTGGCCACGCATGAGCATCGTGAAGGCGCCGAGCGCGCCGAGGCCGCCGTAAACGGCACGGCGGGCGGCGTAGCGGTCGATGGTCAGACCGCCCGGGTTCCCTGCTAGGTCGATCTGGCGGCGCTTCTTGTTGACGGCCTTGGGACCCATCATCCGCAGCACCATGGGGGCCCAGCGCATGCCGAGTCGGTCGATGCCGGAGCCGACCGCGCTGGTCCGGGTGGAGCCGACCTCCAGGGCAATCGCGAGGTCCCCGGGGAGCTTTACGTCGCGCCGGTACATACGGATACCGGCGATGGCTCCGTAGACCGCCAGACCCATGACCCCGGCGAGCAGCAGGTCCATGTACGCCCCGCCCATCAGACGTCGATCCGGGACATGCGGCGGATCACGATGAATCCGATCGCGTACAAGGCGATGGAGATGACCACCGCGACCTGACCGATAAAGGCGCCGGTCATGCGGTCGAGTGCGCCGGGCATGACCGCGTTCATCAGGAGCATGGCGCCCAGGCCGAACATCGGGACGGCGTAAGCGGTGACGGTGACCTGGGAGAGCTGGGTCTTGACCTCGCGCCGGGTCTCCTTTCGCTCCTCCAGGGTCTCCGTGAGGTTGCGCAACGAGCTGACGACCGTACCGCCGGCCCGGTTGGACAGGACGAGGGTGGTGACGAGGACGACGAGTTCGCGGGAGGGCAGCCGGTCGGTCAGCTCGCTCATCGCGTCTTCGAGGGGTTCGCCGACGGCGAGCCGACGGGAGACCCTGGCCAGTTCCTCGCCTGCCGGGTCCTCCATCTCATCGGCCGCCATGCTGATGGACGTACGCAGCGCGAGCCCGGCCTGCGTGGCGTTGGCGAGGATACGGGCGAGTTCGGGGAGCTGGTTGATGAAGCGTTCGGTGCGTTTGGTCCGCTGCCAGTTCAGGAAGGCGTTGGTGCCCCAGAGACCGATGAGGGCGGCGACCGGGCCGAAGAAGCTGGCGAGCAGGGACGAGGCGATCATCCAGAGGCCGGCCATGGCGGCGAGCGCGTAGACGAAGAACTCGCCGGGTGTGATGTCGAGGCCGGTGGCGGCCAGCTTCAGTTCGAGCTTCCGGCCCAGGCCGGTCTTGCGCAGCCTGCTGTCGAGCCCTCGGAAGCGGCGGCGGCGCCCGGATTCCGGGATGTGGCCGGTGTGTGAAAGGCGGTCCACCAGGGCGTCCCGGTCGGCCTTG
Organism: Streptomyces sp. NPDC014727; assembly: GCF_043083485.1. NCBI lineage: Bacteria > Bacillati > Actinomycetota > Actinomycetes > Kitasatosporales > Streptomycetaceae > Streptomyces > Streptomyces sp. NPDC014727. The sequence continues at coordinate 327,755 of NZ_JBIBYR010000002.1, read as the reverse complement.
CCTCCGGAGTAGGCGTGCAGGCCGGCGACGCCCGTGACGCCAGCAAGCAGCGTGACGCCGATGGTGAGAAGAGGGAGATTCGTCATGGCACGGTACCTAGTTGGCCTCTCGGGTGGCGAGCTGTTCGGCGGATGCGGCGACCCCGAAGGCCTGCGGGATGGGCTGGCTGGCCATGTAGAGCCGGTCAGCGATCTTGCGCGGGATCGGGAGGTACTGGAACTCGCCGTGGATCCGCCCCTCGGCGTCCATCGGCTGGGCATCGAACCGGGCGACGGTCACGATGCGGTACGGGTCGCGGCCGTGCGAGTCGAGGACGGCGATCTCGGTGATCTTGCGGGAGCCGTCGGCGTGTCGGGTGAGCTGGACAATGACGTCGACGGCGCTGTTGATCTGGTCGTGCAGCGCCTCGAACGGGATCTTGATCTCGGACATCGAGGCCAGGGTCTGCAGACGCATGAGCGCGTCCTCGGCGTTGTTGGCGTGGACGGTGGCGAGCGAACCGTCGTGACCGGTCGACATCGCCTGGAGCATGTCGAGCGACTCACCACCACGGACCTCACCGACGACGATGCGGTCGGGGCGCATACGCAGGGAGTTGCGGACCAGGTCACGGATGGTGATCTGGCCCTTGCCCTCGACGTTCGCCGGACGGGACTCCAGCCGGATCACATGGCTCTGCTGGAGCTGGAGCTCGGCGGAGTCCTCGATGGTGACGATGCGCTCGCTGTCGGGGATGAGGCCGGAGAGCGCGTTGAGGAGCGTCGTCTTCCCGGTACCGGTGGCGCCGGAGACGATGACGTTGAGCTTGGCCTGGACGAGTCCGGCCAGCAGGATCAGCATCTGCTCGTCGAGCGAGCCGACGTTGATCATCTCTTGGAGCGTGAAGGCCCTCGGGAACCGTCGGATGGTGAGCGTCGCACCGCTCAGCGACAGCGGCGGGATGATCACGTTGACACGCTCACCACTGGGTAGACGCGCATCAACCATGGGGTTCGACTCGTCGACGCGACGGTTGACGGTCGAGACGATGCGCTCGATGGTCTGCATCAGCTGCTCGTGCGAACTGAAGCGCATCGGGAGCAGTTCGACCTTGCCGCTGCGCTCGACGAAGATCTGGTCCGGTCCGTTCACCATGATTTCGGTGATGGACGCGTCTTCGAGGAGCGGTTCGAGAATACCGAGACCGAGGGCCTCGTCCACGACCCGGCGGATCAGCTGGGTGCGTTCGACGGTCGAAAGAACCGGTCCCTCACGACTGATGATGTGGCTGAGCACGCGCTCCAGCCGGGCCCGCCGGTCTGCGGCGGCGAGCGAGGACATCTCCGCCAGGTCGATCTCTTCGAGCAGCTTGGCGCGGTAGGTGGCCACCATGTGGCTGTCCTCCCGCCCCCCGCCGTTCTTCTCGGGGGCGGTCATGCGTGCCCGCAGACTCATTCCGTAACTCCTCGTTCCGACTTGCTTGTTGAGCCGCTGGTGAAGCAGCGGCGCGTGCGCCGCACAGGTCAGGTGCGGGGCATCGTCGAACTGCGCTTGGCCGGACCCCAGATATGGACGCCGGGGATGATGTCGGGCACGTCGACGCTGACGGTGCAGGTGACCTCGTCGAAGGAGGAGGGGGTGGGCAAGAAATCGACCCGGCCGGCGGTCCAGCCGCTCATCGCGTCCTTGGCTGCCTGCTCATCGCAGCCGCCCGAAGACATGCTGGCCATACGGGCTCCCGCGCGGGCCCCGGTGCCCGCCTGGTTGGCGGCGTACGCGGCAAGGCCGGCCTGGATCGCGAGGAGACCGACCAGGAGCAGCAGGGGGATGAAGCCCAGATACTCGATGGCGACCTGGCCGCGCTCGCGGCGGGTGGTGGTAGCGGCCGTCCGGCCAGGTGTGTGCGTGCGCTTGCTCATCGCTCAGCCCTCCAGCGGGAAAGCCGCGTTGCCGGTGACCGGGAACTTCCAGTTGAGGATGCCGGGCACCAGGACCGGTACCTGGAGCTTGACCTCGGCCGTGTACATGCCGGACTTGGAGCGGCACTTCACCGATTTCAAGCCGTCCCGCCAGGCCTTCGGCAGGTGCTTCTCGGCCGTGTTCCGGCACTCCGTGAACCGCAGGCCCTGCGAGATGGCCCCCTTGTGCGCCGTCTCATCCGCCGAGTTCCCTGCCAGGGAAAACGTGTAGCCGATCAGCGCGCACTGCCAGAGCGCGAGCATCAGCAGGATGATCAGCGGTGTGACGCCAAGGAACTCGATCGCGGTCTGGCCGCGGTCCCGCTCGCGACCGAGCAGCCGACCGTTCAGTCGGCCGCGCATCCGGCCCCGCGCCGAGCCCCGCCCCGGGGCGGCGTCACCGTAACGCCTTCCCTGTATCTCCGTGTCTGTCGTATCGGTAAGTGCCATCGGTCAACTTGCCCCCTAGGTCGTCGCCCGGTTCCGGGAGCCGCCGTCGCGTCTGCCGACGCGCGGGCGCCCGATCGAGCCTCGGTCGTTCTTGAACTTCGCGCCGCTCTTCGCGCCGTTCTTTTCCGCCTTCTCAGGAACCTTGACGATGCCCAGCTCGCCCGCAAGGGCCCAGAGGGCCTGTTTGACGGTGCTCTTGGAGTCGAGTTCGTGCAGCCGGCCGGCGTCGACGACGGCCTGGAGTTCCTTGAAGTTCGCCGGAATCGCGGTGTTGGCCGTGCTGGTGCCGGTGATCTTCTCGATCAGCTGCGGTTGGATCTCGGTGTTGCGGATGAAGCGGTTGACGACAGTGACCGTCTCCTCAGCCTTCCGGATCTGGAGCCGGTCCCACATCCGGACGAGGCGCTTGGCGCCGCGCACCGCGATCACATCGGGTGTGGTGACCAGCAGCGCCGTGTCGGCCATCTCGATGGCCGCGGCACTCGCTCCCTGCAGCTGGGTGCCGCAGTCGATCACCACGACCTCGTAGCGCGAACGCAGGGCGCTGACGATCTGGCGGGCCGAGCGGTCGCTGACCTCCTCGGCGCTCTCGCCCTCACCCGGGGCCAGCAGCAGCGCAAGGCCGGTGCCATGGCTGAACACGGCGTCGGACAGGACGCGCGGCGAGATGTCGGCGATCGCCGACAGGTCGACGATGGAGCGCCGGAACTGCACATCGAGGTAGGAGCCGATGTCGCCGGCCTGGAGGTCCAGGTCGACCAGCGCGACGGTGCGCCCGGACGCCTGTGCCGCCAGGGCGAGTTGCACGGCCGTGACGGTGGCTCCGACGCCGCCCTTGGCGCCGCTGACCGTGATGACCGTTCCGCCGGGGCCGGTGAAGACATCGGCCCCGGTGCTCAGGTGGCGGCGGACGCCGACGGACCACTGGGCGGCGGACTGGACCCGGCTGGCCAGTTCCTCGTAACTCAGGGGCAGGGTGATGACACCTCGCGCGCCCGACTCCATCGCGGAGGCGAACAGACCGGGGGTGACATCGGCGGTGATCAGCACGACCCCGATGGCGGGGAAGCGCAGGGAGACCTCCCGGATCAGTTCCAGTGCCGGCACCGGGCCGATCCGCTCGTGGACCAGCACGACCTCGGGCAGTTCGTCGAGCGACTCGCCCGCGAGCCGGGCGAGGGTGTCGATGAGCTGGGTCGAGTCGCCGACCGGTGTGGCCGGTTCCGCGTCGGGGAGCTGGCTGAGCAGGGTGGTGACGGATCTGGCCGCGTCGACGTCACCGACGGCCGGGAGGATCCTCGTGGTCATGCGATCCTCACTTGTCCTTGTCGAGCGTGTAGGAACGGTCGCCCGGACGGATGGTGCTGTCGCTGCCGGAGGCCAGGAGCGCGAGGCGTACATGCTCCGCGAAGGACTCGGCGTAGGCGATGCGCTGGGTGTCGAGCGTGTTGAGCGCGAAGGTGATCGGGACGGCCTCGGTGCCCATGTTGGACTTGCCGTCGCGGTTCGGCTCCAGAGCGGTCAGCTTGCCGACGTCCAGCACCTTGGCGTTGGAGACGATGACCTTCGACTGGGAGGGGTCACCGTCGCGTTCACCGGCGAAGGTGGCGTAGATGTTGACCGTGGCACCGGGGGTGATCTTGCCCGCGACGCCGGTGGCGGCGTCGATCATGATGGCGATCTCCTGTTCCCCGGGCTGCAGTGCGGGGCGCTTCTGCATCATGTCGGACTGGAGCAGGGAGCCCTTGCGCAGCTGAGTGACGGCGATCTTGCCGCTCACCTCGGAAAGGTCCGTCACCGCGTTGGTGGAGAGCCAGCGCTTGGGCATCGAGATCTTCTCGAACTGCCCGGACGACAGGGCGGTGTAGGGCGCCACGTCGGACTTCAGCTGGTAGGCCGAGACTTCGGGCCCGACCTTGGTGTTGACGTCGCTGATCACCGAGAGCACGCCGGCGAAGGCGCCGAAGGCGCACAGAACCGACAGAAGCAGGAGTATCACGCCGCGGCGCTGGCGGGAGTTCATGGGCCGGACAACCTCGTTCGAATCGGATGCGTGGGGCAGCGGACAGGAGGGCGTCTACGGAGGAAAGCGGAAGCGCTAGGACTGCGGTGGTGCGAGCGCTCCCTGGCTGAGGACACCGGCGGAGTGCATTCGGTTCTCGGCCGCGGGTAGCGGGGAGGAGCAGAACCCGCAGCGATCACCGATGAGTTCCATTCCGCACCAGTGGCAGTTCTCGCGACGTACGGAGGACACCAATTGGTACAGGACGGAGATGTCTGGCAGATAGGCCGCGAATTCCACCAGTTTCCCGGTTCCCCACCATGCGGGGGAACCGGACGGGAGCGCGGCCTCGTGAATGGACTGGACCTGCCACGCGGGCGCGAGGGTCTCCTTCACCCACTCGGACTGCGACTGCCCTTTGGCGGTCAGCAGGTGGGTGGCGAATTCCGGGCCGGTCGGTGGGTCCGCCTTCGGGCCGACCTTGACGAGCTGCGGTTCCGGCCCCGCGACCACGGCGAACTGGGAGCCCGGCACCCAGGACTTGGCGTGCGTCCTGAGGTCGACCGGCACCCGGTCGAACTTGGTGACGGAGTTCAGCAGGGCGCCCGCATGGATGTAGTGGGACAGCAGCCGGGCGGCGGAGGCGACCACTCCAGGGCTGAAGTCACAGATGGACAACTGGCGCAGCTGCCGCACGAGTACGGCGACACCCAAGGGGGGGAGGTCCACCTTGAGCAGCGCGATGCGGTCGCTCTCCAGAACGGAGCGCACGGAGTAGAGCCGACGCTCGTGGGCGGGCGCGATGCCGGTCGGGTAGACAGCGACGACGTAGCCGTGCTGTTCGAGCAACACGTGCATGTCACCGATGGCCATCTCCAGCGCCTGGGCGTCGGGAGCCTGCAGCAGGGCAGCCGTCGGTGTCTGCTGGTCGGTCGGAGGTAGTACCAAATCAGCACTGGTCACTGCTATTGCGGTCGGCACGCTGTTCCCCGTTTCGGCTCCGGCCAAACGCCGGTCATGACGTAGGCCGCAATCGCTCCTGCTCCGCGGTTCTGCTTCAGCACTTTATCCACGTCCTACCTGGCAGAGAACACTTTTCGGAGGCCAGTACGACAACAGCTGCGGGACAGTGGGGCCGCGCCCCGGTGCTAAAACGGATCAAATCGAGAATCGTTAACTCCTGTACCACTGCGGAGTGTTACGAATCCATCTTCCGATTACCTGCGGCCCGGAATTCGTCTTCGCACGTCAGACCGGACGTGGAACCTCCCGCACGACGCCCCGGCGGGGGCCGGGTCGTCACTGTGAGGACATCTGGACCATGTCACCCGCGCAGGGACGCACGAGGTCAACAAAACGTCAATTCATTTGCCGTTCAGGGCGGTTCCGGAACCCCTGCGGGGCGGCGCGCGGGCGGGTGACGGAGCCGTCGGCGAGCGGCCGGTCGAGAGCTGTCGTCACGGCTGTCACTGCCAGAGGTCTTGACAACTTGATTGGTCTGGACCAGTTTATCGGCCAGCGGTGGCCACCGTCGTTCACGTCCACTCCCCCGTCATCCCCGTGTCGCTCCCCGGACCGCCCCGGTACGCCGGTCGACCCCACCGGCCCGCCCCGAGGCAGCTCGCACAGCTCCCAACTCCCCCACGGAGGCAGCAAAGTGGAATCTTCCCCCGCCAGCGGCCACAGAGCCCGCAGTCGCCGCACCCGGCCGCTCCTCGGCGGTGCCATGGCCGTCCTCGCGGCCGGTGCGCTCACCGCCACCGGTCTCGTCGGCAGCGCACAGGCCGCCGACGTCAACGTCGCCAAGAACGCCGGCTTCGAGTCGGGGCTCGCCAACTGGACCTGTTCCGGCGGCAGCGGCACCACCGTCTCCTCGCCCGTGCACAGCGGCACCGCCGCCCTCAAGGCCACCCCGGCCGGCCAGGACAACGCCAAGTGCACCCAGACCGTGGCCGTGAAGCCCGACTCGACGTACACGCTCAGCTCCTGGGTGCAGGGCGGATACGCGTACCTCGGCGCGAGCGGCACCGGGACCACCGACGTGTCGACCTGGTCCCCCGGCTCCAGCGGCTGGACCCAGCTCACCACCAGCTTCAAGACCGGCCCGAGCACCACGTCGGTCACGGTGTACACGCACGGCTGGTACGGGCAGGCCGCCTACTACGCGGACGACATCTCGGTCAGCGGCCCCGACGGGGGCGGCGGCACCGACCCCACGCCCGAGATCCCCGGCGCGCCCGCCGGACTCGCGGTCGGCGCGACCACGTCCTCCTCCGTGTCCCTGTCCTGGAACGCGGTGTCCGGCGCGACCGGCTACACCGTCTACAGGGACGGGTCGAAGGCCACCACGTCCACCGGTACCTCCGCCACGATCACGGGTCTGACCGCCGACACGGCGTACCAGTTCGCGGTCACCGCCACCAACGCGGCCGGAGAGTCCGTCAAGTCCGCGACGGTCAGCGGCCGTACGGCCAAGGATGGCGGCGGCAACCCCAACCCGGGCACCTCGGTGCCCAAGCACGCGGTGACCGGCTACTGGCAGAACTTCAACAACGGCGCGACCGTGCAGAAGCTCAGCGACGTACCGGCGAACTACGACATCATCGCGGTCTCCTTCGCCGACGCCACGACCACGCCGGGTGCCGTCACCTTCAACCTGGACACGGCGGGCCTGAACGGCTACACCGTCGACCAGTTCAAGGCCGACATCAAGGCGAAGCAGGCCGCCGGGAAGAACGTCATCATCTCGGTCGGCGGCGAGAAGGGGTCCGTCGCGGTCAACAGCGAGGCCTCCGCCGCCAACTTCGCGGGTTCCGTCTACTCGCTCATCCAGGAGTACGGCTTCAACGGCGTCGACATCGACCTGGAGAACGGGCTCAACTCCACCTACATGACGAAGGCGCTGCGCTCGCTCTCGCAGAAGGCGGGCTCCGGCCTCGTCATCACGATGGCCCCGCAGACCATCGACATGCAGTCCACCGCGGGTGAGTACTTCAAGACGGCGCTCAACATCAAGGACATCCTGACCGTCGTCAACATGCAGTACTACAACAGCGGTTCGATGCTCGGATGCGACGGCAAGGTCTACTCGCAGGGTTCGGTGGACTTCCTCACGGCACTCGCCTGCATCCAGCTGGAAGGCGGCCTCGACCCCTCGCAGGTCGGTCTCGGCGTCCCTGCCTCCACCAGCGGCGCGGGCAGCGGCTATGTGGCCCCTTCGGTCGTGAACGCGGCCCTGGACTGCCTGGCCTCCGGCACCAGCTGCGGCACCTTCAAGCCCTCGAAGACCTACCCGGGTCTGCGCGGCGCGATGACCTGGTCGACCAACTGGGACGCCAAGTCGGGCAACGCCTGGTCGAACGCGGTGGCCCCGCACGTCCACGGCCTGCCGTAACGACCTGATCCACTCTCTGTCGTGCACCAGGTCGTCGCCACCGTCCGGCATGCATCAGTGACCAGCAGCGCCGCCGCTCCCCCGGCGGCGCTGCTGCACGTGTACGGGAGAAGGACCCTAGATCACCAGGCTCAGCAGCGCCGCCACGGCGAACCCCGCCACCGACAGGACCGTCTCCAGGACGGTCCAGGACTTCAGGGTGTCGCGTTCAGAGATGCCGAAGTACTTCGACACCATCCAGAAGCCGCCGTCGTTGACGTGCGAGGCGAAGATCGAGCCGGCCGAGATCGCCATGATGATCAGGGCGAGGTGCGCCTGCGACAGGTCCTGGCCCTCGACCAGGGGGACGACGATGCCCGCGGTGGTGACGATCGCGACCGTCGCCGAGCCCTGGGCGACCCGCAGGACCACGGAGATCAGCCAGGCGAGCAGGATGACCGGCAGGCCGACGTCGTTGAAGGTGTCGGCGAGCGCGTCCGCGATGCCACTGCCCTTGAGGACGGCGCCGAAGACACCGCCCGCGCCGACGACGAGCAGGATGTTGCCGACCGGCTTGAGGGAGGAGGTGGACACCGCTTCGAGGGACTTGCGGGACCAGCCGCGGCGGATGCCCAGCAGGTAGTACGCGAGCAGCAGCGCGATCGTCAGCGCGACGAAGGGGTTGCCGAAGAACTCGATGACGGAGCGGAGGGTGGAGGGGGCCAGCGCGATGGAGGAGAACGTCGCGGCGAGGATCAGCACCAGCGGGGTGCCGATGATCGTGAGCACGGTGGCGAGCGCGACCGGCTCCTCGCGCGGGGTGACCCCGGCGGCCCGCTGTTCGGCGACGACCGCGGCCCTGGCCTCCTCGGCGGCGTCGACCATGTCCTGCGGGACGTCGACGAAGATCCGCTTGCCGATCCAGGCGGCGTAGCCCCAGGCGGCGAGCACGGACGGGATGCCGACGACGGCGCCCATCAGGATGACCCAGCCGAGCGAGACGTGGAAGAGCCCGGCGGCGGCGACCGGGCCCGGGTGCGGCGGCAGGAAGGCGTGAGTCATCGACAGGCCCGCCAGCAGCGGCATCGCGTAGAGCAGGATCGACTTCCCGGAGCGCTTCGCGGCGGCGTACACGATCGGCGCGAGAACGAAGATGCCGACGTCGAAGAAGACCGGGATGCCGAAGATGAGGCCGGTCAGGCCCATGGCGAGCGGGGCGCGCTTCTCACCGAAGAGGCTCAGCAGACGGGCGCTCAACACCTCGGCGCCGCCGGAGACTTCGAGGATCGCGCCGAGCATCGTGCCGAGGCCGATGATGATCGCGACGTGGCCGAGGATGCCGCCCATGCCGGATTCGATGACGGAGACGGCGGCGGACTTCTGGACCGTGCCGAAGAGTTCGGTGACGGAGAGACCGGCGCCCAGGCCGACGGCTATGGAGACGGCGAGCAGCGCGACGAAGGGCTGCAGCCTGACCTTGATGATCAGGAAGAGGAGGAGCGCGATACCGAGGGCGGCGACGGTCAGCAGACCGGCGGTGCCGTCGATGAGCAGGAGGAGTCCACCGGTGTGGGGTGGTGTCTCGGCCGGTTGTGGGGTGGCGGCGAGCAGCATGGGTAACTCCGGAGACGGTTTTCGGGTAGGGGGGAGCGCGGCACGGCGCTCCCGTGGTGCGGGGCGCCGTGCCGTGCGCGGTGATGCGGTGAAGCGGGTGCGGCAAGTGGATCAGCTGGATCAGCCGAGGACCGCGAGCGCGTCGATCTCGATGAGCAGGCCCTTGGGGAGGCCGACGTAGACCGTCGTACGGGCGGCGGGGGCCGCCTTGAGGTGCTGCTCGGCGAAGTAGCTGTTGTAGATCTCGTTCATCTCGGCGAAGTGGTCGACGTCCGTGAGGTAGACGCGCATCATCATCACGTCGTCCCAGCTCGCGCCGCCCTCCTCCAGGATCGCCTTGACGTTGGCGAAGGTCTGGAGGGTCTGCTCGCGCAGCGTCGGACCGGCGGGGGTGGGGGCCTGGCCCTCCACGGCGGGGAGGAAGCCGACCTGGCCGGCGACCTGGAGGATGTTCCCCTTCCTCACCCCGTGCGAGAACTTCGCGGGCGGGGTGGTGTGGGTGCTCGGGGTGAGGGCGATCTTCTCGGTCATGGCTGTTCAGGCTTTCTTGGGTGGGTTGGTGCCGGAGTACTCCCGGCTGATGGTGTCGGCGGTGCGGCGCACCAGGGGGAGCAGGGTGAGGAGTTCCTCGGCCGTGACGACGACATTGGGCGCGGAGACCGACATCGCGGCGACGACCCGTCCGTCCGCGCCCCGGATGGGGGCGCCGACGCAGTTGATGGACTCCTCGTGGCCGCCGAGGTCGGTGGCCCAGCCCTGTTCGCGGACGACGGCGAGCTCCTTGAGGAAGGCACCGGCGTTCGGGATCGAACGGGACGTGTACATGGGGTAGTCGAGCTTCTCGGCGACGGCGCGCCGCTCGGGCTCGGTGAGGTCGGCGAGGAGCAGCTTGGCCACGGCGGCGACGGTGATCGCGACGGGCTTCCCGATCCGCGAGTACATCCGGACCGGGTAACGGCTCTCGACCTTGTCGATGTAGAGGACCTCGTGCTCCTCGTACACCGCGAGATGCACGGTGTGGCCGCAGCTCTCGTTGAGTTCGACGAGGTGGGGGTGGGCGATCTCCCGTACGTCGAGGTTCTCGACGGCCTCCTGCGCGAGCGCGAAGAGGCGGGCGCCGAGGCGGTAGCGCTGGTCCTGCTGGCGGTAGACGAGTCCGTGCTCGTGGAGCGTACGGAGCAGGCGCAGCGCGGTGGACTTGTGGACGCCGAGCCGTTCGGCGACCTGTCCGAGGTCGGCGGGTCCCTGGGCGAGCAGCGGCAGGATGCTCAGCGCCCGGTCGACGGTCTGACTCATGCGCGTGCCTCGCTGTTCCCGTCCCGGCTCTCGCCCGGGACGCCCCTCTTGTCCGTTCGTTCTCCGCGCCCGCTCACGTCGTACGTACCTCCTGGTCGTGCCCCGTCCACCCGGGGCCGAGACGAAGTCTCCCCCAGGCGTCGTCGTCCAGTGCGGCAAGGGCGTCGGCGTGCGGGCGGGCCGGAGGCCCGGTGAGGTCGCCGGGGACGGTGAGGACGGCGGCGGCCATCAGATGGCCGTGCCGGACGCGGTCGCGTACGGGGAGGGCGCGCAGGGTGGCGGAGAGGAACCCGGCGGCGAAGGCGTCGCCCGCGCCGACGGGGGCGACGACGTCGACACGGAGGGCGGGGACGGTGGTGACGGTGTCGGCCCCGTCGGTCCGCGAGAACACCGTCGCCCCCGCGCCGCCCCGCTTCACGACCAGCGTCGCCGGTTCGGGCAGCGCCGCACGGATCGCCTCCGCGCCGCGCACCTGCCACGCCTCCTCCGCCTCGTCCTCGCCGACGAAGACCAGGTCGCAGCGGCGGGCCAGGTCCAGGAGGACACCGGCAGCGGCGTCGGCGTCGCGCCACAGACCGGGGCGGTGGTTGACGTCGAAGGAGATCAGCGGGCGGCCGGGCCGGGGCGCCGTCAGGTCGTGGAGCAGGGCCAGGCAGTCGGCGGAGAGCGCCGCCGTGATGCCGGACAGGTGCAGGACGCGGGCGGTGGGCAGCGCCTCGTACGGGAGGTTGTCCGGGGACATCGCGGAGGCGGCGGACCCGGCCCGGTAGTAGGCGACCTCGTGCACCTCGGTGGCCCGGTCCGTCGCCGTGCGGAAGTAGATCCCGGTGGGCCGGTCCGGATCGCGCCGCACGGCGGAGGTGTCGACCCCGTACCCGGCGATCGCCTCCACGAGGTGGTCCCCGAATCCGTCGGCGCCGACCCGGCTGACCCAGGCCGTCCGGTGCCCGGCCGCGGCGAGCGCGCAGGCGACATTGGACTCGGCGCCGCCGATGCCGCGACCGAAGGCGGGTACGTCGGCGAGGCGTCCGGGCTGCGACGGCAGGAACGTCACCATGGACTCGCCGAGGCACACGACCTCGGCGGCCCTGGCGGTCTCGGCGGTCCTGGCCGGGGTTCCGGACACTCGGGGCTCCTCGCGGGGTAGGTGGACTTCGGTGATGCGGGGCGGCGGTTCCGGGAGAGCCGGAGCAGGCTCTCGGCATTGACCCGGCGTCGGCTCGGATGTTAGACAGCGTCAAGCGATATACGCAATGGGTGTTGCATATGCTGCAACGACTACTTCGATCGAGGAGGCCCCCTTGGCCGCCGACCGTCCTGTGGCCGGACTTGCCGACGAGCTGGTCGACCACCGCTTCAAGGCGCTCCCTCCCGACGCGGAGGGCCTGACCGTGGGCGCCCTCGCCGCCGAGCGGCGCTCCCTGTTCACCGGCGGCTTCACCACCCCGGTGCTCGCTCTGTCCGCCGAATCGGTCGAGCACAACCTCGCGCTCCTGGAGGCGTACGCGGAGCGCCACGGGCTCGCCTTCGCCCCGCACGGCAAGACCTCCATGGCGCCGCAGCTCTTCGACCGCCAGCTGGCACGCGGCGCCTGGGGCATCACCGCCGCCGTGCCGCACCAGGCCCGGGTCTACCGGGCGTACGGGATCCGGCGGATCTTCCTCGCCAACGAGCTGGTCGACGCGGCGGCCCTGCGCTGGCTCGCCGGCGAGCTGGACGCCGACCCGGAGTTCCGCTTCATCTGTTACGTCGACTCGGTGCGCGGCGTGGAGCTGATGGATGAGGCGCTGCGGGCGGCGGGCGCCTCCCGGCCCGTCGACGTCGTCGTGGAGCTGGGCGCGGGCGAGGGCGCCCGCACCGGCGTCCGGACCGAGGCCGAATGCGCGGCGGTCGCCGACGCGGTGGCCGCCACCGGGACCCTGCGTCTGGTGGGTGTGGCCGGCTACGAGGGCGAGGTGCCGGACGCGTCCGGCGAGCGGGTACGCGCGTGGCTGCGGCGGCTCGTCGCGCTGGCCGTCGACCTCGACCGGGCGGGCCGGTTCGCGGCGACGGCGGCCGAGGGCATCGTGATCAGCGCGGGCGGCAGCGCGTGGTTCGACGCGGTGGCGGACGTGTTCGCGGACATCCCGGAGCTCTCCGTCCCGGTGCTCAAGCTGCTGCGTTCGGGGGCGTACGTCTCGCACGACGACGGCCACTACCGCCACCTCACCCCGTTCAACCGTGTCCCGGAGGAGGGGGCCCTCCAGCCCGCCTTCCGGCTCTGGGCACAGGTCGTCTCCCGGCCCTGTGCCGAGCAGGCGTTCCTCAACGCGGGCAAGCGGGACGCGGCGTACGACCTCGACCTTCCGCAGGCGCAGGTCGTCCGGTCCGGCCGCGACGGCTCGGTCCGGCCCGCGACGGGGGTCACGGTCAGCGGTCTGTCGGACCAGCACACCTGGCTGCGCACGGAGCCGGACGCGGAGCTGGAAGTGGGCGACTGGGTGGGGATGGGCCTGTCGCATCCGTGCACGAGCTTCGACAAGTGGCAGCTGATTCCGCTGGTGGAGGCGGACGGCACGGTCACCGACTACATCCGCACCTTCTTCTGAACCCTTCCCGGGTCCGGGGCTCCGGCCCCGGACCCGGACCCGGCCCTTCGCACGCCAAAGGGGCTCGATTCCGCTGAAAGGCAGCCCACTTCATGGACCTGGTCATCCGCAACGCCCTCGTCGTCGACGGCACCGGCACGCCCGCCCGCCGCGCCGACGTGGCCGTCGACGGCGGCCGGATCGCCGGGATCCACCCCGAACACGCACCCGGCCCGCGCCCCACCGCCCGCCGTACCCTCGACGCCGACGGCCTCGCCCTCTCCCCCGGCTTCGTCGACATGCACGCGCACAGCGATCTCGCGCTGCTCCGCGACCCGGACCACAGCGCCAAGGCCGCGCAGGGCGTCACGCTCGAAGTCCTCGGCCAGGACGGCCTGTCCTACGCCCCGGTCGACGACCGGACGCTCGCGGAGGTACGCAGGGCGATCACCGGCTGGAACGGCGGTGCGCCGGAGGACACGGATCTCGACTTCGACTGGCGCACGGTCGGCGAGTACCTGGACCGGCTGGACCGCAACTTCGACGGCCGGGGCATCGCGGTCAACGCCGCCTACCTCGTCCCGCAGGGCACGGTCCGGATGTACGCGATGGGCTGGGAGGACCGGCCGGCCACCGAAGCCGAACTGACCCGGATGAAGGGACTCGTCGCCCAGGGCATGGCGGACGGCGCGGTCGGCATGTCCTCGGGCCTCACGTACACCCCCGGCATGTACGCGGACGACGCCGAACTCACGGAACTGTGCCGGGTGGTGGCCGAGCACGGCGGCTACTACTGCCCGCACCACCGCTCCTACGGGGCGGGGGCGCTCGACGCGTACGAGGAGATGGTGCGGCTCACCCGGAACGCGGGCTGCGCCCTCCACCTCGCCCACGCCACCATGAACTTCGGCGTGAACGAGGGCAGGGCGCCGGACCTCCTCGCCCTTCTCGACGACGCCCTCGACGCGGGCGCGGACATCTCGCTGGACACCTACCCGTACACCCCCGGCTGCACGACCCTCGTCGCGATGCTGCCGAGCTGGGCGAGCGAGGGCGGGCCCGAGGCCGTCCTCGCCCGGCTCGCGGACGACGCGACGGCGGAGCGGATCCGGCACCACCTGGAGGTGCTGGGCTCGGACGGCTGCCACGGCGTGCCGATCGAGTGGGACACGATCGAGATCTCGGGCGTCAGCGTGCCCGCTCTCGCCGACCACGTCGGCCGCACCGTGGCCGAGTCCGCCCGGCTGCGGGGCGAGGCGCCCTGGGTGACCGCACGCCGGCTGCTCGTCGGCGACCGGCTCGGCTCGACGATCCTCCAGCACGTGGGCCACGAGGAGAACGTCCGGCAGATCATGCGCCATCGGGTGCACACCGGCGGCAGCGACGGCATCCTCCAGGGCGACAAGCCGCATCCGCGCGCGTACGGCACGTTCCCGCAGTATCTCGGCCGGTACGTGAGGGAGTTGGGCATCCTGTCCCTGGAGGAGTGCGTCGCCCACCTCACCTCCCGCCCGGCGAAGCGGCTGCGCCTGGCCGACCGGGGGTACGTGCGCGAGGGCTACCGCGCCGACCTGGTCCTCTTCGACCCGGACACGGTGGCCGCCGGCTCGACGTTCGAACAGCCGCGTACGTTGCCCGTCGGCATCCCGCACGTGCTGATCGACGGCCGCTTCGTCATCGAGGACGGCCGCCGGACGCAGGTGCTGGCGGGCCGGGCCGTACGGGGAGCGGGCCGCACCCGCTGATCCGGGCCGAAGGCCCCCCACGACTGCAACGGCGACGGGGTCATGGGCGCGACCTGCACGGGTGGCGAGCGCGTGAACGGGCTCCATGGCTTCGGCATCGTCAACTCCCTGCGAACAGTCAAGCAACGACCTGATCCACTCGCTGTCGTGCACCAGGTCGTGACCCCGACGATCAACTTGTTGAGTCTCCGCACGCGTCATACCACGGGTACCGCGAATCAACTGGAGACTCCATGACAGCGCCGCGCACGTACTCCCGTCGCCTCGTCGCCCTTCCGCTGGGGATGGTCATGGCGACCACCCTCGCCTTACTGCCCAACGTCACGGCGTCGGCGGCCGAGGCGGCCCCGACGGCCACGACGGCCGACACGACCACCCTCAGCTACATCGTCAACGTCGCTACCGGACGAGGCCCGTCCACGACGGTGAAGAAGGCCGTCGCCGACGCGGGCGGCACCATCGTGATCTCGTACGACCAGATCGGCGTGCTCGTCGTGCATTCCTCGAACCGCGACTTCGCCCGGACGATCCGTAAGGTCCCGGGCGTGCAGTCGGCCGGCGTCACCCGCAACGCGCCCCTTGCCGCGCAGTCGACGACCCAGGTCGGCGCGACGCGGGTGCTCAGCGCCAAGGAGGTCGCGAGCGCTCAGGCGGCCGAAGGCCAGGACCCCCTGGAGGCGTCGCAGTGGGACCTGCCCGCCATCAAGGCGGACAAGGCGCACGAGAAGACGCTCGGCAGCCGCGACGTCACGGTCGCCGTCATCGACACCGGCGTGGACGACACCCATCCCGACCTCGCCCCGAACTTCAACCGCGAGGCGTCCGTCAACTGCGCCTCGGGCAAGCCGAACACCGCGGACGGGGCCTGGCGGCCGGGCGCGTCGGAGAGCGCCGCCCACGGCACGCATGTCGCGGGTGAGATCGCGGCAGCCAAGAACGGCATCGGCATGACCGGCGTCGCGCCCGGCGTGCAGGTCGCCGCCATCAAGGTGTCCACCTCGGAGGACTACGTCTACACCGAGGCGGTGGTCTGCGGCTTCGTCTGGGCGGCCGAGCACCACGTGGACGTCACCAACAACAGCTATTACACCGACCCCTGGAACTTCAACTGCCTCGACGACCCGGACCAGAGGGCGCTCGTCGACGCCACCACCCGGGCCTCGCGGTACGCGGAGCGCAAGGGCACGGTCAACGTCGCGGCCGCGGGCAACGAGCGCCGCGACCTGGACGCGGACTCCCTCACCGACCCCGCCTCCCCGAACGACGGCACGCCGGGCGACCGTGTGATCGACCCGCACACCTGCTTGGTCATACCGCCCCAGCTGCCCGGTGTGGTGACCGTGGCCGCGACCGGCGCGAAGGGCATCAAGTCGTCGTTCTCCAACTACGGCCTGAACGTCATTGACGTCGCCGCGCCCGGAGGCGACTCCACCCTCTACCAGCCCCCGGCCGCGCCGGCCGGCGACGGCGGGATCCTCGGCACGATGCCCGGCGGCACGTGGGCCTACAAGTCGGGCACGTCGATGGCGTCCCCGCACGTCGCGGGGGTGGCCGCCCTCATCAGGTCGACGCACCCGCACGCCACCGCCGGTCAGGTGAAGGCCCTGCTGTACTCCGAGGCCGACGCCACACCGTGCACGGATCCGTACGACATCGACTCCGACGGCAAGATCGACGCCGTGTGCAAGGGGTCGAAGAACCACAACGGGTTCTACGGGCGAGGCATCGTGAACGCGTTGAACGCTGTCACGAAGTAGGCGGCTTCCGCGCGCGAGGGACCGGGCCGTCGACTCCGTCGGTCGATGGCGGCCCCTTCGTGAGGCCCGTCGCCGTCGGGCGGCGGGCCTCAGTGTTCCGGAGCGGGAGCCGCGGGAGCACTAGGACGGGTCCTGGTCCTCCGCCGCCCGCTCCTTCGCCCAGGCCAGGTCCTCCTCGGTCGGGGCATCGTCCTGGGTGAGGCGCTCCCGCCAGTAGCCGCTGAACTCCACGGCCCCCTTGGGCAGTCCGCGCTCCTCGACCAGGTGACGGCGCAGGGCCCGTACCGCGCCGGCCTCACCGGCCAGCCATGCCGCACCGGATCCGGCGGGCAGCACGGCGCCCCTCACCGCGTCCACCAGGTGCTCGCCGCGGTCCCGGTGCACCCAGTGGACGGTCACCTCGCCGGGCGATGCGAGCACCTGCTCCTCCGCCGCGTCGGCGACCTCGACGTACGCCACCGCCCGTGCCCCGGCCGGGAGGAATTCCAGGAGTGTCCCGATCGCCGGGAGCGCCGTCTCGTCCCCGGCCAGCAGCAGCCAGTCGGCGGCGGGCAGCGACCGGGCGTACGCCGACGACGGACCGACCATGCCGAGGACGTCCCCCGGGCGCGCGTCCCGGCCCCAGCGGGCGGCGGGTCCGTCGTCCCCGTGGAGCACGAAGTCGACGCTCATCAGGCCGCTCCGGCGGTCGTACGCGCGGACGGTGAAGCTCCGCATCAGTGGACGCTCCGGTTCGGGGATCGCGAGGTACGCCTCGTACCACCGCATGCCGTAGATGTCGTCGGCGTCCGGCTCCGGAAGACGGGGCGCCCCCTGCCCCGCCCTCGGGAAACAGAGCTTCATCTGCTGGTCGGGCCGGTCCTCCAGGAGTTCCGCCAGCGCGTCCCCGGTGAAGGCGACGCGCGCCGTCCGCGGGGTGATCCGCTCCACCCCCACGACCCGTACGTACGACACGGGCAAGGCCTGACCCATCGCGGCACCCACTCTCTGCGACTGATACTTTACGGCATAAGGAATTGGCTTGGTGAAGTTACTTTATGGCGTAAGGAGTCGCAAGTGGTGGTCTTTGCCGGACAGGGCGATGCCCGCCGTTCGATGTTCCTGCTGTGGCGCGCCGAACAGCCTGCGCGACCACGCCGCGGTCCCGCGCCCGGTCCCAGACCCGGGCTCAGCGTCGACGCGATCGTGACCGCCGCGATCGCCGTCGCCGACGAGGACGGCATGGCCGCGCTCTCGATGCGCGCGGTGGGCGAGCGGCTGGGGCGAACCGCGATGGCGCTCTACACGTACGTCCCCGGCAAGAGCGAGCTGCTGGACCTGATGTACGACGCGGTCCACGCCGAACTGCCCACGGAGTATGCCGATGCCGCCGACTGGCGTGCGGCGCTGACCGATTGGGCGCACGACACGCTCGCGTTCCACCTCCGCCACCCCTGGGTCCTCCAGGTCTCCCAGGCCCGCCCGGTCCTCGGTCCGCACGAGTACACCGCCCTGGACACTCTCGTACGCCTCCTGAACCGCACCGGGCTCGACGCCGCCCTGCTGCGGCGGCTGATCGGCACGCTGACCCACTTCCTCCGCGGCTGCGCCGGGACGGTCGCCGAGGCACGGCAGGCAGCGGCGGAGACGGGCGAGTCGGACGAGGAGTGGTGGTACGCCCGCTCGGCGCTGCTGGGCGAGGTGGCACCCGACTTCGCGGACCGCTATCCGGGCCTGAGCGCCATGGAGAGGGCCTCCGCCCCGCAGCCGCCCCCAGCCGCTCCCGGCGACGAGGCGATGCCGTACCTGGAACGCGAGGCGCGGGAGA
This sequence comes from Streptomyces sp. NPDC014727, assembly GCF_043083485.1. Classification (NCBI taxonomy): domain Bacteria; kingdom Bacillati; phylum Actinomycetota; class Actinomycetes; order Kitasatosporales; family Streptomycetaceae; genus Streptomyces; species Streptomyces sp. NPDC014727. Next base: position 309,207 of record NZ_JBIBYR010000002.1, on the reverse strand, counting down.
CGTTCACCGTCGGACTCGGCGTGCTGCTCGACGGGATCGATGCGGCGATCCGGGCGCGACCCGTCAGCCGCACCCGCGGGCGTTGAGCCGGGCGGCCTGGCGCGTCAGGTGGTCGCGCTCGGCGAGGTTGGGTGCCTTCCGGGCCGCCTCGGCGTACAGCCGTGCCGCCGTCGTCAGGTCGCCGTCGCGCTCGTGGAGGTACGCCGCCACCGCGGTGTGGCGGGGCAGTGAGTCGTTCAGCGCCGCGAGCGCCGCCAGGCCGGCGCGCGGTCCGTCGGCCTCGCCGACGGCAACCGCGCGGTTGAGCCGGACGACCGGGCTGTCGGTGAGGCGCGCGAGCTCGTCGTACCACTCGACGATCTGCACCCAGTCGGTCTCCTCGGCGGTGGGCGCGTCGGCGTGGAGTGCCGCGATGGCGGCCTGGGCCTGGAACTCGCCCAGCCGGTCGCGGGCGAGGGCCGCCTGCAGGATCTCGACGCCCTCGGCGATCGACCCGGTGTCCCACCGTCCGCGGTCCTGCTCGGCGAGCGGCACCAGGCTGCCGTCGGGCGCGGTCCGGGCGGCGCGCCGGGCGTGGTGCAGCAGCATGAGGGCGAGCAGACCCGCCACCTCGGGGTGGTCGATCGCGGCCGCGAGCTGCCGGGTGAGCCGGATGGCCTCGGCGGCGAGGTCGATGTCGCCGGAGTAGCCCTCGTTGAAGACCAGGTAGAGGACGCGCAGCACGGTGGCGACGTCGCCGGGCCGGTCGAGCGGCACGCCGGAGACGGTGCGCTTGGCCCGGCTGATGCGCTGCGCCATGGTCGCCTCCGGCACCAGGTAGGCCCGTGCGATCTGGCGGGTGGTCAGTCCGCCGACGGCGCGCAGCGTGAGCGCGACCGCGGACGACGGGGTCAGCGACGGGTGGGCGCACAGGAAGTAGAGCTGGAGCGTGTCGTCCACCGCGGGCGCGGGCCCGGGCGCCGGCTCCTCGTCGACGAGGTCCTCACGCCGGCGGCGGGCGGCCTCCGAGCGGGTCGCGTCGAGGAACCGGCGCCAGGCCACGGTGACCAGCCAGCCCTTCGGGTCCCGCGGGGGGTCGGCCGGCCAGACGCGGACCGCCTCGACCAGCGCGTCCTGCACGGCGTCCTCGGCCGCCACGAAGTCGGCTCCGCGGCGGACGAGGATCCCGAGCACGCTCGGCGTGAGGCTCCGGAGCAGGGCCTCGTTCATCTGGGAGGTCACTCCGTGATGGTGGGCGGCGCGGCCATGAAGGGGCGCACCTCGAGCCACTCGTGGATCGGCTTCCCGCCCGCCCCGGGGGCGGCCGACAGCTCTCCGGCCAGTTCGAGGGCGCGCTCGTAGCTGTCGACGTCGATCACCATCCAGCCGGCGATGAGGTCCTTGGTCTCGGCGAACGGACCGTCGGTGACCGGCGGGCGCCCCTCACCGTCGTACCGGACCCACGTCCCCTCGGGAGCGAGCCCCTGTGCGTCGACGAACTCGCCGGTCTCCTCCAGCCGGGCCGCGAAGTCGTGCATGTACTGCACGTGCGCCGAGATCTCCTTCGGCGTCCACTGGTCCATGCACACGTCGTTGGCCGGAGCCGGTGCGCCGCGGTAGTGCTTGAGCAGCAGGTACTTGGCCATCGTGTTTCTCCTCGGTGCTGGTGCGACCCGTCTTGGCCGCGTTCACTGCTGGGACGGAGCCGGGCACGGGTTCTCGACATCGCCGTCCGAAGTTTTTTTCTGACTCTCGTGGACGAGCCCGGGTGAGCCGTCTCGCGGTCCGGGTCCACGGAGCCGGACGGCACTCGTCACTCGGCACTCCCGGCACATACGCACCCGCCATTTTCTCCACACCGTCCGAATCCGGCCACATGACCCTCATCGGAATCCGCTGTCCGATCACACGAACAAGTTTGGATCCGGTCATTCCGGACAGTAGCCTTGATTTCGCCCTTCTCCCGACGGGACGGATGGGAAGTGATCGCTGTGGCCGCGAAACACAAAAAGGCCGGCGCAAAGGCCGACCAGGTCAGGGGCAAGGTCAAGGAGACCCTCGGACGCGCGGTGGGCAATGAGAGCCTGACCGCTGAGGGACGCGCGAAGAAGGCCAAGGGCGACGTGCGCCAGGCCAAGGAGAAGGCGAAGGACGCCTTCAAGCGCTGATCCCGGCCCGCGGGGTCGTCGGCGCGGACGACGGGCCGGGGGCCGGCCCGGGAAACCGGGATCCCGACCACAACGACGCGCGAAATCCGTTTTTGCTCCGCTTTCTCGGCGACCGAAGAAAATCAGGTGTCGCTTCGGCGCCGCGGAGAGGCCACGGAAGAGCCCGCCGGGCTCCGGCGGGCTTTTCCGTGCGCGGTGCGTCGATCCGATTCTCCGTCGTACGGGCGAGCCACCGCCGTCGATGCCCGAACGGCGGCGACGGCGGCGACGACGACTACAACTACAACTACAACTACAACTACGGGATCACACACTCACGGCTTGGGCAGAGCACACCCCGGACGGCTGAGGTCGAACTTGTTGCCGGTGCCGATGCACGGCACGATGCCGTAGGTCTCCTGGGCGTAGTTGATGCCCTGGCGCACCGTCACATTGCCGCTCTCGTCGACCTCGCACGGATTGTTGTCCGTGCACCGCTGGCCGTCCTCGTTGCCGGTGTTGTTGACGGCGACGACCTTGCCGGTGGCGTTGTCGATCACCGGGGAGCCGGACGTACCGCCGATGGTCTGGCAGGCGGAGGTGTAGCGGACCGAGTCCTTCCAGGTCCACGAACCTTCCTTGAGACGGTAGACGAATCCGTCCACGTTGCAGGCGTACGTGCGCTTCCAGTAGCCGGAGACGACGGTGATCGCGGTGCCCTGGACGGGGTGCGCGGTGTTCAGCTCCAGCGCCTTGATGCCGTAGCTGCTCTCGATCTGCGCGTAGGTGCGGGTGAGTTGATACACCGATATGTCGGTGTCGGTCATCGTCCCGTACGCGATCTTGCTCGCCCGCAGGGTGCCGACACCGCTGCCGGCGGCGTTCAGCAGGGTGAAGCTACGGGTGGACGGCTGGTCGAACACCACCTCGCCCGGCCCCGGGAAACCCGACTCCATGCAGTGCCCGTTGGAGAGCACGAGCGCGGGGTCGTTGGGCTGGGAGTCGGGCGTACGGACGACCGAGCCGGAACAGTTGCTGAGCGCGACGGTCCCGGCGAAGTTGACCGCCTTCGGCTTGATCTGTTCCTTGGGCTGGATCCGTGCCTTGACCGTGCCGGTCGCTGCCGCGTCGTGGCTGGTGGCCGCGGTCGCGGGTGCGATTCCCGTCCCGAGGAGCAGAACGGTGAAAAGCGCGCCGACGAGAGGCTTCTTCATGTGGGGGTCCCCTCTAGTGACCTGTGCAGGGCCCGAACGGCCCCTGCGACCGAAGTTCCTTCGGTTTGACATGCGCATGTTGGCGTACGCGAGGGGCCCCCACAAGGGGCGGTTTCCAGCCGCCCGGCTCCGGACCGCCCGATACCGGGCCGTCCGGATTCGGGCCGTCCGTTCTCAGGCCTTGGTGCGCTCCACCGGGATCCAGAGTTCCGCTTCGGCCTCTCCGCCGTCCTGCGACAGCCTGGCGCGCAGGATCTCGGGACCGGGCCTGCTCCGGTACGGATTGGAGGGGAACCACTGGGTGAACACGTCCCGCCACAAGTACTGGAGCGCCTGGGGGAACGGTCCGGAGTTCCCGAAGACGGCCCAGGTGCCCGCCGGGACCACCAGTGCGTCCAGGCCCTCGGGCACGGCCACACCGGTCACCACGGCGTGGTAGTAGTCGAGTTCGGTCCCCTCCGCACGACTTTCGTCGAGGTTGTCGCTCACCGCGACGATTCCCTCCGGTTCCTGGTCCGACAGGCTCGCGACGCGTCGCATCGTCTCCTGGTCGATGCCCCGGACGAACTCGGCGATGGCCGGGTTCACCCCCTCGTGCACACGCCGCCTGCGCCGGATGTACTCCGACAGCGGCATCCCGGCCAACGCCGAGAACATGCGCCGGAAGTGGTACTCCGACGTCATGGCGATCCGGGCCGCCAGCTCGGCCGCCTCGATCCTCTGATCGAGACAGCCCTCGATGTGCTCCATGGCCTCGTTCAGCCGCTCCAGCACCCCGGACTCCTTCCCTTACGAGCACTCACGTTAGGAAGCGCGTGCCCTGTCGGACCCGACCATCCGTGCCCGCATCGGTCGGATCGGCCGGCGGCGCAGTGTGCCGGAGCGCGGTCCACCGCCGCACTCGGATTGCGATCGGCCGCTGGCGACGGGAGCACGGTCCGGCCCGCCCGGCGCCGGATATCGCCCGGACGGTCACCGTCGGCGATGGCAGAATGCCCGCCATGACTGATGCCGTGAAGGGCCCCGCGAGCTATTTCCCGTCGATCGAGAAGAAGTACGGCCGCCCGATCGCGGAGTGGAAGGACCTGATCCGTTCCTCCCCGCTGAGCAAGCACATGGAGATCGTCAACTGGCTCAAGTCCGAACACGGTTTGGGGCACGGACACGCCAACGCCCTGGTCGCGCACACGCTCGCCGAGGACAAGGGCGCGTAACCGCGGGCGCCCGTCAGGGCTGTGGCCGCTCGGCGTCCACGAGGATGTTCTCTCTTCCCCAGGCGCCGAGCGGCGCCAGTGCCTCGTTGAGCCCGGAGCCCAGCGGGGTCAGTGAGTACTCGACGCGCGGCGGCACCTCCGCATGCACCTCCCGGTGCACGATGCCGTCCTCCTCAAGCTCCCGCAGATGCGACGTGAGCACCTTCTCCGTCACCCCCGGCACCATCCTGCGCAGCTCGCCGAAGCGGCACACCCGCTCGTTGAGCGCCCAGAGGATCAGCACCTTCCACTTGCCGCCGATCACGTCCATCGCGGCGTCGATCCCGCAGACGTACGCCCCCGGCCTCCGTACGGCCCCCATGGCCCAGCCCTCCCACCTGCTCGCTCACCCGGCGGTAACCACCCACTTCGAAGTGCGTACTTGATCACTTCCGGGCCTGCGACAAGCCTAATCGGCATGACCGACAACGCATTCGAGAAGTCGCCGCTCACTCTCCTCGGGCTCGGTGCCATGGGCACCGCGCTCGCCCGCTCCTGGCTCGCCGCCGGGCATCCGCTCACCGTCTGGAACCGCGGGCCGGGCCGGGCCGAACCGCTCGCCGCAGAAGGGGCCCTCGTCGCCCCGACCGCCGCCGAGGCGGTGGCGGCGAGCGGGCTGGTCGTCGTGTGCCTGCTCGACGACGCCTCGGTCGACGCGACCCTGACCGGCGTCGACCTGGCCGGAAAGGATCTGGTCGACCTCACCACATCCACCCCCGCCCAGGCCCGCGCCCGCGCCGCCTGGGCCCGCGAGCGCGGGGCCCGCTTCCTGGACGGCGGGATCATGGCCGTCCCGCCGATGATCGGCGCCCCGGGCTCCGGCGCGTACGTCTTCTACAGTGGCTCCCGCGCCCTCTTCGACGCCCACCACGACGTCCTGGCCGTACCGGCCGGCACCTCCTACGTCGGCGAGGACGCCGGTTTCGCCGCTCTGCACGACGTGGCGCTGCTGAGTGCGATGTACGGGATGTTCGCCGGGATCTCCCACGCGTTCGCCCTGGTCCGCAAGGAGAACATCGATCCGACGACTCTCGCCCCGCTGCTCGCCGACTGGCTCGTCGCCATGACGCCCTCCGTGCACGCGTCCGCCGCCCAGCTGGCCGACGGCGACTACGCACGGGGGGTCGTGTCCAACCTCGCCATGCAGGTCGCGGGCAGTGCCACGCTGCTGCGCACGGCGGAGGAACAGGGGGTCAGCAGCGAGCTGCTGACCCCGTATCTGGCCCTGATGGAACGCCTGCTCGCGGACGGGCGGGGTAACGAGAGCACGACGGGTGTGGTGGACCTGCTGGTCCGCTGACGCACCCGTTTGCGTACGGTCGGCGCATGACATCCGACCACGCGGCCGATCACGGCCGCCGCCCCGGCCCCGGCCTCGATCTCGACGCCTATCTCGCCCGCATCGGCTGGACCGGGGAACGCCGGCCGACCGCGGAGGTCCTGCGCTCCGTGCACCGTGCCCACGCGCTGGGCATCCCGTTCGAGAACCTGGACCCGGTCCTGGGCAAGGCGCCCTCGCTCGCGCTCGCGGATCTGGAGGCGAAGCTCGTACGGGGCGGGCGCGGCGGGTACTGCTACGAGCAGAACACCCTGCTGGCCGCCGCGCTGACCGCGCTCGGGTTCGAGATCACCCTGCTCTGCGCACGAGTGGTGCTGGGTGCCGGGCCCGGGGACGTACGGCCGCGGACCCACATGCTGATGCTGGCACGGGTGCCGGGCGGGCCGACCCCATATCTGGCCGATGTCGGCTTCGGCGCCACCGGCTCGCTGCTGGAGCCGATCCCCCTGGTCGCGGACGCGGAGCTGCACGACGCCCCGCGCCGCCACCGGCTCGTGAACACCCCGCACGACGGGCCGCTGGAGCAGTGGGAGCTCCAGGCGCACACCGCGGACGGGGGGTGGCAGGGCCAGTACGCCTTCACCCTGGAGCCCTTCGAGGCACCGGACTACGAGGTCATCAACTGGCACATCGCGACCAACCCGCGCTCCCCGTTCCGGCATCAGGTGTACGTCCAGCGCACCACCCCGGACGCCCATCTGTCGCTGACCGGCCGCACGCTCACGGTCACAGCGCACGACGGCACCCGCGAGGAACGGCAGTCGGCGGACGGCGACGAGGTGCTCCACGTGCTGGCGGCCGACTTCGGCATCCAGCTGCCCCGGGGCACACGACTGCCGGAGTGACGCCACGGTGCGCACGACTGCCCGAGTGACGCGAAGATCCGGGGGTGTACCCCTTCGGGGCGCGGGGCGCGCCACCCTCACGGGCGGGGGCGCACAGGCAGGGGCGCACGGGCCGGGGCGCGCCCTCAGCCCGGTGTTCACCCCTCGAACACTTCCGCTCACGTGGCGCATCTCACCCGTCCGTCTCCGTCACGTCCCCGTTCCTGCCCTTTCCAAGCCCCGCCCCGCCCCCCACCGGCGTTCTCACGGTCCGGGGACGGCGGACGCATGGCTATGGAAGTCGGGCGGCGGCGCGTCACGCACCCGGGTGGGGCAACCGGGGGCGGAAGGCCGGGCGGCGCGCGAAACACGGTCGTAAGCTCCCAGACATGCAGGTCATCCAGTCCACGAAGCTCGCCAATGTCTGTTACGAAATCCGGGGCCCCGTGCTGGAGGAGGCGATGCGGCTGGAAGCCGCCGGTCACCGCATCCTCAAGCTGAACACCGGCAACCCTGCCGCGTTCGGGTTCGAGTGCCCGCCCGAGATCCTCGAAGACATACTGCGCAACCTCGCCGGGGCGCACGGTTACGGCGACGCGAAGGGGCTGCTGTCCGCGCGGCGGGCGGTGATGCAGCACTACCAGACCAAGGGGATCGACCTCGACGTCGAGGACATCTATCTGGGCAACGGCGTCTCCGAGCTGATCCAGATGTCGATGCAGGCGCTGCTCGACGACGGCGACGAGGTCCTCGTACCGGCTCCGGACTATCCGCTGTGGACCGCGTCGGTGTCGCTGGCCGGCGGTACGGCCGTGCACTACCGGTGCGACGAGCAGGCCGACTGGATGCCGGACCTCGCCGACATCGAGCGGAGGATCACCGACCGCACCAAGGCGATCGTGATCATCAATCCGAACAATCCGACGGGTGCGGTCTACGACGACGAGATGCTGCGCGGGCTGACGGAGATCGCCCGGCGCCACAACCTGGTCGTCTGCTCCGACGAGATCTACGACCGGATCCTGTACGACGGAGCGACCCACACCCCGACCGCGACGATCGCCCCCGATCTGATGGTGCTCACCTTCAACGGGCTCTCCAAGAACTACCGGGTTGCCGGGTACCGGTCCGGCTGGCTGGCGGTCTGCGGCCCCAAGGCGCACGCCTCCTCGTACATCGAGGGGCTGACGATCCTCGCCAACATGCGGCTCTGCGCCAATATGCCGTCGCAGCACGCCGTGGCCACCGCCCTCGGCGGCCGGCAGTCGATCGACGAGCTGGTGCTGCCGGGGGGCCGCATCCTGGAGCAGCGCGATGCCGCGTACGACCTGCTGACCTCCATTCCGGGTGTGACCTGTGTGAAGCCGAAAGGGGCGCTGTATCTCTTCCCGCGCCTCGACCCCAAGGTCTACAAGATCAAGGACGACCGGCAGATGGTCCTCGACCTGCTGCGGGCCGAGAAGATCATGGTCGTGCACGGCACCGGGTTCAACTGGCCGGAGCCCGATCACTTCCGCGTCGTGACGCTGCCCTCGACCGAGGAGCTGACGGACGCGGTGACCCGGATCGCGCACTTCCTGGACGGGTACGGGCAGCCGTGACGGGTGGCCGGCCGTTCCCTGAGCCATCTCGGAATCGATTACGGACAACTTTAGACTGAATCCAAGCTAGGATGGCTCCACAGCAACACCAGGAGGCCATCCATGTACGAACCGATCCGCACCAAATCGGTCCACACACCGGCCGACCACGCCGACGACTTCCCGCACCGTTCCCGCGAGGAAGAGCTGGACATCCAGCTCGCCGGACACCTGGCCGCACTTCTCGCGGTCACCGACGAGCTGGACCTCGGCGTGGCGGGCGACCGCATCGCCGAGCAGGTCGCCAGGCTGCGCGGCGCGCCGCCCGCCCGGCACGCCGGTCGAACCGATGCACCCGCGCTCACGCTCCACCGCCGTGCGCACGCCCTCGCGGGCCGGGCACTGGTGGTGGCCGCGTCCCGCGCCGACACGGCCGTCGCGATCCTCGCGGCGGAACGCATGGACGCGCACACGGCGGCGGTCGACGCCGCCACCGCCGCCCCGTCGCGACTGGTCGGCGCCCTCTGACGGCCCCGGTCCACGGGCCGTCGAGGCGCGTGGACCGGGTGCCACCCATCCGTACCCCGGAGGCAGGACACCGGAGCGACCCGCTCGCGTCCCGCCTCCGTTGCGTACTGGGATGCTTACTTCACCTCCTGTCCACCCAACTCCGCCTGGAATGTGGGTTTCCGCGAGCAGGCTTCGCGTGTGAGACGCATCGTGGGAATCGTCCTGGCGGTGCTGCTGATCGGCGGAGTGGCAGTAGCCGTCGCAGTGGGCCGCGACACCGGGGACACGAGCACGGCAACGAAGACCGTGCGTGGAGTGATCGGATCGGAGAAGGCCGAGTTCTTCGCCGATCCCGACGTGGTGAAGGCCCTCGCCGCCAAGGGGTTCACCGTCAAGGCGGAGACATCCGGCTCCTGGGCCATGGACCAACTCCCCCTCAAGGGGTATGACTTCGCCTTCCCCGGCTCGCAGGCCCCGGCCGACGAGCTGCGGCGCAGGTTCTTTGTCAAGGGCGGACCGCTCAGGCCGTTCTACTCGCCGTTGGTCGTCGTCGCGCACCGCGGCGCCGCTCAGGTGCTGGCGGACAACGGACTCGCGACGCTGAACGGAAAGGCCGGCGGGAAGCTGCTCATGGGCCCGTACCTCAAGGCCGCGCGGGCGGACCGTTCCTGGCAGCAGCTCAAGGGTTCTGGAAAACATGCCGAGTTGACCGGTACGGTCTTCATCACCAGCACCGATCCCGTCTCGTCCAACTCCGGCGCGCTCTACCTCGCCGCGGCCTCGTACGTCGCCGACGGCGGCCGGGTCGCCGCGGACGAGGCCGCGATCGACCGCACCGCGCCGCTGCTGAAGAAGCTGATCCGGGTGCAGGGCGCGCAGCAGACCAGCAGCGACGCCCCGTTCAGGGACTTCATCAGCGGCGTCGGCAATCCACTGGTCCTGGTGTACGAGTCGCAGGTCGCCTCGCTGCTGATGCAGCAGCAGGACGCCGGGGACCTGGTTCTCCTCTACCCCGACACGACCGTCTCCAGCGACCACACCCTCGTCCCGCTGACCGGCACCGGCCGGCGGCTGGGCGAGCTGCTCTCCACCGACCCGGAGCTGCGCAGGCTCGCCGTGCGGCACGGGTTCCGGCCCCAGGGTGCCGCGGCCGAGTTCACCGCCGCCACCAAGGGCCACACCGACTACATCGACCAACAGCTGACCGGGGTCCGTCAGGCGCCCGTGCCCACCGCCACGGTGCTGCGCGCGATGGCCCGGCGGACCCGCGGCTGATGATCCACGCCTCCCGGGAGATCCCACCCATGACCCAAGAGCCCCAGCCGCCCGCCCTCACCCCGCCCGACGGGGCCGCCCCGCCGCTCGTCCTCACCCCGCCGGAGCCGGTCGCCCCGGTCCGCGCCGAGCAGGCCGCCGGTCTCGTACCGGTCGACGATTCGGTACGGGCGGAGATGACCCGCCGCGCCACCGAGTACATCGGCGGCCTCGCCGGGCTCGACGCCCGGTCGCCCGAGTTCTCCACCCGGATCGGAGAGATCACCTCCCTCGGGCAGGCCGACATCCGCGGTGCCGCCCAGCAGTCCAACCGGATGCTGGACCGCACCGTCCGCTCGCTGTCCGGTTCCGGAGAGGGGGACGCGCAGACCCGGGTCGGCGCCTCCCTCGTCGAGCTGCGCCGCACGGTCGAGGACCTCGACCCGCGCGACACTCCGGGCCGCGGCGCCCGTCGGCTCCTGGCCAGGCTCCCGGGCGGCAACAAGCTCCGCGACCACGTCGCCAAGTACGCGTCCGCCCAGTCCACCCTGAACAGGATCGTGGGCTCGCTGCGCGGTGGGCAGGACGAGCTGCGCCGCGACAACGCCGCCCTGCACACCGAGCGCACCCGGCTCTGGGAGACCATGGGCAAGCTCCAGGAGTACGTGGTGCTCACCGAGACACTGGACGGCGCCGTCGAGCAGCGCATCGCGGCGACCGCCGCCACCGACCCGGTGCAGGCGGACGCGCTGCGGGCCGATGTGCTCTTCCCGGTGCGGCAGAAGCACCAGGATCTGCTGACCCAGCTCGCGGTCTGCGCGCAGGGGTACCTCGCGATGGATGTCGTGCGCCGGAACAACGACGAACTCATCAGGGGCGTCGACCGGGCCGCGACCACCACCGTCTCCGCCCTGCGGATCGCCGTGATGCTGGCGTCGGCACTGGAGAACCAGCGCAAGGTGACCGAACAGGTGCAGGTGCTGCGCTCCACGACCGAGGACCTGATCCGCGGGAACGCGGAGATGCTCGCCGGCCAGAGCGGCGAGATCCAGCGCATCGCCGCCGATCCGGCGGTGGGCGCGGAGACGCTGCGTACGGCGTTCCAGCAGATCTACCGGACGCTCGACGCCATCGACACGTACAAGGTGCAGGCGACCGAGTCGATGGCGGCGACCGTGGAGTCGTTGACCTCGGAACTCCAGCAGGCCGGCGCCCACTTGGAGCGCCGCCGGTCCGCGGGTGCCCTTGAGGGCGGGGGGCTCGGATGACAGGCCGTCCCCGACGGCGGCTGAGACGGCTGCGGCGCCGGGTCACGCGCTCGCTCGCCTCGCTGCTGGCCGTCGCCGCGCTCGGCCCGCTCGCCGCCTGCTCCGCGTCGGACGGCGGACCGTCCGGCGGCCCGGCGAAGGACGACGGCGCCGCGCGTCCCGGTACGCTGCGCGTCCTCGCCTCCAGTGAACTCAGCGACATGACACCGCTGTTGGATCAGGCCCGGAAGGCGACCGGGATCACCGTGCGGCCCACCTGGACCGGCACGCTCGACGCCGTCGAACTGCTCGGGTCCGGCAAGGCCGACGGCGCCTACGACGCGGTGTGGCTGTCGTCGAACGACTATCTGCGACTGCACCCGGACGCGGCCCGGCGCATCACGTCGGAGACCCCGCTGATGGCTTCGCCGGTCGCCCTCGGGGTTCGCCCGGCCGCCGTGAAACGGCTGGGCTGGAAGCCTTCGGACGTCACCTGGTCGCAGGTGCACCGGGCGGTCGCCGAGGGCCGGCTGACCTATGGAATGACCGACCCTGCCCGTTCCAACTCCGGCTTCTCCGCGCTGGTTTCGGTCGCCTCCGGGCTCTCGGGCGCACAGTCCGCCCTGACCGACGCCGATGTGCGCGGGGCGAGCGGGAAGCTGAAGGAGTTCTTCGCGGGGCAGCGGCTGACCTCCGGCTCCTCGGGCTGGCTGGCCACCGCGTACGCCCGGCGCGGCACGGTCGACGCACTGATCAACTACGAGTCGGTGCTGCTCTCGCTCAACCGCGACCGTCGCACCGGGCTGACCGTGATCCGTCCCCGCGACGGGGTGGTGACCGCCGACTACCCGCTCAGCGCGCTGTCCACCGCCGCACCGGAGGCGAAGGACTCGGTGCGCGCGCTGACGGCCTACTTCCGCACCCCGGCCGTTCAGCGGCAGTTGACCCGGCAGACGTTCCGCCGCCCGGTCGTGCCCTCGGTACGGCCCGCCGCACCGCTCGCCGCCGAGACACGGCGTGAACTCCCGTTCCCCGGCTCGCGGTCGGTCGCCGACGGGCTGCTCCACTCGTACGAGAACAAGCTCCGCCGGCCCTCGCGCACCGTGTACGTCCTGGACACCTCCGGCTCGATGGAGGGGGAGCGGCTGCGCCAGCTGAAGGCGGCGCTGACCGGGCTGACCGGGGACTTCCGGGAGCGGGAGGAGGTCACGCTGCTGCCGTTCGGCTCGTCCGTGAAGCAGGTCCGTACGCATACGGTCGACCCGGCCGATCCGCAGCGGGGCCTGGCGGCGATCAAGGCGGACACCGCCGCGCTGACGGCGAGCGGGGAGACGGCGATCTATTCGAGTCTGCAGTCCGCCTACGAGCATCTCGGCGACGGCACGAAGTCCGCGTTCACCTCGGTGGTGCTGATGACGGACGGCGAGAACACGGCGGGCGCCACGGCCGACGGCTTCGCCTCCTACTACCGGTCGCTGCCCGCGGCGCGGCAGGCCACTCCGGTCTTCCCGGTCGTCTTCGGCGACTCGGACCGCGGCGAGCTGGACCGGATCGCCACGCTGACCGGCGGCCGGCTCTTCGACGCGACCAAGGACCAGGGGCCGGGCTCCCTGGACGGGGCGTTCGAGGAGATCCGTGGCTACCAGTAGGCCGGACGGCGAGGCGCGGGGCAGATCCGCGAACAGGGTCCTGGCCTACGTCGAATCACGGAAGAACCTGACCGGGAGCGCCTGCGGGATCGTCGGACTCGCCCTGACCTTCACCGGGCTCGCGGGGGCGTACTGGCCGGTGGTGGTGGTCGGGCTGTACGGCGCGGGCGCGCTGATCGCACCCCCCGAGCGCCCGCCCGCCCCGGACTTCCCCGATCCTTCGTCCCAGCTGGACGCGTTGCGGGACGACTTCGGGACCCTGCGGGCGTATCTGGACGAGGTGGAGCTGCCGCCCGCCGCGGCCGGCCGGCTGACCGAACTGACGGAGCTGCTGGCGGGGTTGCTCGCCCCCGGCTGGGTGTCCCAGGCGCTGGCCACCGATCCGGAGGGCGTCCACGCCCTGTCGCGTGCCGTGCACCAGGACATCCCGGAGTCGGTCGACACGTTCGTACGGACCCGCTGGTGGACGCGGATCGCGCCCGGCACGGAACCGCCGGAGCGTCATCTGGAGCGGCAGCTGGCGCTGTTGCACCGGGAGGCGGAGGCCTTGGCGACGGCGCTGCGGGAGGCGGAGACGCGACGGCAGCAGACCCACACCCGGTATCTGGAGGACCGGGGCCACAACGGGTAGGTCGTTGATCGCGACCGGAGGCGATGTGAGGAGACATCGAAGCGTTGTGGAGACATTGGGCGCAAGGATACGGCGATGCCTGGACGTTCTTTATAAAAGGGGCGGGAAAAGGCGGCCCCCGGAACCGTGAGGGGATTCCGGGGGCCTACCGCGGCGGGTCGTCGACCCCACAGGTCAGGGCGGATGTCCAAAGACCCGGCCGCGGGGTGCGTGGGGGCGCACCCGCGCGGGGTGCGCCCGGGGGCGTCAGCCCAGGCGCCGGACCAGCGCGCGGTACTCGTCCCACAACTCCTTCGGCGCGTGGTCACCGAAGGTGTTGAGGTGCTCGGGGATCAGCGCCGCCTCCTCGCGCCAGACCTCCTTGTCGACGTTGAGCAGGAAGTCCAGGTCCGCATCGGAGAGGTCCAGGCCCTTGGTGTCCAGGGCTCCCTTGGCGGGCAGGACACCGATCGGGGTCTCGACGCCCTCGGCCCTGCCGTTCAGGCGCTCGACGATCCACTTCAGGACGCGGCTGTTCTCGCCGAAGCCGGGCCACACGAACTTGCCCGCCTCGTTCTTGCGGAACCAGTTCACGTAGTAGATCTTCGGGAGCTTCGACTGGTCCGCCTTGTCCGCGCCGACCTTGATCCAGTGGGCCATGTAGTCGCCCATGTTGTAGCCGCAGAACGGCAGCATGGCGAACGGGTCGCGGCGCAGCTCGCCGACCTTGCCCTCGGCGGCGGCGGTCTTCTCGGAGGCCACGTTGGCGCCGAGGAAGACGCCGTGCTGCCAGTTGAAGGACTCGGTGACCAGCGGTACGGCCGAGGCGCGGCGACCGCCGAAGAGGATGGCCGAGATCGGCACGCCCTTCGGGTCCTCCCACTCGGGCGCGATGATCGGGCACTGGCCGGCCGGGACGGTGAAGCGGGCGTTGGGGTGGGCGGCCGGGGTCTCGGACGCCGGCGTCCAGTCGTTGCCCTTCCAGTCGGTGAGGTGGGCCGGAGCGGTCTCCGTCATGCCCTCCCACCAGACGTCGCCGTCGTCGGTGAGTGCGACGTTGGTGAAGACGGAGTTGCCCCACATGGTCTTCATGGCGTTGGCGTTGGTGTGCTCGCCGGTGCCGGGCGCGACGCCGAAGAATCCGGCCTCGGGGTTGATCGCGTAGAGGCGGCCGTCCTCGCCGAACCGCATCCAGGCGATGTCGTCACCGATGGTCTCGACGGTCCAGCCGGGGATCGTGGGCTCCAGCATGGCGAGGTTGGTCTTGCCGCAGGCGCTCGGGAACGCGGCGGCGATGTACGTCGGGGCGGCGGCCTCGTCCTTCGGCGGCGTGAGCTTGAGAATCAGCATGTGCTCGGCGAGCCAGCCCTCGTCGCGCGCCATGACGGAGGCGATGCGCAGCGCGTAGCACTTCTTGCCGAGCAGGGCGTTGCCGCCGTAGCCGGAGCCGTACGACCAGATCTCGCGGTCCTCGGGGAAGTGCGAGATGTACTTGGTGCTGTTGCACGGCCACGGAACGTCTTCCTGGCCCTCTTCCAGGGGTGCGCCCAGCGTGTGCACGGCCTTGACGAAGAAACCGTCGGTGCCCAGCTCGTCGAGGACGGCCTGTCCCATGCGCGTCATGGTGCGCATCGAGACGGCGACGTAGGCGGAGTCGGTGATCTCGACGCCGATCGCGGAGAGCGGGGAGCCGACGGGGCCCATGCAGAACGGCACGACGTACATCGTGCGACCGCGCATGGAGCCGCGGAAGACGCCCTGCTCACCCGTGAAGCTGTTTCCTTCTTCCCCGGTGAAGATGGCCCGCATCTCGGCGGGGGCCTTCCAGTGGTTCGTCGGACCCGCGTCCTCCTCCTTCTCGGAGCAGATGAACGTGCGGTCCTCGACGCGGGCGACATCGCTCGGGTCGGACGCGGCGTAGTACGAGTTCGGGCGCTTCGTCCCGTCCAGTTTCGTGAACGTGCCCTTGGCCACGAGCTCCCCGCACAGGCGCTCGTACTCGGCCTCGGAGCCGTCGCACCAGACCACCCGGTCCGGCTGGGTGATGGCTGCGATCTCGTTCACCCAGGAAACGAGTTCCTGGTGGTTGGTGGGGGCAGTGAGGGGAGCCGCGATGTCGCGCGCCACGATCGCTCCTTGGTGAGGGTGTCTGTTGGGTAGTTGCCCCGTGGGGGCTGCGACCCGGATGCTTCGACCCCTTCGAATCCCGCTGGCGCTCATCCGGTGCCGACCGCACTCATTTGATCATCCGACCGTTTCGCCCATATGTCCAGGGGGCCGCCCACGTGAGCATCACCACTCGGGACCGTTACCTACGGTCCCGTAGGTACGATGCGGGAATGACTGCCGCCGCCGCCGCGCCCGAGCCAGCCGGGATGGAATCAGCCGAGTCCGACACCGCCCCGCCGAAACCACGGATGCGTGGCTGGCTGCACGCCGGGATGTTCCCCGCCGTGATCGTCGCCGGGATCGCGCTGATCGCGCTGACGGACAGCGTCCGCGGCCGGATCGCCTGCGGCATCTACGTCCTGACCGCATGCCTGCTGTTCGGCGTGAGCGCCCTCTACCACCGCGGCACCTGGGGCCCGCGCGGCGAGGCGGTGCTCCGCCGGCTCGACCACGCCAACATCTTCCTGATCATCGCGGGCACCTATACCCCACTGACCCTTCTCCTGCTCCCCGAGGCGACCGGGACGCCGCTCCTGTGGGCGGTCTGGGCGGCGGCGGCCGCGGGCATCGCCTTCCGGGTGTTCTGGGTCGGCGCTCCGCGCTGGCTCTACACGCCCTGCTACATAGCGATGGGCTGGGCCGCGGTCTTCTTCCTGCCGGACTTCATGCGGACCGGCGGGATCACGGTGCTGGTGCTGGTCGTCGTCGGCGGACTGCTCTACAGCGCGGGCGGCGTCATCTACGGCATCAAGCGGCCCAATCCGTCACCGCGATGGTTCGGCTTCCACGAGGTCTTCCACTCCCTGACCCTGGCGGCCTTCGTCGTGCACTACGTCGGCATCTCACTGGTGGCCTACAACCACAGCTGAGCACCCCCTTCCCCCTCCCCCTGCAATGGCCGTGGCTCGGCAGCCGCGGCCATTCGCCATGTCAGGACCCCGACGCGGGCGGCACATGGACACCAACAATCTTTTGAGAGTCACTTTCACTTGACGCTGACTCTCGAAGGAGCATTCCCCTGAACCGACGCCGTGGCAGCGCGCTCGGGATCGCGTTGCTCGGCAGCCTGCTCGCCGGTGCCTACAGCGGCCGGCTCGACACCACCGGCGTGCCCGCCACCGCGGCGGACACGGCCGGGGACTCGGTGGTCGCCGCCCATGCCGTCGCGGCGAAGCTCGGCGCGCGGCGGCCGGCCGACTCCGCGGACGCGGCGTATCTGCACGGCACGAGCGTGGTGCACCTCGTCGTCGCTGTCACGTCCCTGGTGTCGTCGCTGCCGGTCGGGGCGTTCCTGACGAACCTTCCCACCGAGTCCCGGGAGAGCACGGACGTGGCCCCCGCGCCCGTCGATGCCTGACAATGGCGACCATGGCCGCCACCTCTCGTACCTCTTCCGTTTCCGCCCCCGGGACGCCTCCCGCGATGGGGCTGCGCGAGCGGAAGAAGCTCAGGACCAGGATCGCGATCCGCCGGGCGACGTACCGGCTGATCTCCGAGCAGGGGTACGACGCGACGACGATCGAGCAGATCGCCGAGGCGGCCGAGGTGTCGCCGAGCACCGTCTTCCGGTACTTCGCGACCAAGGAGGACATCGTCCTCACCGACGAGTACGACCCGATCATGGAGGCCGAGCTGCGCAACCGGCCTGCCGACGAACCCCCGCTGGAGTCGCTGCGGTTCATCACGGCCGAGGCGCTGACGGCGTTCCTCGGGAGCGAGGAGGAGGAACTGCGGCAGCGCACCCGGCTGATGGTGGAGGTCCCCGCCATCCGGGCGCGGATGACGGAGACCATGTCGGACACGGCGAAGGTGCTGGCCCGGGCGCTCGCCGACCGCAGCGGCCGCGACCCCGACGACCTGGAGGTCAGGGTGTTCATCGCGGCGGTGCTGGGGGCGCTGCGCGAGGCGACGCTGTACTGGGGCGAACACGGTCAGGAGGGCGACCTGAGCGCGCTGATCAACCAGGCACTGGACGCGCTCGAAGGCGGGCTGACGCTGTAGCCGGGGCTTCGCCCCCAGTCTCCGGTCGGCCCCGCTCCTCATTCCTCCGCCGGGCTCGCTCCGAGGCTCCGCGCCAGCTCTCGCGGGTCCGTCGTCGGGGCGTCGCAGACGAAGTGCCTGCACACATACGCCGTCGGCGCCCCGCCCACCAGCGGCCGGTCCGCCAGCAGCGGGAACTCCGCCCCTGCCGTCTCCCCCGCCGCCACCACCGCGCCGGGCGCCCGCCCCAGCAGTGCCGTACGGTGCAGTTCGCCGCCGACCGGCCCGGCGACCGCGACCTCGCGCGGCCCGTCGAGCAGCGCCTCGGCGACCGCGAGCCCCCAGCCGATGAAACGGGGAACGCGCGGACCGAGCGCCTTCACCACGCCCAACGCCCCTTCCGCGGCGGTGCGGTGGGCCTGAGAGCCGGTGTGCGCGGCGTACGAGAGCAGCGCACCGGCCGCCGCCGTCCAGCCCGCCGGGGTCGCGCTGTCGGTGGGGTCCTGCGGGCGGCGGATCAACTGCTCGGCGTCGTCCGCCGTGTCGTAGAGCTGCCCGCCCTCGCCGGTGAAGTGCTGGAGCACGATGTCCAGCAGGAACCCGGCGAACTCCAGCCAGACGCCCTCGCCGGTGACCGCGGCCAGGGCGAGAAAGCCCTCCGCGACATCGCCGTAGTCCTCCAGGACCCCGGCGTGCCCGCCGGACCGCCCGTCCCTCGATGTGCGGGACAGCCGGGCGACGTCGCCCATGTGGACCCGGACCAGCAGATCCGCCGCCTCGGTGGCGCGTTCGATCAGATCGGGGCGGTCGAAGTACGCCCCCGTCTCGGCGAGCGCGGCGATCGCCAGACCGTTCCAGGCTGCGACCACCTTGTCGTCCCGCCCGGGGCGAGGACGCAGTTCACGGGCAGCGAGCAGCTTGGCCCGTACATCCGCGGCCCGGTCCGCGTCGACCGCGGCGCCGGTCCGTGCGAGCCGGAGGACCGAGGCGCCCTCCTCGAACGTGCCCTCCTGCGTGACACCGAAGTACTCGGCGGCGAAGGCCGCGTCCTGTTCGCCCAGGACCTCCCTCAACTGCTCGGGCGTCCACACGTAGTACGCGCCCTCGACGTGCCGGCCGGCTCCGTCCTCGCTGTCGGCGTCGAGCGCGGAGGCGAAACCGCCCTCCGCCGTGCGCAGTTCGCGCACCATGAAGTCGGCGGTCTCCAGGGCGATCCGGCGGGCGAGTTCCGAGCCCGTCGACCGCCACAGGTGTGCGTAGACGCGGCAGAGCAGAGCATTGTCGTAGAGCATCTTCTCGAAGTGCGGAACGACCCATTCCCGGTCCACCGAGTAGCGGGCGAAGCCGCCGCCGAGCTGGTCGTACATCCCTCCCATGGCCATCGCCGCGCAGGTGTCGGCGGCCATGTCGAGGGCGCCCGCCGCCCCGGTGCGGGCATGGTGGCGCAGCAGGAACTCGATGATCATGGACGGCGGGAACTTGGGCGCACCGCCGAACCCGCCGTGCTTCTCGTCGTACTCCCGGGTGAGCCCGAGGAGCGCCTGCGCCAGCTCCGGTTCGCCCGGCAGCCCTTCGCCACCATGAACGAGGGAACGCTGGGTCAGGTCGTGGACGATGCGTCCGGCGACCTCGGCCACCTCGTCGGGGCGCTCGGTCCAGGCCGTGGCGACGCCTTCGAGCACCTGGTGGAAGGAGGGCAGGCCGTGGCGCGGCTCGGGCGGGAAGTACGTACCGAAGTAGAAGGGTTCCGCGTCGGCGGTCAGGAAGACGGTCATCGGCCAGCCGCCCTGCCCGGTCGCCGCCTGCACGGCCTCCATGTACACCGCGTCGACGTCGGGCCGCTCCTCGCGGTCGACCTTCACCGGCACGAAGTGTTCATTCAGATAGGCCGCGACCCGGTCGTCCTCGAACGATTCGTGCGCCATCACATGACACCAATGACACGCCGCATAACCGACCGATAGCAGAACGGGTACATTGCGCCGTCGCGCTTCCTCGAAAGCCTCAGGCGTCCAAGGCCACCAGTCGACCGGATTGTCAGCGTGCTGAAGCAGATAAGGCGAGGTCACACCAGCCAGCCGGTTCATGCGCCCAGCCTCTCACAATGCCCCGACCCCGGCCGTGGAACCCGCGCGCCTCCGTCCGCTCGGCCGATTGACCCTCATGCGCCATCACGTGGTGGACGAAGATCGTCCACCCGATCGTCGTCGAGCGGGAGATCACCGCCCAGGCCGGTAGGCGCGGCGTACCGGCCGGCGCGGGTGGGTGCGGATCGCGTGATCCGCACCCACCCGCGGGCCTCAGGTCGACACCGTGAAGTAGTCGGCCGCGTTGAGGGCGTTGAGCGCGATCCACCGCTGCGAGGCCGTCACCGCGGTGGGCGCCCTGGCAGTGTCCGAGGAGGCGCGGAAGAAGCCCTGGACATCGAGGGCGACCCGAGGGTCGTCATCGATGTACCGGGCCATCTCGTAGTGGACGGCCAGCACATGGACGCAGCGCGGGGTGTCCGCCGAGCAGGAGCAGTCGACGCCGACGAGTTTCGGTGCGGGCCTGTGGCCCGCCTCGACGATCGCGCGGTACAGCTCCTCGGTGAGGGCGGGCTGAGCCCCGGACAGCCGCTGGGAGATCCCGGCCACCGTCTCCTGGGACATCGGCGCGACCTCCAGGTTGGCCACCGAGGTGGTGCGGCCGTGTTGGATGACGGCGTGCACGGTCCGGCCGTCCAGCGTGACCTGCACCCGCCCGTCACGGGCGAGCCTGCGGGCGCGGGGCAGCTGCGGATCGGGGCGGGTCTGACTCAACGGCTCGGCGAGCCTGACCCAGTCCTTCCCCCACACCGTGCAGCCGAAGTCGTTGTCGGGCATGGATCAGCTGTCTCGCTTCCGGCGCAGGATCGCAATGAGGCTGTCGTCGTCCAGGCGGGTCAGTTCGGCGACACCGGACACGTTGGCGATGTCGGAGAGCGCGGATTTGCGCGAGTGCATGGCCGCGATGTGCTCCTCGACGGTGGTCCCCGTGGTCAGCGTGGTGACGGTGACCGTGCGGGTCTGACCGATCCGGTGAACCCGGTCGGAGGCCTGCGCCTCGACCGCCGGGTTCCACCACCGGTCGAAGTGGATGACGTCGGCCGCGCGGGTGAGGGTGAGCCCGGTGCCGCCGGCCTTCAGGCTGAGCACCAGCACCTGCGGGCCGTCGTCGGCCTGGAACCGGCTGACGATCTCGCCCCGCTGCTTCTGGTTCAGGCCGCCGTGGAAGAACGGTGCGCTGATGCCGAACTGCTCGTCGAAGTGGCGCACCAGCAGCTCTGCGGTCCGCCGGTACTGGGTGAAGATCAGCGTCGGAGAGCCGGCTTCGAGGTTGTTGGCCACGATGTCGGTGCAGAGGTCGAGCTTTCCCGACCTGCCGGACAGCTCATCGAGGTCATCGGTGATCAGACCCGGGTGGTTGCAGACCTGCTTGAGCCCGGTCAGGGCCGCCAGCACCCTGGCCTGGCGCTGCGCGCCGCTGCCGAAGCCGTCGTCGATCGCCCGCTCCAGCAGCCGGTCGTACACCTTCTGCTGCTCCTCGGTGAGGTCGCAGATCAGATCAGCGTGGATCTTGGGCGGGAGCGAGCTCGCGACCTGGGACTTCTTACGCATCAGCACCACCGGCTCGATCGCGCCGCGCAGGCGGGCGGCGGCCGCCACCGAGCCGTCCGCGATCGGCCGGGCGAAGCGGCGGCGGAACTGCGCCTTGTGCCCGAACAGGTGCGGCGTGACCAGGTTGAGCACCGCCCAGAGTTCCTCCAGGCGGTTCTCGACGGGCGTGCCGGTCAGCGCGATCCGCACGTCGGCCGCGATGGTCCGCGCGGCCTTCGAGATCTGGGTGCGGGGGTTCTTGAGCACCTGCGCCTCGTCGAAGACCACGGTGCTCCAGTGATGCTCCGTCAGGACCGGGCTGTGCAGGCGCAACGTCGGGTAGCCGGTGATCACCACCGTCCCGCTCTCCGGCTTCGGCAGCGGACCGCCGCGCCAGCCGACCGTCCGCAGGCCGGGTGCGAAGCGGGCGATCTCATGCGCCCAGTTTCCGACCAGCGAGGTGGGGCAGACCACCAGCTGCGGGCCCTCCTCGGCCCGCCCGGCGAAGTAGCCGATGGCCTGCAGGGTCTTGCCGAGCCCCATCTCGTCGGCGAGCACCGCGCCGCCGTGCGCGCCGACGGTCTCCCGCAGCCAGCCGACGCCGCGGACCTGGTACGGCCGCAGCTCGGCGGTCAGCGCCGTGCGCAGTTCGGTCGCCACGGTCTCGGTATGACGGAAGACGGCCGTGGCGTGCTCCGACGAGGTCACGGCGACACCGGTCGAGTCGGGCACGGCATGCGCCGCGATCGGCAGGGCCGACCCGCCTCCGGCGATCCACTCCCGCCAGACGTCCACCGACCGGCCGGGCGAGTCGAGGGACGCGCCGACGAGCCCGTCCGGTTCGATCAGCGCGCACTCGACGTCGGACACCTCGAAGCCTCCGAGGTCCGTGGTGGGGACGACCAGGGCGACGGTCTCGACGGCACCGACCTGCGGAGCGGCCCCCACGGCCCGGCCGGACCAGGTCCACAGGGCGAACATGTGACGGTCGGGCAGGTAGGTGGCCTGATTCTCGAGCACGGGACCAGGGAATTCCTGTTCGATTGTCATCGTGTTGTTCAGTGGCCGCGGGGGGTCCCGGTCACCGGTTCGCTCCCTTCCGGATCGTGCTCAGGCCCCGGCTCCGGCGCCGCGGACTTCGCGGGCTCCTCGGCGGGACGCAGGGAGAGCGCCAGCACGGCTGCGCCGAGGAGTCCGATGACCATGATCCAGACCGCGCCGACGTGCATCGCGTGGATGAACGCGTCGTTGGCGGCGTGCACGAGAGCGGGCTGGTGGGTCGCAGCGGCGAGATGCCGGGCCTGCTCGGCGGAGACCCGCGCCTGGTCCTTCGCCGGACCGTGCAGATCGCGCAGGGAGGGTTCGATCGCGCCTCGGTACACGATCGACATGATCGTGCCGCCGACCGCGATCCCGAGCACGCTGCCCGTCTGCCGCACGGTGTTGGTGACGGCCGAGCCTGCACCGGCCCGGTCCAGCGGCAGGGAGCTGATCAGCGCTGCCGTCACCGGACCGATCACCATGCCGATGGTGAGGCCCTGCACCAGCAGCAGGAGCTCGATCCGGACGAGAGGGGTCCGCAGCCCGAAGAACCCGTACGCACCCATGGTCAGCGCTGCCACGGCGAGGGCCGGTACGGTGACCGGGCGCAGCGGCCAGCGGCGGACCAGGCGTGCGCCGAGCGGTGCCCCCAGGATCGCGCCGACCGCGGTCGGGAGGCCGGCCAGGCCCGCCTGGATCGGTGTGTAGCCGCGGGAGCCCTGCAGGTAGAACGCGTTGTAGAAGGTGATGGCGGCCACCGTGAAGAGAAGCAGACCGAGCGCCGCGTTGCCGCCACCGAACACGCGCTGCGCGAGCAGGCGGGGATCGAAGCTGGGGACCCTGGTCCGCAGTTCGACGAGCACGAAGGCGGCCAGCAGCGCGACCCCGAGGACCATCGGCGCCCAGGCGTCCGTACGACCCCAGGAGGCCACCTGCCCCGCACGGATCAGGCCGTAGGCCAGGGCGGCGAGCCCGCTGATCGACAGCAGCATTCCGGCCGGGTCCAGCGGCCGCCGGACGGGGCTGCGGAAATTCGGGACCAGCATGATGATCCCGGCCAGCGCCAGCACCACGAGCGGGACGTTGACCAGGAAGACCGAGCCCCACCAGAAATGCTCGAGGAGCAGCCCCGCCATCACCGGGCCGACGGCCATTCCGACGCCGGCGGACGTCGAGGAAACGGCGATCGCGGTGGTCCGTGCCGGACCGGTGAAGGTCCACATCAGGATGGCCAGGTTGGCGGGCATGATCAGCGCGCTGCCGACGCCCATCGCGGCGCGGGCGGCGATCAGCTGGTTCGCATCTCCCGCGTACGCCGCCCACACCGAGGACCCGGCGAAGACCACCAGTCCGATCACGAGCACGGTCCGGTGACCGAAGCGGTCACCCAGCGCGCCCGCGGTGAACATCAGGGTGGCGAAGGCCAGGGTGTACGAGCCGGTGGCCCACTGGAGCTGGGACGGGCCGGCGTTCAGTCCGCGGACCGGGTCCGCGAGGGTCTCCAGGGTGGTGCTCAGGACGGTGTTGTCCAGCCAGATCAGCAGCAAGCACACCATGAGAACGGCGAGGATCAACTGCTGCCGGGATTTGGGCAGCGTTGGGAATGTCGTCATGAATACCCTCGGGAGAAATCGGCAGAGACCTGACGAGGGGACCGTAGAGAATGGTCACGATATTTTCAATCCCCATTCGATGAATGGTGTGGGGCATGCCGTCCGAGTATTGTCAATTTCGCTCGCGGGCATATCGAAATGGCCGTGTCAACTGCGCCCGGAGTCATGCTGCCACCCATTTGTCAATTTCCGTCCGGGGCATATTTCCGCGAGCCCTGTCAATTGAATGGCCGTGAAAAGGAGGTGGTCTCGGTGAATTGCCAGGGCCCGGCAGGAGGGGGACGCGGGTCGGGCACCGTGCCGGTGCGCAGGGGCTGACTTCGTGCACCAGGAACCCGTCACCCATCCCCGGCACTCGGCGTCGACCCGGCTGCGCTTCGTCCAGGGGGCGGCGGAGCGGCTGCCGTTCGCGCGCGCTCTTCTCGGGTGCCCCGGCATCACGGGACAGTACGCTGAGCCCACCAGCGCTGGAACTGTCAAGGCTCCTCGAAGGAGGTACACCATGACCGCCGAGATGGTGGCGCCCGCGTGGATGCATACGCAGATCAGCGCGGAGCAGTACGACTCCTGGTCCGAGGAACAGTGTGCAGGCATTGAGATCGTGGACGGGATGGTCGTCGTGAGCCCCAGCGCCTGCGAACGGCACAACCGGCCGGCCCGGATCCTGGCCAATGCCCTGGACGCCGCCGCAGGCCCGGACTGGAACGCCGACACGGACTTCGACGTCCGCCTGCAGGACGTTCCGCTCACCAACCGCGTCCCGGACGTCATCGTCTACCGGGCGGAGACCATCGACCTCACGCCCACCCGCCCCGAACACGTACTCCTGGTCGTCGAGGTCGTATCGCCCGGCTCGGAGACCACCGACCGAATCGTGAAGGTGGACCAGTACGCCAAGGCCGGCATCCCCTTCTACTGGCGCATCGAACAGGCCGCAACCGGTGTCCCCATCATCTACACCTACGTTCTCGACCCCGCCACCAAGGCCTACAGGGACGGCGAGATGTTCACCGGCGTGATCAAGGCTGCCGTGCCCTTCTCCGTCACCGTGGACCTGGGAGCCACCTGACGACCGACATTCGCTCGGGCAGCGTCATCAACGGCCGGCACAGGCCGACGGAGACCGGTCACTCACTCGGGCGACCAGGGCCACCGGTCGACGGGATGATCGGCATGCTGAAGGAGGTACGGGGAAGTCTCACGATCCAGGCGATCCGGCATACCCACATCCACTCTCAGGCCCGATGGATCGCCTCGCTCTCTCGCGCTGACGCGCCGTACGCAGGAGACTGGGCGGCGCTGCCGGCCGAGGCAGTTGCAATCGTCGTATCCGGAGGGGGACGCACATGCGGGACAGCCATCGGGCGGAAGCCGAACGGCTGTTGGTACGCGCCGTTGAGGAAGAGGTACGGCGATCGGGCGGGCGGGCCGACGCCGCAACGCTGATGTCGCGCGGACGGTCCGCGCTCGATTCCCTGGCGGCGGGCGCGGACGACGAGTACGCCGCGTATCTACGGGCGCTGGACGCGGCGGAGGCCGGACAGCAGCCGTTGTCACGGCGGTTCAGCCGGGCGGCCCTGGGAACTCCTCTGCTGGTCACCGGAGTTGCCGCGGTCGCCGCCGTCGGCGCGGACGTCGCGTTCGGTACGGCGACGGGGCCGGCCCTCGGCGCGGGCGCCGTCGTCGCGGTCGCGGGGGCCACGGCGACGGTAGCCAAGGTCACCGCCTCGCACTGGCCCGCCGCCCATCGGCGGGCGGGTGCGCTCGGGCAGCCCGGTGGCGCCGAACAGTTGCGGCTGCAGTGGCTGGCGGCGCTGGAGGTGCGGGGCATCCGCCCGTTCCTCGACCAGCAGCGGATGCTCAACCCCTCGTCCCGCACACCGGCGAAGAAGGTCCCCGCGCAGTCGCGGACCGCTCCGCAGCTGCGGGGCGGGGACCGCAGCGCCGCGGCCCGCATGCGCGCGCTCCTGGAGCAGTCGTTCGGCCATCTGCCCGCAGCACAGGGGCCGTTCGCCGGGCGGCGGACCGAGCTGGCGCAGATCGCGCAGTGGGTGCGCGAGGCCCGCGCGTCGACGGAGACCAAACCGACGATCGTGGTCCTGCACGGTGCGCCCGGCGCCGGACGCACCACGCTCGCGGTACGGGCGGCGCACAGCCTGAAGGACCAGTTCCGGGGCGCCTGCGTGGTGGACCTGCGCGGCGACGTGGCCGGGGAGGCGCCGCTGCCCACCCGGGACGCGCTGCTCCATCTGCTGAACCGGCTGGGCGCGCCCCGCGAGCAGCTGCTGTTCCGTGAGAGGGCCTCCGCCGAACAGCAGGTGCGGCGGCTGAGCGAGCTGTACCACCAGCACCTGACCGGCACCCCGGTGACGATCGTCCTCGACGATGCCGGCGACGCGGCCCAGGTCCGCACCCTGGTCCCCGAGCGTTCCGACAGCCTCGTCCTCGTCACCTCGCGCGAACCCCTGGAGCTGCCCGCCGACATCCCGGCCCGGGTCCATCAGCTGCCGGTCGGCGCGCTGGACGCGGCGGGCGCGGAGGAGCTGCTGCGCGAGGCGGCCGAGGCGGAGGAGGCGGGCCCGTACGACTCCCGGTCGACGGACGCCGTCGCCGAACTGTGCGGCGGGCTGCCGCTGGCGCTGCGCACAGCGGGCTCCTCGCTCGGGCAGCGCACCCGCAGCGCTCTCGCCGCCGATCTCGCCGCGTACGGGCCGGTCGCGCCGGTCGAGCGCGCGCTGTGGCTGCGCTACACCGACCAGTCCGAACAGGCGCGGCGGCTGCTGCGCCGGCTCGCGCTGGCCGGGCGGGCGAGCCTCGGCGCCGCGGCGGCGGCCGCGCTGCTCTCGACCGACGAGCAGGAGGCCGAGCGGCTGCTGACGGACCTGGCCGGAGCCGGTCTCCTGGACCATGTACGGGGCTCGCGCTACCGGCTGCACGATCTCGTACGGGGCTTCGCCCTGGCCCGGCTGCGGGACGAGGAGGCGGCGGCGGACCGGACGGCGGCCCAGGAGCGGCTGATCCGGAACTACGCGGACCTGGCCGGTGCGGTGATCCGCATGGTGGACGGCAAGATGTCGACCCGGGCCGGACAGTTCGGCTCGCACGGGTTCGGTTCGCTGGACTCGGCGCTGCGCTGGCTGGACGACGAGTCGAGCTTCATCACCTCGGCGCTGCGGCACGCGGAGGGCGTCGACCAGGCGGCCGTACTGGATCTGCTGGGCGCGCTCTGCGACTACTGCCTGCTGCGCGGCGACCTCTACCGGCTGGGCGAGATCAGCGAGCTGACGCAGGCCGTGGACAAGGGGCTGCTGGAGCGGTCCGTGCAGTGGCGCACCGGCATCGCGGCCCGTCAGCTCGGCGAGCTGGACAAGGCGCGCACCACGCTGTCGTCGGTGGTCGGGCTGTACCGCGAGGCGCAGAACGAGGCGGGCACGGCGCTGGCGCTCTGCTCGCTCGGCATCACCCTGCACCACCAGGGCAATCTGACCGAGGCGGCGGCCCGGCTGCGGGAGGCGATCGAGCTCCAGTCCTCCGACGAACAGGCCGAGGACCGGGCCTGGTCGCTGCATGCCCTGGCCGCCGTCGAACGTGACCGGGCCCATCTGGCCCAGGCGCTGACCCTCCTGGACTCCGCGCTGGTCCTGCACCGGGAGGGCGAGTCGCTGCACGGCGAGGCCTGGACGCAGTTCCAGCTGGGCCAGACCCTGCTGCGGATGGGCGACGTGGACCGGGCGAAGGACGCCCTGCGCACGGCCCTGGATCTGTACAGCCGCACCCGTGACGAGCGCGGCGAGGCCTGGGCGCTGACCCAGCTGGCCCGAGCCCGGCTGCTCGACGGCGACCCGGCCACGGCGGCCGAGGAGCTCCACCTGGCCCTGGCCCGCCACCGCGACAACGAGGACGCGCGCGGCGAGGCGTGGACGCTGTACTACCTGGGCCAGGCCCTGGAGGAGAACGGCGACACCGACCAGGCGGTGCGGCAGCTGGAGCGGGCGCGCACCATGTTCTCCCGGATGCGGGATGTGTACGGGCTGGCGTGCGCCCGGCACCACTCGGGCCGGGTCACCCGCGACCAGCGCGCCGCCCAGACCGGGAATCTGCGCAACTCCGGCTTCGCCCGCCAGCTCCTGATGGACGCCCGCGCGGACTTCCGGCGCATCGGGGTCGCCCACGGCGAGGCCTGGACCTGTCTGGAGCTGGCCCTGATCGACGCGGGCAACAACCGCGCCCCGCAGGCGCTGGAGCTGTGCGGCGAGGCGGCGGAGCTGTTCGACTCCTACGGCGACACGCGGGGCGCGGACTGGGCCCGCTTCCTGCGCTGCACGCTGCTGCCCTACGCGTCACCGGGGGGCAGCGAGGTGGGCACGGTGGTGGCCCAGCAGGAACTGGCCGACCTGCTCCGGGCCGGTCACCCGACGCGGGACGGGAAGCTGGAGGACTGCGCGGAGGCGTTCACCGTGGTGCTGAACCGCGGCGTGGACCTGGAGGACGGCTGGCAGGCGTGGCGCCTGGGCATGACGCCGACGCGCCATGCCCGGGAGGTCATGGGTGTGGCGGTCCCGCCGAGGGCGTGACGGCACACCGGACGCCTCGTTCTCAGCCCCTGCGGTGATCGTTCGGGAACCAGGCGCCCCCGGGGGCCCGGCGACCGCCCCGAGGAAGGGCGGCCACCGGGCCCCGCGGGCACCGGTCACCTACTTCCGCTTCGCGGAACCCGCTCCCACGGCGGCGTCGGGCACCGCCTCCGGATCCGGGGCCTCCACGAAGTCGACCTTGCCCATGTGCCGGTTCATGGACTTCATCAGCAGCCACACGCCACCGGCGAGCGCCGCGAAGACGATGAAGCCGAGAACGCCGGGAGTCACCTTGTTGTCGTCGACCTCCTTGGCGAGAGGGACGAGATGGGTCAGTGCCTGGGTCGCGTACATATCAGGCATTGTCGCGGATGCCCGCGAAGAGGTCGCTCTCGGGGAGGGAGGTATCGACGAGAGACTTCGCCAGCTCGTACTCCTCGGTCGGCCAGACCTCCTTCTGGATCTCCATCGGAACGCGGAACCAGCCGCCGTCGGGGTCGATCTGCGTCGCGTGCGCGATCAGCGCCTTGTCGCGGATCTCGAAGAAATCCGCACACGGAACGTGCGTGGTCAGCGTGCGCTCGTCGCGCTCGAACTCCTTCCAGCGCTTCAGCCACTCGCCGTACGGGGACTCCAGGCCACGCGCGAGCAGTGCCTCGTGGAGCGCCACCGTGCGCGGCCGGTTGAAGCCCTGGTTGTAGTAGAGCTTCTGCGGCTGCCAGGCCGGGCCGAACTCCGACTCGGGGAAGGTCTCGGTGTCCGCCGCACCGTCGAACGCGATCATCGTGATCTTGTGGGTCATGATGTGGTCGGGGTGCGGGTACCCGCCGTTCTCGTCGTACGTCGTGACGACCTGCGGCCGGAACGCGCGGATGCTGCGGACGAGACGGCCGGCGGCCTTCTCCTCGTCCTCCAGCGCGAAGCAGCCCTCCGGCAGCGGCGGCAGCGGGTCGCCCTCGGGCAGACCCGAGTCGACGAAGCCGAGCCACTCCTGGCCGACGCCCAGGATCTCCCGGGCCTCGTCCATCTCCTTCTTGCGCACCTCGTGGATGTTCTCCTCGATGTACGCGTCGCCCTGGAGCTTGGGGTTGAGGATGGAGCCGCGCTCGCCGCCCGTGCAGGTCACGACCAGCACGTCCACCCCCTCGGACACATACTTGGCCATCGTGGCCGCGCCCTTGCTCGACTCGTCGTCGGGGTGGGCGTGAACGGCCATCAGTCGCAGCTGCTCAGTCAAGACTCGATCCTCAGTGATTGGTCGCCATTGAGTGGTGCGTCGCGAAGGGACGCCGGTTGGGGTGGCGGTCGATAGGCGGGAGGCAGGCTTCTATAGTGACCGAACCGGGGGGCGGAAAATTCCTCGATCCCGGTACGGAAGGAACGATCATGACCGCGGTGCGAGAAGCGCTTCCGGAGAACCGCTACGGCCGCTCCGCCGATCAGCGCGCGGACCGCAAGCTCAAGATCATCGGCTCGGTGCTGGGCGTCGCTCTCCTCGGCGTGATCGGCTGGATCGGTTACGACTACGTCGGCGGCCAGGGTCTCAGCGCCGAGGTGATCAAGTTCAAGGTCGTCTCGGACCAGCGGGTCGATGTGCACCTGGAGGTGCGCAAGGGCAAGGACACCAAGGGCTACTGCACCCTCCGTTCGCAGCACGAGGACGGCAGCGAAGTGGCCCGCAAGGACTTCCGCTTCGACGACCCCACGGATCGTATCGACCGCGTCCTGTCGCTGCGTACGACATCCAGGGCGACCAACGTCGAGCTGCTGGGCTGCACCGACGACGGCGGGGCCGCGCACTGACGGCGGCGGGCCGCGCACTGACGGCGGCGGGGCGGCGCACTGACCGCCGCACGCCGCACGCCGCACGCCGCACGCCGCACGCCGCAACCGAATCGCTGTTGATGCCGCTGACCTGCGCAAACGCAGTACCGGCGGTTAACCTTCTCCCCCTTTTCCTGGGGAATTGTTAGGCTCGTGGTTTCGCCCACCCGTAGGGGCACATGCTTACGGGTAGGGCGATGCTTTGTATTCCCAGTACCGACGAGGAGCACCCTGTGACCCAGACCAGCGAAAACGTCACCTGGCTCACGCAGGAGGCGTACAACCAGCTCAAGGCCGAGCTGGAGTACCTGTCTGGTCCCGCGCGCACGGAAATCTCCGTAAAGATCGCGGCGGCCCGTGAGGAGGGTGACCTCCGGGAGAATGGCGGGTACCACGCGGCCAAGGAGGAGCAGGGCAAGATGGAGTTGCGGGTGCGCCAGCTCACCCAGCTCCTGGAGCACGCGAAGGTCGGCGAGGCGCCTGCCGACGACGGCGTGGTCGAGCCCGGCATGGTTGTGACGATCGCCTTCGACGACGACCCGGACGACACGATGACCTTCCTGCTCGCCTCCCGCGAGTACGCGAGCTCGAACATCGAGACGTTCTCCCCGCAGTCGCCGCTCGGCACCGGCGTGAACGGCAAGAAGATGGGCGAGAACGCCGAGTACGAGCTGCCGAACGGCAAGACCGCCACCGTGAAGATCCTGGCGGCGAAGCCCTACACGGGCTGATCCCGCACCCCACTGACGCGGGGGAGCCCCCGGCCCGACGGCGAATTCGACGGGCCGGGGGCTCCCCCGCGTGTGCGGAATCCCACACACACATATGTAGCGCACACACGCGACGGCCGGGCAGCGCCTTCGCCCCGACGCGGTGGACGAGCTCAGCTCATCACGAGATAACCCGCGTCCCGCAGCGCCGCCGAGACCTCCTCGCAGTGCTCCGGCCCCTTCGTCTCCAGCTGCAGCTCCACCTCCACCTCGGTGAGCCCGAGCCGGGGATCGGTCCGCACATGGCCGATGTCGAGCACATTGGCGTCGACCACCGAGAGCACGCCCAGCAGGGTGGCCAGCGAGCCCGGACGGTCGGTCAACCGCAGCCGCAGGCTCAGATAGCGGCCGGCCGCGACCATGCCGTGGGTCAGGATGCGCTGCATCAGCAACGGATCCACATTGCCGCCCGACAGGAGCGCGACCACCGGCCCGCGGAATGACTTCGGGTCGCTCAGCAGCGCCGCCACCGGGCTCGCGCCGGCCGGTTCCACCACCAGCTTCGCCCGCTCCAGACAGAGCAGCAGCGCACTCGACAACTCGTCCTCGGAGACCGTACGGACCTCGTCGACCAGCTCCCGGACCAGCTCGAACGGCACATCGCCCGGACGCCCCACCTTGATGCCGTCCGCCATCGTCTGCAGAGGGCCGATCGACACCGGGTGTCCCGCGGCGAGCGACGGCGGATAGCAGGCCGCACCAGCCGCCTGCACGCCGACGATCCGCACGTCCGGCCGGATCGCCTTGACCGCCACCGCGATCCCCGCGGCGAGACCCCCGCCGCCGATCCCGACGACGACGGTGCGCACCTCGGGACACTGTTCGAGGATCTCCAGGCCGACCGTGCCCTGCCCGGCGATGATGTCGGGGTGGTCGAAGGGATGGATGAAGACCGCGCCGGTCTCGTGCGCGTACTCCTGGGCGGCGGCCAGCGTCTCGTCGACGACATGGCCGTGCAGCCGGACCTGCGCCCCGTACTGACGGGTGGCGGCCACCTTCGGCAGCGGTGCCCCGACCGGCATGAAGACCGTCGACCGCACGCCGAGCAGCGCGGAGGCCAGCGCGACCCCCTGCGCATGGTTTCCGGCGCTCGCGGCGACGACCCCGGCCGCCCGCTCCACCGGTGACAGACCGGCGATCCGCACGTACGCGCCACGCAGTTTGAACGAACCGGTGCGTTGCAGGTTCTCGCACTTGAGGTGGACCGGCGCGCCCACGAGCTCCGTGAGATGGCGGCTGCCTTCCATGGCGGTCACCCGGGCCACACCGGAAAGCATCTTCTGCGCCCCGAGGATGTCGTCGAGGATCAGTGGAGGAAAGTGGCCGGACGCGCGGAAGTTCATACCGTAAGTCTTGCAGCTCGGCAGGGCGCCGAACGCCTCGTACGGTCCCGTCCTGCGCCGTTGTCCACAGGTTTGTGCAGCGCTGGTACGCGTTGCCCCGTGGCCGCGTACTCTGTCCCCCACCCATCCGAAACCGCACGAAGAGAGCCCCCGGCCATGCCCCCTCAGGACATGACGACAGCTGCGTCTCCTTCCGGGGGCGCCACCCCCGCATCCACGGATTCCGACCACGTGCTCGACGCGCTGCAGCACCAGGTCGCGGTATTCGCCCGCCGTGCCGAACAGACCCGCCTCGGCGGCGTCGGCCAGGTGCGCAATTCGATGGACCGGGCCGCCTATCTGCTGCTCAACCGGCTGGACCGGGAGGGCCCGATGGGCGTCAAGGCACTGGCCGCGGGCATGGGGATCGATTCCTCGACCGTGACCCGGCAGGTCGCACCCCTCGTCGACACCGGCCTGGTCAAGCGGACCTCGCACCCGGAGGACGGACGGGCCGTCGTGCTCCAGCTGTCACCGCGCGGCCAGGCCCGGCTGGACGAGGTCCGCGACTCCCGGCGCGAGCTCATGACACAGGTGACGGACGACTGGACGGCCGAGGAGCGCGAGACGTTCTGCGCGCTGCTCACCCGGTTCAACGCCGCGCTGGCCGCCCGGCAGGCCACGCACCAGGCGCCCCCGGCCGGTTAGAGTCCTATGTTCGGATCAGGCCGGATCAGCGAGTGGGGTCCGGCTCGATCCGGACAAGAGGCCCTGGTTCCCGCCCGCCGGACACCGCGACACCCGAGGCCGCACGGGCCACTGGACGCACGCCTCTTGACCGCAAGCCCCCGCAACGGCTCGGATGAGCACTGTGCGAGAGCGCCAGGCGGGCCGGGAGCGGCGCCGCGCCCAGGAGTTCGAGGCCTTCGTGGCGGGCGCGGCCGGCCGACTGCTGCACACGGCCACGCTGCTCACCGCCGAGCCCCTGCTGCCGCCCGGCGCGAACCCGCGGGCCCAGCGGATGCTCATGGCCGCACTGGCCCGCACCTACGCGCAGTGGGGGCGGCTGCGGGGCGAGGACCCCTACGACCGCACCCGGCGGGAGCTGGCCGTGCGGTTCGCCCACGAGGTCTGGCGGCACCACCGGCCGCGCGGCGGACCACTGGACCGGCTGACGCCGCAGGAGCGCCTCGTTCTCGTGCTGCGGCTGTACGAGGGGGTCGCGGAGGAGCAGGCCGCGGCGCTGCTGGGGCTTCCGGTGGAACGGATCCGGGCGATCTGCAACCGTTCGGTGGCCACGATGCTCGGCACCCGCCGGCCCACGGCGCGGTGGGGGCCGCAACGCCCGCTGGAGGCGTCGCCGTGAGCCGGGGCGGCAACCGGGAGGACGAGGTCCGGCGCATGCTGGACGGCCCGCATCCACAGGTGCCCGCCGACCTGGCACGGCGGGCCGCCGAGCGCGGCGGCCGAGTGCTGCGCCGACGGCGCCTGGCCCGCAGGCTGGCGCTGCTGATCGCGTTCGCCGCGGTGGTGGCCTTCACGGTGTGGGCGGTGCGGGTGCAGCCGTGGCAGGTGCCGCCCGCCGAGACGACGCCGCTGGACGGCTGGTGAGGGCCGGACCGGGGCGAACTATCCTGGAACGGGGCGACAGGGCAACCGGCCGAGGAGGCTGCGATGACCAGGAAAGTCGCCGACTGCCGCAAGTATCCGAGCGTCACGAACTGCTCGCTCACCATTTCGGGCGAGGAGGAGGAAGTCGTACGGGCCGCGGCCGAGCACGCGGTCTCCGTCCACGAGCACACCGACGGCCCAGAACTGCGCGAACAGATCCGGGCATCGCTGGACGACGAGAAGGTCGACGCCTGAGTGGGGCGGGCGGGCCCGATTGAGTGGGGCGGGCGGGCCCGATTCCTCGAACCCGCCCGGTCGTCCGCTCCCGCCCCGCCACCGGGCGGGACCCGGGACTCGGCGTCGCGCCGGGGGCGCGAACCCGGCCTGATCCGAACGAAAGCCCCGTTCCGACAACGCGGCGAGGTGCCGTAGCTGTCGTCGCGCGCCCGCCAGGGAACGGGACAGCCCTTACGACCTCGCCCACGATTGTCAGCGGCGTCGCGGTGTCCGGGACCTCCGCCTCCGGCGTTGTCGTCAGTCGCCGACGCTCCTTCCCCAAGCTCTCAGCTGCGTTCGAGCAGGGGAGACCCCATCCGACTCCCTCCTCCGCCTTGGATTCGAAGGCCCCGGACACCGCTCCTTCTCCCACTGCCAATCGTGGGCGAGGTCGTTAGCCGAGCGCCTGGATCAGATCCGCGATCAGGTCATCGGCGGACTCGATGCCGACGGACAGCCGGACGAGGTCGGCCGGCACCTCCAGCGGGGAACCGGCCGCCGAGGCGTGCGTCATGCGGCCCGGGTGCTCCACGAGGGACTCGACACCGCCCAGCGACTCACCGAGGGTGAACAGCTTGGCCCGGTTGCAGACGTGGACGGCGGCCTCCTCGCCGCCCACGACACGGAAGGACACCATGCCGCCGAAGGCCTTCATCTGCTTGGCGGCGACCTCGTGGCCGGGGTGCTCGGGGAGTCCCGGGTAGAGGACCTGGGTGACCTTGGGGTGCCGGGTCAACAGATCGGCGATCTTGGTGGCGTTCTCGCTGTGCCGGTCCATGCGGACCGCGAGGGTCTTGATGCCGCGCAGCACCAGCCATGCGTCGAACGGTCCGGCGACCGCGCCCATCGCGTTCTGGTGGTACGCCAACTCCTCAGCCAGTTCGGGGTCGTTGACGATCAGCGCGCCGCCGACGACGTCCGAGTGACCGCCCATGTACTTCGTGGTGGAATGGACCACCACATCGGCGCCCAGGGCGAGCGGCTGCTGGAGGTAGGGGCTGGCGAAGGTGTTGTCGACGACCAGTCGCGCGCCCGCCGCGCGGGCCACACCGGCGATCGCGGCGATGTCGGTGATGCCGAGCAGCGGGTTGGACGGGGTCTCCACCCAGATCGCCTTGGTGCGCGGGGTGATCGCCGCCTGTACCGCCGCCACGTCCGACGTGTCGGCGACCGAGAACTCCACGCCCCACCGCGAGACGACCTTCGCGAACAGCCGGAACGTTCCGCCGTAGGCGTCGTTCGGGATGACCACGTGGTCGCCGGGGGTGAGCAGCGTACGGAGCAGGCAGTCCTCGGCGGCGAGGCCGGAGGCGAAGGCGAGTCCGCGGCGGCCGCCCTCCAGGGCCGCGAGATTGTCCTCCAGGGCGGTACGGGTCGGATTGGCGCTGCGGCTGTACTCGTAGCCGCCGCGCAGTCCGCCCACGCCGTCCTGCTTGTACGTGGACACCTGGTAGATGGGCGGAACAACGGCGCCGGTGAGGGGATCGGCGGTGTTTCCCGCGTGGATCGCGAGAGTCTCGAAGCTGTGCTGGTCGCTCATGGGGCCCGAGCGTAGTTCGTCGCGAGGGCGCTCACCGGGCTACCGGGCCGTCCGGTGACAATGGGGGCATGGAGATTCTCTGGTTCCTGATCGCGCTGTGCATGCTCGCCGCGGTCATCGGCCCGTTCGTGTTGCGCCGCCGCGGCGGTATCCGGCAGGTCGCGCCCGGTTCGCCGGACGCCGCCGACCCGGACACCTACGGCTTCGCGCGCGAGGAGGAACTGGACGTCCGGCTGCCGGGCCCGGACCAGGATCTCCTCGATGTGCTCGACGTCGTGCAGCGCTCCCAGGACTGGCAGGCGGCTTCGCAGCTGCTGGCCGGCACGCCCAAGGAGGACGAGGTGCGCTGGCAGCGGGTGCAGGCGTTCGCCGGCGCCGCCTCGCTGGAACTGGCGCAGCAGCCCGGTGCGGGCGGCGCGTGGCTGCGGAAGTGGCGAGCCGAGGCACCGAAGGACGCGGGCGGCGCGGCGGTGCACGCCGAGTTCCTGGTGCAGCAGGCATGGCGGTCTTCGACCGCGGGAACGGACGACTTCCGGATCATCCTGGAGGAGGCCCGTACGGTCTGCGGCGAGGCGGCACTGCTGGCGCCCGGCGACCCGGTCCCGTACCTCGTCGAACTGGCCGTCGGCCGCGGACTCGGGTACTCCCACGAGGAGTTCGACCGGCTCTGGGCGAAGATCATCGACCGGGCCCCGGCCCACATGGGCGCCCACATCGCCGCGCTGCACTACTGGTGCGAGAAGTGGCACGGATCGCGCGAGGAGGCCGACCGCTTCGCCACCACGGCCGCCGCCCGCGCCCCGCAGGGCTCACTGCTGGCCGCGCTGCCGCTGTTCGCGGTGTACGAGCATCTGCCCGAGGTCAATCTCGTGCAGGGTTTCTACCGCAGCGCGGTGGTGACCAAGGCGGTCGAAGGCGCCCTGTTCGCGGTGCACGCGGCCCGTCCGGACGACCCGATGCTCGCCCATGTCCGGCACCTGCTGGTCCTCTTCCTCGTCCGGATGGAGCGCTGGTCGGAGGCGATGAACCAGCTCGTCCACGTCGACGGTCACGTGGGCGCGCTGCCGTGGACCCAGAACCCCGACCCGGCCGCCGCGTACGCGGTCTACCGGGCGCTGGCGGTGGCCGGCTACGAGGCGAACGGCGGCAGCCCGGCAACGCTGCCCCGGTAGCCGCGCGGCCGGCCCGGGGGCGGCGGGGCGAGACGGCAGTGCCGCCGTGGCCGCGCGCCGCAGCGGCGCCGCCCGGGTATGCGCGGGGCCCGGCATCCGACTCCCGTACTAGGCACGAGCGATGGCCCGGGGCGGCGCGAGCCCGCCCCGGGTCCGGGCCGCCCGCATATCGCATTGCCGCGCCCGGCCGCGGGACGACATACTCCGATTCCCCACACGCACCACGACCACCACCGTCGCCCGCCAACTACCTTTCCCGTGGGGGGAATCCGTCCGATGACCCCGACTCTCCGCGCCGTCCGCGCCGTTGCCCTGCTCGCCGGTTTCCACCTGCTGGGCGTCCTCCTGCTCGCCGTCCTCTGCGTCGCCGACTGGGCCGTGTTCCGCTGGGCGTGGCTTCCCGTCGCCGTGCTGTTCCTCGCCCGCACCTCGGTGCCCGCGCTGTCGATCGTGCGCAGCATGTTCCTGCCGCGCACGACGGAACACGACGACGTACGCGGGCTGCGCGTCGACGACTCCCGGCAGCCCCGGCTCTGGGCCATGGTCCGCGACCTCGCCGACCGGGCCGGCACCCGCGCTCCCGACGACCTCGTGCTCACCGCCGAGGTGAGCGCCTCGGCCGTCGAGCGCACCAAGCTCCTCGGCCTGGTCGCCGGCCGCCGCCGACTCCTCGTCGGTGTACCGCTGTTGGCCGGAATGTCCGAGGCCCAGCTGCGTTTCGTACTCGCGTACGAGATGAGCCGCTACGCCCATTCCGACACCCGCCTCGCCGCGGTCGTCACACGCGGCCGGGACCGAACCGCCCGCGCCGTCGCCCACTTCCGGGAACAGGCGGAGAAGGCCGTCGCCAGGGAGCGGGAACGCCAGGAGCAGAAGGCCGCGAAGGCACGCGCCAAGGGCGGGAAGCCCAGAAAGATCGACCCGGGCCACGCCGGCGCCTCGTACCGCTTGCTGGCGGCGCGGTACCGGAGGTACCAACGTTTCTGCACGCGCGTCACGATGTCCGACATCGACCGTGCGGAGGCCGCGGCCGACGTCGCCGCCGCGCGGATCGCGGGCCGCGACGTGAGCGCGTGCGCGCTGCGCGAGTTCCAGGTCCTCCGCCGCGCGCACGAGGAGTACATGGACTCCTACGCCCTGCTCGGCGTGAAGGCCGGGCTGCTGCCCC
Source organism: Streptomyces sp. NPDC014727 (assembly GCF_043083485.1). Lineage (NCBI taxonomy): Bacteria > Bacillati > Actinomycetota > Actinomycetes > Kitasatosporales > Streptomycetaceae > Streptomyces > Streptomyces sp. NPDC014727. The sequence goes on along the minus strand of NZ_JBIBYR010000002.1, from coordinate 270,924 downwards.
CGCCCGGCCAGGTCCTCGGCGGCCTCCGGCAGGTGCTGGCCGCGCGCAGGGACGTGCTGGACGAGTCGCGCGACTCCCTGCCGCCCGGAGCGAGCGCCTCTCGCGCGCATGGGGGGTTCACGGAACGCATCGCCCGGATCGAGGCGCTGCCGGACGACGGGCGCGCGCCGGCGCCCGTGGCACCGGCTCTGGACCTGCTCGTCGACACCGAGCGCACGCTGGCCGCTGTCGAGGAGCAGGTGCTGGCACCGGAGCTGCTGCGACTGCGCCGGGTCGACTGGCCGGACCTGGTGCACGAGTCGGTAGTGGTGCACGAGGAGTCGACGGCGCGGTACATGGTCAGGGCGGTCGCCACGGTGACCGGCGGCGACGGCTCGGCGGCCGAGGCGCTCGACGCCGTGGACGCGGGCACACAGTGGCAGATCGCCGACTGTCTCCACCAGTCCGCCAAGGCCCGGCAGGCGACCGGCCGCGTGGCCCGCGAGTTCGCCAGGCACGCATTCCGCTCCGGGCTGCGGAAACTGGCCGAGGCCGAGTACGTACGGCAGGAACGCGCCCGCTGGCGGCTTCCCTGGACCGACGACGAGGCATCCCTGGAGCTGCCGCCGGGCCACGCGGAGCTGCTCCCGGCGGCGCTGGACGCGTCGGTGGCGGATGTCCCGGACACAAAGCCGCTGCGCGCCCTGCTCGACCCCGACCTCCGCCCCCTTCCCCGCACCGGACTTCCCCGCATCGAACCGGAGCCCTCCACGACGACACCCCGGCTGCTCCCGTCGGCCACCGCTCTGCGCGAGTCCCTCCAGACGCCCGAGTACCTCTGGGCGAAGGTCCGTAAGAAGGTACGGAGGACGCCGCCGTGGACCGCCCCGGGGAGCACCTCCGACCCGCACGACGAGAAGATCCCCGACAAGAAGCTCCCCGACGAGGGAATCCCCGACGAGGAAAGCCGCGACGAGGAGATCCGCACTGCCCTCCGCTCCGGCGACTGGCGGGCGGGTGCCGCCTTCCTCCGCAAGGCGGGCCGGAACCGGCAGGAGCGTTACCGGCGCGCCGCCGTCCTCCAGGACGAGGCCGCGGCCGACGACGCCTGGCTGCTGGCCTGGCGCGCCGCACGCCCCAAGGACGCGGGTGCGGCCCTCGTGCACGCCGGCGCGTTGATCGAAGTCGCCGCGCAGGTCCACGGTACGAAGCCGACACAGCACCCCACGTGGGAGCAGTCCTCCGTCTTCCGCCAGGTGATGACCAGGGCCCGCGAGGCGTGCCACGAGGCCCAGGCACTGGCGGGCGACGACCCGTGTCCGTACGTCGCCGAGATCCCCTGCGCCCTCGCCCTCGACTACGACCGGGCAGCGTGCCGTGCCCTGTGGGCGAAGATCGTCGTGCGCGGCGGGCCTCACCTCGCGGCCCACGACACGGCGCTCCGGTACTGGTGCCACCGCTGGGCCGGCTCGTACCGGCAGGCCGGGTACCTCGCACAGGAAGCGGCGAGGCGGAGCAGCCCCGGCCGGCTGCTCTCGCTGCTCCCGCTGTACGCCGCGTTCAAGGAGGAACGGAGCAGCTCGGGAACGGACCCGGACGAGTACTACAAGAGCCCGGAACTGATCGCCGCGGCCGACGCCTGCCTGGCCGACGTGGCTGCCGCCGCCGCGGCCGACCCCGAGGACCGACGGCTGGTCCGGGCCCGTCACATGCTGGCCTGGACGCTGTACTGGCAGGACCGGTACGAGGAGGCGATGGAGCAGTTCCGCCTGATCGACTGCCCCGCCGCCGACAACGTCCCGTCGCCGTACGCCCCGTGGTCGTACTACACCTCTCCGAAACGTTTCTTCACCACATGCCACGAGTACAGCGCCCTGAAGGTCGCAAAGGACGACGACTGACCGCGACCGACCGCCACGGACGCGTCGGGACGGCGGGGGCGGCGGGGCGCCGGAATCTCCGGCGCCCGCACCGCGTTGTACGGACCGTAAACCGCAGCCCCCGGAGGAGCCCCCGCATGTTCCTGCACCGCCGTACCCCGCAGCTCCCCACCCCCGAGGAGGCCCTGAAGGGCCGCCCCACCCCCGAGTTCACCGTCCCGTCCCGCCACACGGTCCTCGGCAACCCACTGCTGGGCCCGTACCCGGAGGGTCTGGAGGTCGCGGACTTCGCGCTGGGCTGCTTCTGGGGCGCCGAGCGCAAGTTCTGGCAGACGGACGGCGTCTGGACGACGCTCGTCGGCTACCAGGGCGGCTACACCGAGAACCCCGCGTACGAAGAGGTCTGCTCGGGCCTGACCGGCCACACGGAGGCGGTCCGGGTCGTCTTCGACCCGAAGACCGTCTCGTACGCCGAACTGCTGAAGCTGTTCTGGGAGTCCCACGACCCGACCCAGGGCTTCCGCCAGGGCAATGACGTGGGTACGCAGTACCGCTCGGCGATCTACACCCACTCCCCCGAGCAGGCGGCAGCGGTGGCGGCCTCCCGCGAGGCGTACCAGAAGGTCCTCACGGGCTCCGGCTTCGGCGAGATCACCACGGAGATCCTCCCGGCCGAGGGCCGCCCGTTCTGGCCCGCCGAGGCATATCACCAGCAGTACCTCGACCGCAACATCAACGGCTACTGCGGCATCGGCGGCACGGGCGTGGCCTGCCCGATCGGCGTCGCCGAGGCTCCTGGCGAGGACTAACCTTCAGGCCCAGTGCAGCCCTCAATGAGCTCCGCTGTACTGGGCCATGAAGGACTCGTACACCTCACGGCAGTCGGCAGCCATCTGTCGTTCTTCGGCTTCGGTGAGTGGCTGGATCGCGATGTCTTCGGGAATGCGCTTCTTGCTCAGGTGCATGACGTGCTTGCTTGCCAGATCCCACCATGACGGGCCGACCAAGCCGAGATCCTTGGCCGACTTGATCGCGCGACTTACGCCCTGCTTCGGCTGAGGCTGGCCGTCCATTCGGGTGAGGATCGCCGCGAGTTCCCCGGAGGTCAACTCGGCGTGGCCCAACTGGTTTACCTTCCCGAGGGCGGCGAAGTGAACGCGGAACGCGAGGTCGAAGCGGGTGTCACGGGCCATGCGCCGGTACTCCGGGCGCGAGATGGCGGCCCACTCCTTGAGCTTGATGGGCAAGCGAGAGTCCTCCTTGTGAGGCGCGTGAGCGCCCTCCATCCCCGTCGAGCGGGGGTCATGTGCCCCTCCCCGCACGGGGTGAACGGGCCAGCCAGGGGCGCGACCCTCATCACAGGAGTGCCCGGCTACATCGTGCCGGGCCGAACACGGTCTATCGGATGTACCCACGCTGCTCTTCGGCAGATCCGATGCGAAACATCACGGCGGGACCCTCAAATCCCTTGCAGAATTACGGGATTCCATATTTAGAATACGCGCGCACGAAGCTAGAATTGAACGTTGCTCCCGCCGCGCAACATGTAACCCAGGGAAAGGACTTCCGTTTGACCGACACCACTGCTCGCGAGTGGGGCCGCATTCAGGCTGCCAAGGCTCCGGCATGGAGCGAAGAACGATGGCAGCGCGTTTCCACCTTACTCGGCTTGGAGTTCGAGCATCAGAACTCGACCAAGGCCACGCGCAAGCAGCGGTAGTCCAGACCCGCAGCACGAACGAAGGGGCACCAGCCGGATGGCTGTGCCCCTTTCCGTTTCAGCTCGCTGTCAGTCGCGCCACTTCGGGACCAGAAGGTCAGGGTTGAAGGGGCGTCGGCCTCCGCCGCCTACCGGCAGGACGATCACCGCATGCAGTGCCTCCCTAATCAGGGCGCGCTTCTGCGCCAAGTCCAGCCTGCCGGAGTTCCAGCGCTCACGTACGTCGCCGGTGACCTCGGCTGCACGCTGCTGGTTGAGGACGTGGCGCGTACGGTCCGCACGCAGTTCCTTGACCCGGGATTCCATCCTCTGATTCTCAGGGAAGAACAACTCATCCGAGATCTGGTCCTCCTGCCAAGCCTGGAGCAGCTTGCGCTGCTTCCGCGTCAAGCGGTCCAGCTCGTCCTCCCCTGCCCACTTCCCGTCCATATGCGCCGTCCTAGCTGCCCGCTCCTCCAGCTTCGCCAGAACTGCTTCCGTGACGGATTCGTCAATCTTGGCACCATTGCGTCCCGTTCCACCGCAGCCGCCCATTTCCTTACTGGGGCACTGATAGAGATAGCCGCCGGAGAGATCTGGCCGCACGGTCGCGCGGAGGGGCGAGTTGCAGATCTGGCCGTCCGCGCCGGGCTTTCCGCATCGGAGGATTCCGGTCAGCAGATACGAGGGTGTTCGGTAGTCCGTGACCGTGCCGTCAGACTTCACATTGGGACCGACGCGGGCCGAGAAGACGGCGTCGATGGCCATCCACTCCTTCGGGGTGATAATCGGTTCCCAGCGGCCCACGACCGGCACACCGTTGGCATCACGGACCAGTTCTCCGTTGTGCTTCCGCCACCCGCACAGCCGCGGGTTCCAGAGTGCGAGCTTCAGCGAGCGGCTCGCCCACTCCTTGTCGTTGATCGTGCGGACGCCTGCCTCCCGCCACTCTCGGAGGATCGAGTGCATGGACTTGCCCGCGATCACCTCACGGGCGCCCTTCGCCAGCCAGGCCGCTTCCTCGGGCTCCAGCGTGAGCTTGTCGTCCTGCCAGCCGAACGGGCGCTTCCCACCCACTGGGATGCCCAGTTCCGCGCGGGCGCGGTGCGAGCGGCGCGCACGCCGCTGCATCTTGCGCACCTCCATCTTGGAGATGACGACGCCGAAGAGGCCCATGGACTCCACGTCCTCGCTGTAGAGGTTCTTCGACCCTTTGGCGTCGGCGTAGAGCCGTCCTTCCTCGTACGTGAGTGCGTCCACGAACCGCTCGTAGTCCCCGGCCCTGCGCGTGAGCCGGTCGTCCGCGACGACGATGACGCCGTGCACCGGCTGCCCGTCCGGCATGTGGACCGACTTGAGCGCCTTCACCATGGCCTCGAAGTCCGGGCGGACCACACCCGCCTTCGCCGCCGACAGGTCGTTTATAGCCGCCGACCAGCAACGTGACCGTCACCACCCAGGCAACGAACCCAGCAGCGGCCACCGTCGTGCGTGTACTCACTCGGCACCGAGCCGACGCACGACCGCCACGTCCGTCCACTCCCGGGCGAACAAGACGTGATCACTGTTTCGGCCGGTGTGTGTCATGCACGCCTGATTGGCCGCGTCGATGTCGGCAGTCACCGCCAGCGTCCAACCGCATCCGGGTTTCAAACAGCCGGCGGACATGGTCACTTCGCTCTGAGATGCCGTCTCGATCTTGTGCATGACGTACTGCAACACTGACCTCATTGCTTCCCCTGTGGCTTCTTGTGCGGGTGTCGCCGCAGCTCGACGCTGCAGTCCGTCACCCGCGACATGTCCCGCGCCTGCCACGCCACTTCCCGCTGGCGGGCCAGCGCGCCGCAGACGTCACAACCCTTGACCGGTGAGGGGGCATCGGGTGTCATCGGGCCGAACATGACACCCCCACGGCATTCCGATCCCTGCCTGCGCACCGGTCGCACTCGCAGGCCGGGTAAGCCGATGATCGGGGTGGTTCCTTGAGCGGGGTGACCGCAGCTTTCGGGCGAACGATGCATGTCAGCCCGTCGCGAGTCACCTCGTACACCTTGATCGTCATCGTCACGACGACACCCTTTCCACTACTCTGCGTCATGCGACCATCACTGCCCCTACGACGGTACGGAGCAGGGGCCGCCGCTTGAACCGACCGGGGGTACGGGTGCCCGGCTGTGGTCGACAGGCAAGTCGACAGGCAAGGGGGATGCCATGGACACCGGCTCACACACCACCCTGACCGGCGGTCAGGGAACACAGAGGAGCCGTAGCGGCCTGGTATCCGGGTACGTCTTCCGCCTGGTTCGCGAGCAGTTGGGCCACACGCAGGAAGCCTTCGCGGAGCGGTTCCGGGTCTCGCCCGACACCATTGCAGGATGGGAATCGGGGCGCCGCCCCCTGACGGCTGTACTTGCTGGGCAGATGCTCATGTACCGCCACCAGCTCTTGCAGTTGGGCAGTGCACCGGCCCTGCTCTTGGCCCTGGAGCGGGCCATGGAGGCAGATGTACTGCTGACCGGTGCCCTCGCCCACGACGTTCCCGTCGACAACAGCCCGATTGGTGCATGGGTCCTGCAGCGCGACCTGGTCGAGGTGCTGTCCTGGCCGCTCAACGGCGTGACCCCGACACCGCTGCGAGCGTTACCCGACCCACCGCGACCGCGCCGGGGCCCCGTGCCGCGCGGGCCGGAACTCCCCGCCGCCGACCGCAGGCGCTTCTTCTCCCGCATGCGCCAGGCCGCCGAGCAGGCTCGCGGCAGGGAACGCTTCCTGCTGCGCCGCCAAGCCCTCTATCTGGCCGGGTACGACAACGCGCCCGACACCTCCGAGTGGCTGGCCCAGCAGCAGCGGACCGAGCGCCCGGACGGCTGGCTGGCAACCTGGCTCAACTCTCGCTCGGTCGCGGCCGTCGCCGCCAGGCAAGGCGACCGGGACCGGATGGGGCACTTCATCACCACAACGCTCGACGACGACGATGCCGGCGAGGCAGCGAACCTCAACTACTGGGCGTACTGGATCGGCGAGACACCGCACATCCAGATGACCGACGACTTCATCGCCGCCGCGAAGCCAGGCCCGTGGCCCGGCGACAAGCTGATGTGCCATCTCGTGCGAGGCATGAACCCGAGCCGTGGCTTCTTCGACCTGAACGTCCACACCTTGTGGGCCTTGCTCGCCGCCCGGCCGAACCTGCTGCGTCCCGGAACTCCGAGCGGGAACGAGCTACGCGCATCCCTCCCCGTGATGTTGGATAGCCGGGAGCTGTCGGCGCGAGCGCGCCGGGAGCTGGAGACCATCCGGTACGCGATCCGCCTTGCCGAGGCGTGAGAGGAGAAAGGCGTGGCTGACGACCTGTCCGCAGTGGGCCGTTTCCTGTACGAGGCAGGCACGCTCAAGCAGACGCGACGCACCGGCTGGTGGATGGCCGGGGTTCGCGACCCCGAGAGCGTCGCCGAGCACTCATGGCGCACGTCCCTGATCGCCACGATCATCGCAAAGCTGGAGGGTGCCGACCCGGCCCGAGCGGCCTACCTCGCGGTGTGGCACGACACGCAGGAGAGCCGGACCGGGGACGTGAACCACCTCGGGAAGAAGTACGCGCCCGCTGCCGATCCGCAGGAAGTCACCACCGACCAGACGGCGGGCATGCCCGAGGTCCTGGCCTCGGCGGTCCGTGAACTGGTTGCGGAGTACGAGGCCAAGGAAACACCGGAAGCGATCTGCGCCCGCGACGCGGACAAGCTGGAGTGCCTGCTCCAAGGCATCGAGTACAAGGCGCAGGGCTATGGGAACGCTCAGCGGTGGATCGACAACAGCCGGGGGCGGCTCGTCACCGAGACCGCGAACCGGCTGGCCGATGAGCTGCTGTCGCAGGGGTCCATTCACTGGCTGCGCACCGCCCTGGGTGAAAGCAAGCAGTAAGCCGGACGCACGCAACCGCCCCCGTCCGGGCCTGACCAGAACCCCGATGCGGTCCTGGAGCTCTTCGAAGCGGGGGCTCAGGGCCGCCAGCAGCTCATCGGGGAGGTCGTAGCCCGGATACTCGGCCAGTCGGACAGACCGTGCAGGGGCGAGGCACGAAGTCGTCTTCGTACTCACCCTCGCGGGGCGCGGGAACATCGTGCGGCAATCCCGTTGCGACTGTCTCGGCTGCGTTGCGCCAGTGCAGCTTCGGCAGTACCACCCCGGCCGGATCACCGTCATGGACGAGAGCTGCGTTGAGACATGTCGTTGTGAAGAGTCGTACGAGCCCGACGCAGGCCGCCCGACTCCGCACGGGCCGTCCGTTGCCGGGCCGGCCGACCGTGGATGATGTTCAGCCTTTGCTGGCCGCGGCTGCGACAGCCACCACAAGGAGAACGCCCGCGCCGCTTGATCACCGACGTCAACTCACCTCACAGCGTGGACAGTCGGTAGGCTTCACACGTGATCACTAACGGCGCCTTCCGCTTCGTCGCCGCAACTCTGTTGGTTTTGACGGGCACCGCAGGATGCGCCGACTCCACGAGCCGCACACCTGCCGAAGCGTCGGCAGCAGCCTCCGCGCCCGGCTCGGGATCCGCAGCCGCCGCGACGAGTGCACCCACCGTTGCGGAGCCGGCAACCACCGCGCGGGACGGAGCACGACAATTCGCACAGGCTCTGGCACGAGGCGACACGGCATTGGCCTGTGGGCTGGCCGATGCCCGGCTGCGTTCCTATGCGAGCACCATCGGAGGGTCGTGCTCCGAGGCGCTCGCCGAGCTTGCAACAGATGACCGATACGTCTTCAGCCAGACCGCCTGCGTGAACTCGCCGAACAGCTACAAGGCTGGTGGCGACCCCCAGGACACCCCGGATTCCGTCCGTGTCGACATCGATTGCACCGAGGGATACACCTGGCTCCGCGTCGACCGGGTGGGTTCCATCTGGCGGGTCACGGAGTTCAATGCCCCCTGACGGCTGTCGGGCACAGTAGCCCGATCCGCGGTCGTGGTCGCATCCGCGGTCCGCATGGAGTGTGACGGCGCCACGGCGCGGGCGGCCAACTCGGCGGGGTACTACGGGATCGGCGGGACGGGCGTCTCCTGCCCGATCGGGGTCGCCGCCGCACCGGCGGCCGAGGACTGACGCGACGTCCGAGTTCGTGTGCGGGGTCGTGCCTCTACCCACGCCCTGACGACCGGCATCGAGCGTCACCCGGGCCGGGACGCTCCCTGAACCCGGGTGGAATCGGATGAAGGCCAGCCACCGCCTCCGGCCGATCACCGCTTTCCGGCGGCGATCGGGCACCGAACGAAGAGGGGTTCTCCACCAATGACCGGGCCTGGCGGAGACCCTTCGGCGCCGCGCACTGCCGGCCGCCTGACACCGCTCGGCCCGGCCGTGGAGGACGGCCGGGCCGAGCGGTCGTTCGAGGGACCGACGGATCAGATGAGCCCCTGTGCGAGCATCGCGTCCGCCACCAGTTCGAAGCCGGCGATGTTGGCGCCGACCACGTAGTTGCCGGGGCTGCCGTAGCGCTCCGCCGTGGTGTAGCAGGAGTCGTGGATGTGGCGCATGATCTCCGCGAGGCGCTCCTCGGTGTGGGAGAACGTCCAGGAGTCGCGTGAGGCGTTCTGCTGCATCTCCAGGGCGCTGGTGGCGACGCCGCCCGCGTTGGCCGCCTTGCCGGGGGCGAAGGCGACGCCCGCTTCCTGGAGGACGCGTACGGCCTCCGGTGTGGTGGGCATGTTGGCGCCCTCGGCGACGGCCTTCACACCGTTGTGCACGAGGGCCAGCGCGTCGGCCTCGTGGAGTTCGTTCTGGGTGGCGCAGGGCAGGGCCACGTCGCAGGGGACGTTCCAGACGCCGGTGCCGGCGACGTACCTGACGTGTTCGCCGCGCCGCTCCGCGTACTCGGAGATCCGGCCGCGGCCGGCCTCCTTGATCTCCTTGAGCAGGGCGAGGTCGATGCCCTTCTCGTCCACGACGTAGCCGTTGGAGTCGGAGCAGGTCACCACCGTCGCGCCGAGCTGCTGGGCCTTCTCGATCGCGTAGATCGCGACATTGCCCGAGCCCGAGACGGCGATGCGCTGCCCGTCGAGGGACTCGCCCCGGCTGCGGAGCATCTCGGCGGTGAAGAGGACGCAGCCGTACCCGGTCGCCTCGGTGCGCGCCTGGGCGCCGCCCCAGCCCAGGCCCTTCCCGGTGAGGACTCCGGACTCGTAACGGTTGGTGATCCGCTTGTACTGGCCGAACAGGTAGCCGATCTCCCGGCCGCCGACGCCGATGTCACCGGCGGGGACGTCGGTGTACTCCCCGAGGTGCCGGTGCAGCTCGGTCATGAACGACTGGCAGAACCGCATGATCTCGGCGTCGGAACGGCCCTTCGGGTCGAAGTCGGCGCCGCCCTTGCCGCCGCCGATGGGCATGCCGGTGAGCGCGTTCTTGAAGATCTGCTCGAAGCCGAGGAACTTCACGATGCCGAGGTTGACCGAGGGGTGGAAGCGCAGTCCGCCCTTGTACGGACCGAGCGAGCTGCTGAACTCGACACGGAAGCCGCGGTTCACATGGATGTCGCCGGAGTCGTCGGACCACGGCACGCGGAAGATGAGCTGGCGCTCCGGCTCGCAGACGCGCTCGATGATCCGGGCGTCCACGAACTCGGGCCGCTGTGCGAGGACCGGGCCGAGGGTCTCCAGAACCTCTCGTACCGCCTGGTGGAATTCCTTCTCGCCCTGGTTCCGGCGGAGTATCTCCGCGTACAGCGGCTCGATGATGCGGCTCTCGGTGGTGTGCGAGGTCGCGGAGTCAGGGGTGACCGGCATCTGATCAAGACCTTCCGTGGGTCGGCAGTGCGCGCGAGGGTGCCCTCGTCCCGAGGGGCACCAGCGGTCCCCCTCCCCATTGAGGGCGTCGCCGGGTATCGCGCGCTCTGCGGCTCACGAAAGCGACGTACAGAACCGTTGTGGCATACCGATTGTCCCAGTGACCCGGAAAGATGCGCCAGGGTATCCGCATAGTGGGCCCCGGGCCGTGTCCGAGCTCATGCGTCGGCCGGGCGGCGCAGCATCCACAGGCCCGCTCCGGACGCGAGGACGACCACGCCGGAGACGACGCTCAGCGCGATCTGCAGGGCGCCTTCGCCCACGAGGAAGTTCAGGCAGACGTTCGCGGCGATCGCCGCGCAGAGCACGATCCAGAGCAGTGCTTTCATGGTGATCCTCCGTGGTCGGGGTGGTGTCTCGTGATGGCTCCATCCTTCCGGCGCTCGCCCGTCGCCACGAGGGACCCGCCTCCCGGAACCATGGTGTAGCCAGCTGCACCATAGGGTGCGGAGACCCGGAGCCCGCTGCCCGGACCGACCGCCTGCGTCGGCAGCGACGCTCCCGGCCGCCTTCCGCGAGCGCGGGCGGTCCGCACACCCACCTCAGCGGCCGGCGCCGGCAGCGGGTGCCGTGTGCCGGCTCAGCACTTTCCCTGCGAGGGAAGTCCGTACGAGGAGCCGATCCGGTACTCACCGGCCGCCCGCACCTTCAGCCGGGTCCACTCGCCCGCCCGCTCCACGCAGCCGGTGTCGGCCCGGAGCCAGGGGGAGTAGGCGACGCGCAGGATCACCGATCCGGGCGCGCGGGTCCGTACGACGAGTCCGGCGCCGTCGCCGCAGACGACGGACGAGCCGGCGCCCGACACCACGGGCGTCGCGTCCTCGACCCGGTAGACGCGCCAATGGGTGTCCCGCCACACGGGCCTCAGCCAGCCCGGCTCGTCGCGCACGAGCGCGGCCTCGTCCTTCGCTGCCCAGTCCGGGGTGCCCTCCGGCAGCACGACGTAGCCCACCGCCCAGCGGTGAAGCCAGCCGCGGTACTTCTCGGCGGAGAAGGAGCCTTCGTAGAAGAGCGCCCCGCGCTCCACGTCGAGCTGGCGATTCCAGCCACGGGCCAGGTTGACGTGGGGGCCGAGGGCGCTCGTCTCCCGGTGATCGACGGCCGGCACCACCTCGACGCGTGTGCGATCGGCCCCGAGGCGGTCGAGGGCGGCCACCACGCCCTCGGTCTCCGTGGCCCAGGCCGGCACGGGAGTCGACATCTCCAGCACATGGACGGCATGCTGCGTGACCCATTGGAGGGACAGTGCCAGGGCCGCACCGAGGGCGGCCCTCCGCCAGAACCGCACCCCGTGGGCCGACAGCGCGGCGAGCAGGACCGGCGGTCCGAACAGTTCGGCGAGGCGGATGACGTTGGAGCCGACCGGCGACGCAATGAGAACGGTCAGCACGACGCCGACCGCGTAGATCCCCGCGCCGAACCGCAGCACGCGCCACTCCCGCGGCGCCAGTGCGAGGAGCAGCACGCCGAAGAGGACCGGCTTCCAGACATCGCTCGTCGCCATCGGCATCTCGCCGCTGAACGGAAACAGCAGGGTGGTCAGTCCGACCACGGCCGCGGGCGGGGCGCACAGCACGGCGGCCCGTCGCCAGTCCCGGTCCAGCAGCCAGCCCGCGCCCGCGACCAGCAGGAAGAGTCCGGCGACCGGACTGGCCATGGTGGCCAGCGCACCGAAGACACCGGAGAGGACCAGGGCGTCCCGAGGGAGGCAGGCACTGTCGATTCCGTCCAGTAGTTGACCAGAAACGGCAGTGAACACGCTATCTTTCACAGGTGAGTTGACATGACTGATTGGGTCAACGTCCATTGGGATCCGTGCCGACACCCAGCGCAAACCGTCAACGACAACACCCCCCGCCGACACCGGCCGGATGCTATGCCACGCAGTCGTACTGTTCGGTGAGGTTGCCGAGGGCCTCCAAGAGGATGGTGCGGCTCTTGGAGGTCAGGGCCGCCGTGTCCCAGTTCTCCTTGACCAGGACACCTGGGGCGACCTTCAGAGTCACGGTGACGTGAGGTGCGCTGGTTCCCATGGGCTTGGCGCAGGGTGCGGGGAGCTGGACTTCGCTCTGGCGCGGCCCGATCCAGCCGGAGTACCCGCCGCCGACCGGGGCGGCGTCCTTGGCGGGCTTGTCGAGTGTGTCGGCCGGCCGCACGTCGAGGGTGTACTGGGTGCGGGGAGTCGTGTCCTTGCCCGTCTCGCGACCGACGAAGCAGACGGTGGAGAACACCGGATCCGCTCCTTCGCCCTTGTCCTCGTCCACGACCAGCTTGCCCCCCTCGTGGTCGTCGAGCAGGCCCACCGTCTCCTTCGCGAGCATCCCCAGGCACAGATTCTTCGCACGGAGATCCTTCAGCGGGCTGGGCCAGAGCTGAACCACGGCGACGACGGCCGCCGCGGCCACGAGCACGGCCGGCAGGATCAGGTACTTCTTGTTCATGAACATCCCTCTGTGCGCGCGAGGTTGGCGGCACTCTCACGTGCCACTACCGCGCTGTTGCGGATCGCCGTGTCGCGGTCGACGGTGCCGTGCTCCTCCCCTTACGAGGGCGCGCTCAGCGCCACGGTGAGGTAGGGCGTCGTCGACCCCGTGCGCCGGTCGCATCCGGCCGGGAGCTGGGCGACTGCCTCCGTGGCGGTCGCCCGGTCAGCCATTCCGCCGCCGAGTGGCACGGAACCCTTCCGTGGCCCTGGCACGCTCCGGATGTCGTCCGCGCGGGCCGCTCGTCCTCGTCGTCGGGCCACAGCACCAGCGCCGTTCCGACCGCCGCGGCGATCGGAACGGCGGGCAGGAAGAGCCACTTCGTGTTCACTACGGCTGGCCCATCTTCATGTCGGCGTCCTTGATACCGGACTGGTACCACTGCCGGGCCAGCGGCTGAAGGCCGTCCTCGTACTCACCGGGGCTCGCGTCCAGCTCCGTCTTGTCGAGCCCCTTGTCCAACGCCATCTTCCGCAGCATGGCGTACATCTGGCGCTCTCCGTTGTCGTAATGGTTGATCATGTCGTTACGGGTCTGGGCATCGACCCTGGTGTTCAGATCGGTCATGTACTTCGCCGTACCGACGTCGACCGCGCGCTGGACGGCGTCACCGACGACGGGGATGGCCGTCAGGGGCGCGCCGATGACGTGGTAGTTCATCATCTTGTTCCAGCCGTTCACGTCCTTCTCCGCTTGGCCGAGGTCGTAGATGACGTCGCCGCGTACACCGTCGAGGTGGCCGAGCACCTCCGAGGACTGCCTGATCCAGGCACGCATCTCGGGGTCCTCCTTGCGGTACGAGTCCACGGGGAAGCGGTCCAGCCCGTCGGCGATGACCGTGCTCTGCGCCTTGTGGATGACGCCGAAGGCATTCGGGTCCTCGGCCGTGGACCGGATGATCCGGGTGAGGTCACCTCGGTCGATGCCCGGGTGCCAACGGGATGCAGGGGGCTGCCCGGCGCGCGGCCGGTCGCCGCCGCCTCCAGCGCGCCACCGAACTCGGCGCGGGCCGAGGTGTACTGGGCCTCGGAAGGCATCTTGCCTTCGACGTCCCCGCCGGGCCAATGCCGGTCCTCCATGAAGTACTTCAGGTTGTCCGTGGTGTTCGGATCGAAGTAGTGGGTGGCCGCGGACGGGTTGCGACTCATCGGGTTCAGCAGACCCTTCATCGGGTCTTCCTGCGTGCCCTGCCAGTTCTTCATGACGCCGTCGTACGCGTCCTTGTCGTGGGTCTCCCAGTCGCGGATGGAGTCTCCGACCTCGGTCAGGAAGGCTTCGCTGTAGACCGGGTTCGCCCTCGTCCTTGCTCCAGAGGGAGGACCCCTTGACGTTCGGGTCGTACGGCTTCTCGTCCACGTCGGCGGCCATCAGGTGAGTGAGGGCGTTCCAGCCCGCGGCCCCTCCCTTTCCGCGGCCTTCTCCGCGCCCCACTCGTCTTCGAACGACATCGTCGACACCCCCGTGTCCCTGATCGGAAAACCGCCCCGCACGCCACGCTACGCACGTGATCAACCATCCGCTACCGGCGATCGATCACACGTACGATGTTGCGGGCACGAGCGTCATTGTGCCTTGCCTGCGCGAAAGCCCATGTCGGTGGTAGGGGAAAGGGCTTCGGCGGACGGTCCGCGTCGCCCATGGTGGCAGCGACAGCAACGCCGGCCGGGTGAGCACGACCGCCGGGACCGAAGCGGACGCGGGCACCCCGCAGGGCCGGCAGACAAAGCCGGGCGACGGCCTCCGTGGCGGTGGCCCAGCCGGTCGTTCCACCGCCGAACGGAGCGGCCGACACCGCCGCACGTCCCCCCTCAGGCCGCCGCGTTCTCCGTGACGGTGACCTCGCCCTTGCGGATGGTCGCCAGCCGTGGCGCCCGCCGGGCGATGGCGCTGTCGTGCGTGACCATGATGAAGGTCAGTCCGTGCTCCTTCCACATGGTCTCCAGCACCTCCATGACCTCGTCGCGCATCGACTCGTCGAGGTTGCCGGTGGGTTCGTCGGCGAGCAGCACCTTCGGCCTCTTCACCAGCGCTCGGGCGATCGCCACCCGCTGCTGCTGGCCCCCGGACATCTCACCGGGCAGATGTCCGAGCCGTTCACCGAGTCCGACGGAGTCCAGTGCCTCGGCGGCCCGCCTGCGCCGCTCGGACGCTTTGCCGCCCAGCGGTACGAGCGCGGTCTCGACGTTCTCCTGGGCGGTGAGCGTCGGGATGAGGTTGAAGCTCTGGAAGACGAAGCCGATGTTCTGCGCGCGCACCTTGGTGAGCTTGGCCTCCCCGAGCTTCGCGAGGTCCACACCGTCGAGTTCGACGCTGCCGCTCGTGGGGCGGTCGAGACCGCCGAGCATCTGCAGCAGAGTGGACTTGCCGCCGCCGGTGGGGCCCTGGATGACGAGCCGTCCGCCGTCCTCGATGGTCAGGTCCACACCGGCGAGCGCGTGGACGGTGGTCTTGCCGCGCGTATAGCGCTTGGTGACGTCTCTGAGCGTGTACATGGGTCAACTCCTGCTGGAACAAGGGGGGTTGGGCGCCGGGCGGGCTATTCGACGCGGCGCAGGGCGTCGGCGGGGCGCAGCCGGGAGGCCCGCCAGCCGCCGAACGCACCGGCGATCAGCCCGCCCGCCACGGCCAGGGCGACGGCGATCAGGATGATGGAGAGCGAGACGGGTGCGGTCAGTGCTACGTCGAGCGTCCTGGCCGCTCCGGGACCGCCCGGACCGGCCATGAACCGGCCGCCGCCCATTCCGCCGCCCGAGGAGCCGAGCTGTGCGGTGAGGGTGGGGCTGATGGCGGTCACGACGTACGCGCCGGCAAGCCCGACGGCGATGCCGAGCACCCCGCCCAGCAGTCCGTTGACGAGGGCCTCGCCGACGACCTGACGGGTGACCCGGCCGCTCTTCCAGCCGAGCGCCTTCAGGGTGCCGAACTCCCGTACCCGGCGGCTGACCGCCGAGGAGGTGAGCAGTCCGGAGACCAGGAAGGCGGCGGCCAGAACCGCGATCGACAGCCACTTGCCGACGCCTGCGGCCAGGTCGGAGGCGGTGGAGAGGGAGCCGGAGACGGTGTCGGCGAGATCGGCGGAGGTGGTGACGGTCGTGCCCGGGACGTTCTTCTGGATGGTGGACTTGACCTGGTCGATCTGCTGCGAGTCCGCGGCCTTCACATAGACCGTGGTGACCTTGTTCTTCGAGTCGGCGAGAGTCTGCGCCTGCTTCAGCGGGATGTAGAGGTTGGCGGCCGCGTCACCGCTGTCGGCGGTCGAGACCCCGACGATCGTGAACTCGGTCCCGTGGATGGTCACGGTCTTGCCGACGTCGAGCTTCTTCTCCTTGGCGTACGCGGAGTCGACGACGGCGATCTTCGCGTCGGTCTCGGACGTCTTGAACGTACGGCCCTTGGTGATCTCCGAGGAGGTCAGCGGGCCGAGGGCCTGCTTCGTGACGTCGGTGCCGTACACGGAGTAGGAGTTGACGTCGAAGGAGGCACCGCCGCCCCTGACCTCGCCCTGCGGCTGCGCGGCGCCGCCGCCCTGCCCGCCGGGACCGCCCCGGTCGTCCTGGCCTCCCGTGCCGCCCTGCTGCTTGAACTCGCCGCGCCTGAACTGGCCGTCGACCTTCATGACGTTCAGGCTGAGTCCGCCGACGGCGTCCGCGACACCGTTCTGTCCGCCGATCGCGTCGACGGTGGAGGAGGCCAGCGTCTGGAAGCCCTGTACCAGGACCCGGTCGCTGCTCTGTGTCGAGTCGTCGCCGTTGCCCTTGGCGTCGAACTCGAACTTCGGGCGTCCGCCGCTTGAGCCGGGAGCGACGGCGGCCTTGGTGACCGTCATGTCCGTACCGAGGCCGTACAGCGATTGCAGGACCTTGTCCTGGGCCTTGCTCATGCCGGAGGAGACCGAGCTGACGACGATGACCAGCGCGATGCCCAGGGCGAGTCCCGAGGCGACGACCAGCGCCGCCTTTCTGCGGCGGCGCAGTTCGCGCCGGAGGTAGGTGAAGAACATGGCGCGAAGCTACGAGCCGGTCGTGATGGTGGGTTAAGGCCAGGATGAGAGCCGGGTGAGAACACCTGCGTACGCCGAAGGCGGCGGCGCCGCGGATCCGAGGGGATCCGGGTGCCGCCGCCTCCGTACGGGATTCGGGACTGCGGGAGGGGTGGTGCGTGCGGGTCAGGCCTGGGAGCCCGCCGTCCACTCCGCCCAGCTCATGTTCCAGCCGTTGAGGCCGTTGTCGGGGGTGATGGTCTTGTCCGGGGAGTTCTTGACGATGACCACGTCGCCGACGAGGGAGTTGTTGTAGAACCACGCGGCGGGCTGGCCGGCGTCGTTCGCGCCCTTCACGTCGGCGAGACCGACACAGCCGTGGCTGGTGTTGGCGCTGCCGAAGATCGACCGCGCGCCCCAGTAGTTGCCGTGGATGAAGGTGCCCGAGGTGGAGAGCCGCATGGCGTGCGGCACGTCCTTGATGTCGTACTCGCCCTTGCCGTCGCCGTCGGTGAAGCCGACCGTCGCACCGTTCATCCGGGTCTCCTTGAACTTCTCGGAGATCACCATCTGCCCGTTGTACGTGGGGTTGGCGGAGGAGCCGGAGGAGATCGGGATGGTCTTGATCGTCTTGCCGTCCTGGGTGACGGTCATCATCTTCGTGTTGGCGTCGACCGTCGAGACCTGGTTGCGGCCGACCTTGAAGGTGACCGTCTTCTGCTGCACACCGAAGACGCCGTCCGCGCCCTCGACACCGTCCAGCGCCAGCTTCAGCGTGACGGTGGAGCCGCCCTGCCAGTAGTTCTCGGGGCGCAGGTCGAGGCGCTGCGCGTTGAACCAGTGTCCGACGACCTGCTGGCCGCTGCTGGACGTCACGGTGATCCCGGCCTGGACGGCCTTCTTGTCCGTGATCGGCTTGTTGAAGTTGATCGAGACCGGCATGCCGACGCCGACCGTGGAGCCGTCCTCGGGGGTGAAGTTGCCTATGAAACTGTTGGCGGGCGAGACGGTGGTGAACGAGGAGTTCTCGTGCGCCTCGCGGCCCTTGGAGTCCTTGGCCGTCGCGCTGATCTTGTACGTGGTCGAGCGCTCCAGCTGGACGTCCGGCTTCCAGCTCTTGCCGTCGGCGGCGAGCGTGCCCTTGACGGCCGCACCGGCCTGCGTGGTCATGGCGACCTGGGACAGCGTGCCCTTGGCGACGGTGACCTTCGCGTCGTTGTTGATGCTCGCGTTGGTCGCACCGTTCTTCGGCGAGATGGCTATCTGCGCCTCGGACGCGTCCTGGGCGGCCGCCTTGTCGACCTCGGCCGCCTGCGACTTCTTCGAGCTCTCGGAGCTGCTGCCGCTCGCGTCGCCGTCGTTGCAGGCCGTGAGCACCAGAACGCCGCCGAGCAGTGCGGACGCGGCCATCAGGCCCCTGCGCCGCTTGCTTCCCGTCATCACACGCTTCTCCATCGTTGCCGAATCCCCAAAAACCCCGAGCGGAGCCGCCGTCGCCCGGCGAAACCCGTCAATGTTCCTAGAACCCATGGAAAGGGTCCTTCGTTCCACATCCAAGAGAGATGTGGGGAACAACACTCACCGACGCATCCGCGGCGGCGGTGGTTCCCGCTTCCGATCACGTATGTGCGAGACCGGTGCGCACGACGGCCCCGGCCCACGGAAAGCGGGCCGGGGCCGGTGCTTCACACCTGCCGGACCCGTTGCTCCGTGCCGCCGCTCACGCCGTTGTGTCCGCCGTCGTCCTCACCCATTGTGCGGGACGCCGTCGTCCACCTCGTCGACGTCGTCGGTCTCGTAGTCCTCTTCGCCGCCCTCCTCGTCCTCGTCGAGGTCCCAGCCGTCCGGGTCGTCCGGGTCGTAGTCGACGGTCTCGCTGCTCCAGGACGCCTGGGCGAGTTCGACCCCCGGCACCTCGCTGACCAGGTCGAACGGATCGACGAGGGAGGCGAGGGCCTCCGCGCCGTCCTCCCGTACGGCCTCCTCGGCCCGTACGCGCTCCTCGGCGGCCTCGCCGCCGGGCTCCCCGTACTCGGCGGCGATGGACTCCAGTGCGGTGCCGCTGAGGGCGTCCAGGTCCGTGATCTCCAACACCATTTCGACGCGAAGCCGAACAAATTGTGATGTCCCAGAAGTGCTCATGTGCCGGAGCGTAAGCTCCCCGCCCCCGCGACTTTCCCACGACCCGCTGCTTTCACTAGCATCGGCGTACAGGCCTAACTCACGGCTGTGACAAGGGGGATCGATTCCGTGGCCGCTGCTCGCCGCCCGCTCCTGACCGCCACCGCCGCGGGCACGTTGCTGGCCGCCCTGTGGTTCGTCCCGTCCGCCAACGCGACGGACGAATCGGCCGGCGCTCCGGGCGCCCGGATCCGACAGGCGACCGCCGCCGAGGACACCGCGACGGGCCCGAGGCTCGCCGACACCGGCGCCGGGGTCGACACCAGCCCGTATCTGATCGGCGGCACGGCGTTCCTGGGCATCGGCGCGGCGTTCGTCACCTACTCGGTCCGCCGCGCCGAGGCCCTGTCCGCCTGAACAGGCCAGGATCTTCAGCGTTCTTCCAGGCCGTTCTTCCAGGCCGGTGCGGTGCTCTTCTAGGCCAGCGGTCCGGTCACCGGCTCGACCGCCGCGACCAGCCTCCCGGTACGGACGAACGCGTCCGCCGCGGCCAGGTCCGGCGACAGAAAGCGGTCCGGCCCCGGCCCCTGGACGCCCGCCGCGCGCAACGCCTCGATGGCCGCCTGCGAGGCCGGGGCGGGCGCGAGGCCCTGCGCGGCGCGCAGTTCGATGGCACGGGTCGCCGCGTACAGCTCCACGGCGACGATCCGGGCGAGGTCGTCGACGGCGGTACGGAGCTTGCGCGCCGCCGACCAGCCCATGGAGACGTGGTCCTCCTGCATCGCGGAGGACGGGATCGAATCGGCCGAGGCGGGGACGGCGAGCCGCTTCATCTCGCTGACCAGGGCGGCCTGGGTGTACTGGGCGATCATCAGGCCCGAGTCCACCCCGGCGTCGTCGGCGAGGAACGGCGGCAGCCCGTGCGAACGGTTCTTGTCCAGCAGCCGGTCGGTGCGGCGCTCGGTGATCGAACCGAGGTCGGCCGCGACGATCGCCAGGAAGTCGAGGACGTACGCGACGGGGGCGCCGTGGAAGTTGCCGTTGGACTCGACCCGGCCGTCGGGGAGCACGACGGGGTTGTCGACGGCGGAGGCCAGTTCGCGGTCGGCGACGATCCCGGCGTAGTCGAGGGTGTCGCGTCCGGCGCCGTTGACCTGGGGAGCGCAGCGCACGGAGTAGGCGTCCTGCACACGCGGCGCGTCGTCCTGGTGGTGGCCCGTGAGGCCGGAACCGGCGAGCACCCGCAGCATGTTGTCGGCGCTGGCGCCCTGGCCCGGGTGCGGGCGGATGGCGTGCAGTTCGGGGGCGAGGACCTTGTCCGTGCCGAGCAGCGCCTCCAGGGAGAGGGCGGCGGTGATGTCGGCCGAGGTGTAGAGGTTCTTCAGGTCGGCGAGGGCCATGACGAGCATGCCCAGCATGCCGTCGGTGCCGTTGAGGAGGGCGAGGCCCTCCTTCTCGCGCAGCTCGACCGGGGTGATGCCGTGGGCGGCGAGCAGCTCACCGGCGGGGCGCACGGTGCCGTCGGGGCCTTCCGCGTCGCCCTCGCCCATCAACGTCAGCGCACAGTGGGAGAGCGGGGCCAGGTCGCCGGAGCAGCCGAGCGAGCCGTACTCGTGGACGACGGGGGTGATGCCCGCGTTGAGGACGTCGGCCATGGTCTGCGCGACCTCGGGGCGCACGCCGGTGTGCCCGGAGGCGACCGTCTTCAGCCGCAGGAACATCAGAGCGCGGACGACCTCGCGCTCGACCCGTGGGCCCATGCCGGCGGCGTGCGAGCGGACGATGTTGCGCTGGAGCTGTGCGCGGAGCTCCTGGCTGATGTGCCGGCTGGCCAGCGCCCCGAAGCCGGTGGAGACGCCGTAGACCGGCTCCGGCTTGGCGGCGAGCGCGTCCACGATCTCGCGGGCGGCGGCGAGCGCGCTCACGGCGTCCGCGGAGAGCTCGACGCGGGCGTTGCCGCGGGCCACGGCGATGACGTCCTGGGCGGTGGTACCGGACGTCCCCACCACGACTGTATGCATATCCATATTCAGAAGCGTACGGATTGAATCCCTTCATGTCACTAGTGGTCGCACGGTTGACCCCTTACCCATCCGGTCACACGGTCAGGGGCGGCTGCCGCGCAGGTGGCGGCGGTCGTGCGGGGACCTGGGCGGCGCGTCGGCCAGCCGGATCACCTCCCCGTCGCGCCCCGCCACCACCGGCTCCGTGGAACGGGCCGCCTTCGCCCGGTACTGGGCCGCGTCCGCCAGCCGGAAGAGCCGTCGCGCCGACACCACGGGGCCGATCGGATCACCGGTCGACGCGATCCCGCACGCCACCCCGTCACCGAGCTCCAACTCGGCTGCCCGTTCGCAGAGTTCGGCGGCCACCCGGATCACCTCGTCCACTTCGGGCCCCACCGCGAGCAGACAGAACTCATCGCCGCCGAGCCGGGCCGCGAGCGCACCGGGCAGCATGGCGCCGCAGCGGGACAGTACCGAGCCGAAACGTTCCAGCAGGCGGTCCCCGACGGCATGGCCATGGGTGTCGTTCACCCGCTTCAGACCATTGAGGTCGCAGACGACCAGACTGATCACCGCGCCGTCCGCCCGGTGCCGCTCCACCGCCTCGTCGAGCCGCACATCGACGGCACGGCGGTTGGCCAGCCCGGTCAGCGGATCGGTGAAGGCGAGCTTGCGGACCTCTTCGAGCCGTTCGGTCTGGGAGATCCCGGCGGCGACGACCGCGGCCAGCACGGTCGCGAAGTCCGCGTCCTCCCGGCCGAACACCGGCTGCCCCACCGGGCGGGCCACATACAGCTCACCCCAGGCCCGCCCGTGCAGCACGATCGGCGCGACCACGCAGCAGCCGCGCCCGCGTCGACGCAGGGCCGCCACCCGCTGTTGGCAGTACCCGCGCCCGTACCCCCGCACCCCCGCGCACGGCGTCCCGCCCACCGGACCGTCGGCGGTCTCGACCCAGGCGTCCGGCTCACCGCCACCGGCCCACCGCTCGTGCAGGAACTCGG
This sequence comes from Streptomyces sp. NPDC014727, assembly GCF_043083485.1. Classification (NCBI taxonomy): domain Bacteria; kingdom Bacillati; phylum Actinomycetota; class Actinomycetes; order Kitasatosporales; family Streptomycetaceae; genus Streptomyces; species Streptomyces sp. NPDC014727. Next base: position 248,925 of record NZ_JBIBYR010000002.1, on the reverse strand, counting down.
TGATCTCCGGGAACTGGTACACCGGATACGCCTCCTCCTCGGGGAACTCCTCCTCCCCCTCGGCCCGTTCGCCCGCGTTCACCAGAACGCGCAGCCGCCCGCGCCCCCGCTCCCAGACGGAGAGCGCGGCGAAGCTGCCGCCCAACGCCTCGCACGCCCCCAGCGCAGCCGCTCGCCACGACCCCCGCGGGGTGTGCGCCGCCGCCATCGTCTGCGCGAGCGAAACCACGGCCCGCAGCCGCACATCATCACCCATCGCTACAGCTTATGTAGTTTTGTGGTGATTTGATCAGTTTGCGACCTCGATCATGTTCACTGCGTGTCTCTTTGAACACGCAACGTCACTCGCCGGGCCAGTTCGGCTTCCTCTTCTCGTTGAACGCGGCCACCCCCTCGGCCCGGTCACCGGAGAAGGCCACCGACCGCCAGGCGGCGTCCTCGACTTCGAGACCGGCGCGCAGATCGAGGCCGTGCCCCAGGCGCAGCGCCCGCTTGGCGGCCCGCAGCCCCACCGGGGAGTTGGCGGCGATCCGCCCCGCGAGCGCCAGCGCGGTCTCCCGGTCCCGTCCCGCTTCCACCAGTTCGTCGACCAGCCCCGCCTCACGCGCCTCGGCCGCCTCCACCCGCCGTGCCGTGAAGACCAGCTCGGCGGCGCGCGCCGCGCCGATCCGCCGCGGCAGCAACTGCGTGCCGCCGCCGCCCGGGATGACACCGACCGACACCTCGGGCAGCCCCACCACGGCCGTGCGGTCGGCGACGATCAGGTCGCAGGACAGGGCCAGCTCGAATCCGCCGCCGAGCGCGAAGCCGTGCACGGCCGCGATGGTCGGCATCGGCAGTTCCAGTACGCCGGTGTACGCGGCGCGGGCCGTCGGGCGCTGACGCAGCAGCTCGGCGTCGGTGAAGGAGTTGCGCTCCTTCAGGTCCGCGCCCACGCAGAAGGCCCGTTCGTGGCTGGAGGTGAGGACGGTGACCCGTACGCCCGGGTCGGCGGCGAGCGCGGCGCAGGCCGCATTGATCGAGCGGGCCATGTCCGTGGACACCGCGTTCATCGCTCCCGGCCGGTCGAGGACCAGCTCGGCGACGTGTTCCTGCCCCTCGTGGACCCGTACGACGACGAATTCCCCGAACCGCTGCTCGGACGTGACGGTCATGACTGGCACCCCTCCGGTTAACGATCGTTACCGGAGGGATCCTATGGGGCTCCCCGGACAGTGGTCCGGGCGCGTTCGGGCCCGGGGCCCCTCGTTCGGATCACGCCGACGTGCCCCGCCACCGCGCACCGACCGCGCCCGATCCGGACGGAAGACCTAGGACGTGCCCCGGCGTGCCAGCAGCCAGGGCTCCACCACACCGAGGCCGCGCACCGGGCGCTGCCACATCGGCTGCAGCCCGTAGCGGTACGTGGGCAGGGACGGCTCCACGCCGTCCTGGCGCTCCTTCTCGGCCGCTGCGGCCTCCTCCGCCGCCTGCGCCTCGGAGGCCGGCGCGTCGCCGGTACGGGTCAGCTCCTCCGCGAACGCCCCGTCCACCAGTACGGCGTCCTTCGGGGCTATCGAGGTCAGCCGGCTCGCGAGGTTCACCGTCGTACCGAAGACATCGCCCATTCGGGTGGTGACCGTGCCGAACGCGATGCCGACCCGCAGCGCCGGCATGGTCTCGTCCTGGGTCATCGCCTCGATCAGACGCAGCGCGATCTCGGCCGCGGTGCCCGCGTCGTCGGCGGCGAAGAGGACCTCGTCGCCGAGGGTCTTGATGAGCCTGCCGCCGTGGGCGGCGACCAGGTCGGCCGAGGTGGTCTCGAACGCCTCGACCAGCTCGCCGAGCTCCTCCTCCTCCAGCCGCCGGGTCAGCCGGGTGAATCCGACGAGGTCGGCGAAGCCGACGGCCAGGCGCCGGTCGACCATCTCCTCGTCGTCGGCGGCCTGCACGACCCGGCCGGTGGCGGCGGCGAGCTGGCGCCGCCACACGTACACCAGGAACTCCTCCAGCTCCGGCAGGAGCAGCTCCACCAGCGGGTACGTGACCTCGGTGCGGGTCATTCCGGGCTCGGGCGGTTCGGTCAGCCCCTCCAGGAAGGAATCGATCTGCCATTCCGCCAGCCGGGCGGTGGTCTGCCCGGTGGACCGGGCCACCTGGATGGCCATCGGCTCACTGAGCAGCCCCGCCTCGACGAGTCCCGCGAGCCGGCGCAGCGCCAGCACATCGGCCTCGGTGAGCGCCCTGGCCTGCCCGATGTCGGCGAAGCCCATGGCCCGCCAGAACCGGGAGGCCAGGTCCATCGAGACACCGGCGGTACGGGCCGCCTGGAACGGCGTGTAGCGACGGTCGGCGCCCAGGATCAGCTGTTCCAGCCGGATCGCGAGGGGGTCGTCGGTCGGTTCCGCCGTATGGTCGACTTCGTGATGCGGTGTCGGGTGGACCGAGGGTTCCGACGGGGGCTCCGCGCCCGCACCGGAGGTCGTGTCGTCGACGGTCACCAGCCGCCTCCTGCCCGTTCCCTGCGCACTGCCCTGCCGATCTGTCGGTGGATCGCCTCAACGATACGGCAGGTGTGCCGTGGCTCACGTCCCCATGGCCTCCGGGAATGTTCTCGGACGAGCCGGTGGGCGTGGGTGGTTTCCGCCGGTGGGGGGATTCCGGGAGGGCAAGGAGGCATGCCCCCGGTGTCGGGCGGGCCGGGGGACGGTCGTCGTGCCGCCGCCTCAGACCAGGCCGCCTCCGACGCCCCGCAGGTGCACGATGTCGCCCGCCGACACGGGCTCCTGGAGACCGTCGTCGGTGGACAGGATCAGGCGGCCGTCGCCGTCGATCGCCACGGCCTCGCCGGTGAGCGTGCGGTCGCCGGGCAGTTGGGCCCGTACCCTGCGGCCGAGGGTCGCGCAGCCCGCCGCGTACGCCTCCTGCAGTCCGCTCGCCGCCGCGTCGCCCTCCGCCGCGCGCCACTGGCCGTACCAGTGCTCCAGGGAGCGCAGTACGCCCCGCAACAGCGTCTCCCGGTCGGTGGAGACCGCCCCGGCCAGGGCCAGCGAGCCGGCCGTGGCGGCGGGGAGTTCGTCGGCGCGCAGGGACACGTTGAGGCCGATGCCGACGACGACGCCGTTCCCGGCGCGCTCGGCCAGGATGCCGCCCGCCTTGCGCTCCTCGCCCCGTGGGGTCTCCCCCGCACGGAGCCTGTCGGGGCTCCTGGGGACCGTCACGAGAAGGTCGTTCGGCCACTTCAGGGCCGTGTCGACGCCCGCCGCGCGGGCCAGGCCCGCAGCCGTCGCGACGCCGGTGAGCAACGGCAGCCAGCCCCACCGCCGGACGGGGACGTCGCCGGGCGTCAGGAAGACGGAGAGGAACAGGCCCGAACGGGCCGGGGCCGCCCAGGTGCGGTCGAGGCGCCCGCGGCCCGCGGTCTGCTCCTCGGCGACCAGCACGGCGCCCTCGGCGAGGCCGGACGCCGCGCGTGCGGCGAGGTCGGAGTTGGTGGACCCGGTGGTCTCCACGACGTCGAGCGAGGTCCACAGGCCGCCCGGCCGCAGCAGCCCGCGGCGCAGCGCGGGGACGTTGAGGGGCGGCCGGTCCAGGTCCGACCAGCGGCTGTGAGGCGCATCCGAAGGTGTCATGCAAGCCAGACTAGGTGTGGCAAACGACGCACTGCTGAACCGTATCCGCGCCGATACCCTACGGATCAGTAGGTGTTTCAGTACCTGATCAGCAGCACAGTCGTCCCCGTGACCAGGCAGGGAGCCGCCACCCGATGTCCGAGCCGGAAGAGATCGACATCCACACCACCGCGGGCAAGATCGCGGACCTGCAGCACCGAATCGACGAAGCGACGCACGCGGGCTCCGCGCGCGCGGTCGAGAAGCAGCACGCGAAGGGCAAGCTGACCGCCCGCGAGCGGATCGACCTCCTGCTGGACGAGGGTTCCTTCGTGGAACTCGACGAGTTCGCCCGGCACCGCTCCACCAACTTCGGCATCGAGAAGAACCGCCCGTACGGGGACGGTGTCGTCACCGGCTACGGCACGGTCGACGGCCGCCCCGTCTGCGTGTATTCGCAGGACTTCACCATCTTCGGCGGATCGCTCGGCGAGGTCTACGGTGAGAAGATCGTCAAGGTGATGGACTTCGCGCTGAAGACCGGCTGCCCGGTCATCGGCATCAACGACGGCGGCGGCGCCCGTATCCAGGAAGGCGTGGCAGCGCTCGGCCTGTTCGCCGAGATCTTCCGCCGCAATGTGCACGCCTCGGGCGTCGTCCCGCAGATCTCGCTGATCGTCGGACCGTGCGCGGGCGGCGCGGTCTACTCCCCCGCGATCACCGACTTCACCGTCATGGTCGACCAGACCTCGCACATGTTCATCACCGGCCCCGACGTCATCAAGACCGTCACCGGCGAGGACGTCGGTTTCGAGGAACTCGGCGGCGCCCGCACCCACAACACCACCTCCGGGGTGGCGCATCACATGGCGGGCGACGAGAAGGACGCCATCGAGTACGTCAAGTCGCTGCTGTCGTACCTCCCTTCGAACAACCTCTCCGAAGCACCGGCCTTCCCGGAGGAGGCGGACCTCACCACGAGCGACGAGGACCGCGAGCTCGACACCCTCATCCCGGACTCGGCGAACCATCCGTACGACATGCACTCCGCCATCGAGCACGTGCTGGACGACGGCGAGTTCCTGGAGACCCAGGCCCTGTTCGCCCCGAACATCCTCACCGGCTTCGGGCGCGTCGAGGGCTATCCGGTGGGCATCGTCGCCAACCAGCCGATGCAGTTCGCCGGCTGCCTGGACATCAACGCGAGCGAGAAGGCGGCGCGGTTCGTCCGCACCTGCGACGCCTTCAACGTGCCCGTCCTGACCTTCGTCGACGTCCCCGGCTTCCTGCCCGGCGTCGACCAGGAGTACGGCGGCATCATCCGCCGCGGCGCCAAGCTGATCTACGCGTACGCGGAGGCGACCGTCCCGCTGATCACGGTGATCACCCGCAAGGCGTTCGGCGGCGCGTACGACGTCATGGGCTCCAAGCACCTGGGCGCCGACATCAACCTCGCCTGGCCGACCGCGCAGATCGCCGTGATGGGGGCGCAGGGCGCGGTGAACATCCTGCACCGCCGCACCATCGCCGCCGTCACGGACCCCGACGAGGCAGACGCCACCCGTGCCAAGCTGATCGCCGACTACGAGGACACGCTGCTCAACCCGTACGTGGCGGCCGAACGCGGCTACGTCGACGCGGTGATCATGCCGTCCACCACTCGCGCCCACATCGTCAAGGCGCTGCGCCAGCTGCGCACCAAGCGGGAGTCGCTGCCCCCGAAGAAGCACGGCAACATCCCCCTCTAGAAAGGGTCCTGACCATGATCAAGGTCGTACGGGGCAACCCGACCCCGGAGGAGCTGGCTGCCGCACTGGCGGTGGTCCGGGCACGCGCCGCGGCCCCGCTGTCCGAGGTGTCGCCCGGCGCTCCGGCGGTGCCCGGCCAGTGGTCCGACCCGGGGCGCATCGCCCGGCGCGAACGCCATCTGCCGGGGCCGCGGGCCTGGGCGCGGACGTACTGGCCCGGGTAGCCGCGGGACGACGGCCCGGTCCCCGCTCCCCAGCAGACCGGGCCGTCACCCGTCCGCACGTGTTTTCCGAGGTCCGGGCCCTTTCGGGTCCGGACCTCGGTGCGTACGGGCGCGATCTGGCCCGTACGCACCAGGGCGCCTGAGTACCCGTACTCAGGCGCGCCGCCCGGCCCCGCAGCAGGATCGGTCCCATGCTGTGGTCCGACCCGGAGAACAAGCCGCCGAAGGAACTGCGCGACGCCCAGGACATGATGCGGCGCGCGGGGCTGGTGCTCGCGCTCGCGATGGTGGTCGCGATGTTCGTGCTCGGGACACGGTGAGGGGCTTCTACGATGGCGCGTATGACTGATCAGCGCCGTCTCGTGCTCGCCTCCGCCTCCCCCGCCCGTCTCGGCCTTCTGCGGCAGGCCGGATTCGCACCCGAGGTGATCGTCAGCGGGGTGGACGAGGAGGCGCTGAGCGCCCCGACACCGGCCGAGCTGGCGCTCGTGCTCGCCGAGGCCAAGGCCGCCGCGGTGGCCGGCCGGCCCGAGGCGGCGGGCGCCCTGGTCATCGGGTGCGACTCGGTGCTCGAACTCGACGGCGAGGCGCTCGGCAAGCCGGCCGACGGCGAGGAGGCCATCGCCCGCTGGAAGTCCATGCGCGGCCGGGCCGGAGTGCTGCGGACCGGCCACAGCGTGATCGACACCGCGACCGGACGTACGGCCTCGGCGACCGCGTCCACGACCGTCCGCTTCGGCGAACCGACGGACGCCGAGATCGCCGCCTACGTGGCCACGGGCGAGCCGCTCCACGTCGCGGGCGCCTTCACGCTGGACGGCCGCTCGGCACCGTTCGTCGACTCCATCGAGGGCGACCACGGCAATGTCATCGGGCTCTCGCTGCCGCTGCTTCGCCGGCTGCTGGGCGAGCTGGGGATCTCCGTCACCGAGCTGTGGGTCCGCGGCTGAGCCGGAGCGGCCACCTCGCCGGGCCGTCCGGTTCGGCCGTTCGGGTGGGCCGACCGAGCCGGGCCTCGGGACCGGACCGTCCGTTCGGCCGTTCGGGTCAGACGGGAGCCGGAGCGTTCGGCTCGGCGTCCTCGGCCGGCCGGCCGGTCCCGGACTCGGGACCGTACGCCACCAGCGCCAGCACGATCAGCCCGAGCACCACCATCAGACACGCGAACGCGGCCCAGCCGACCAGCCCCACCGTCAGCGCGCCCAGCACCCCGTGCACCACGGCGCAGGTGATGAGGGCGATGCGGCCGATGCGGCCGGGAGCCCGGTCGCGGAGGCCGGTCAGCAGGAGGACCAGCCCGCACAGCAGCAGGTACAGCCCGAAGACACCGCCCATCGCCCAGGTGCCGTTGACCATGGCGGAGGGTTCCAGCCCGGCCAGCGACATGTCCTGGTTCCTGACGACCGTCGCCAGGATGCCGTTGACGACCACGATGCCCACAGCCTCCACGAACAGCACGATCGCCGCCACGAACGCCACCGGTCTGCGCACCACGGTGCTCACCCCCTGTTACCTGCAGTACGTGCGATAGCGCGGACCCTACAGGGGGTACCCCCTGCTCCTTAAGAGCTTGGGGGAGGGTAACGCCCGGACAAGGGCCCGGGCATCCTTCCCTTCCGCCCCGCACTCCTGACGCGCACCCGTGCGCTTCCCCTGCGCCCCCTCGCCGTGACCGCCGCGCGACGGGCAAAGAATCGTTCGCCCATTAGTGGGGACTCGACAAAGAAACGCCGGGCGGGGCTGCTTGCATGAACAGAGACCTGGACCACACCTCGTGGCTACTGTGCGGTCATGAATCCGGGCGTACCGTGGTGCCACAAGGGATTTCGCGACTTGAGCAAGCCTCGAATCACACTCCGTGTGGGCAAGCTCACCAGTGGGGACGGGTCGTAGGGCCGTGTCGGTAGTCCCTAAACTCAGCTTGTTTCAAGGAGGGAGCCATCGTGCGCAAGGTGCTCATCGCCAACCGTGGCGAAATTGCTGTCCGTGTTGCTCGGGCATGCCGGGATGCCGGGATCGGGAGCGTGGCCGTCTACGCCGACCCGGACCGCGACGCTCTGCATGTACGCGTGGCCGACGAGGCATTCGCCCTGGGCGGTGACACCCCGGCCGCCAGCTATCTGGACATCGCCAAGGTGCTCCAGGCTGCCAAGGACTCGGGGGCGGACGCGATCCACCCGGGCTACGGCTTCCTGTCGGAGAACGCCGAGTTCGCCCAGGCCGTGCTGGACGCGGGTCTGACCTGGATCGGCCCGCCGCCGCAGGCGATCCGGGACCTCGGCGACAAGGTCGCCGCCCGGCACATCGCCCAGCGGGCCGGTGCCCCGCTGGTGGCCGGCACCCCCGACCCGGTCTCGGGCTCCGCCGAGGTCGTGGCCTTCGCGAAGGAGCACGGGCTGCCGATCGCGATCAAGGCCGCCTTCGGTGGTGGCGGTCGCGGGCTGAAGGTGGCGCGCACGCTGGAGGAGATCCCGGAGCTGTACGACTCCGCGGTCCGTGAGGCCGTGGCGGCGTTCGGCCGTGGCGAGTGCTTCGTGGAGCGCTACCTCGACAAGCCGCGCCACGTCGAGACGCAGTGCCTGGCCGACACCCACGGCAACGTCGTCGTCGTGTCCACCCGTGACTGCTCGCTCCAGCGCCGCCACCAGAAGCTGGTCGAGGAGGCCCCCGCGCCGTTCCTCTCGAAGGCACAGAACGCGGAGCTGTACGCGGCGTCGAAGGCCATCCTCAAGGAGGCCGGATACGTCGGTGCGGGCACCGTGGAGTTCCTCGTCGGCACGGACGGCACCATCTCGTTCCTGGAGGTCAACACCCGGCTCCAGGTCGAGCACCCGGTCACCGAGGAGGTCACCGGCCTCGACCTCGTCCGCGAGATGTTCCGCATCGCCGACGGCGAGGAACTCGGCTACGACGACCCGGCCGTGCGCGGGCACTCCTTCGAGTTCCGGATCAACGGCGAGGACCCGGGCCGCGGCTTCCTGCCCGCCCCGGGCACCGTCACCGTCTTCTCCCCGCCGACCGGCCCCGGTGTCCGCCTCGACGCGGGCGTGGAGTCCGGTTCCGTCATCGGGCCCGCCTGGGACTCGCTGCTGGCGAAGCTCGTCGTGACCGGCGCGACCCGTGAGCAGGCGCTGCAGCGGGCGGCGCGTGCGCTGGCCGAGTTCCATGTCGAGGGCATGGCCACCGCCATTCCGTTCCACCGTGCCGTCGTGGCCGACCCGGCGTTCACCAGTGACCCGTTCCGGGTCCACACCCGGTGGATCGAGACCGAGTTCGTCAACGACATCAAGCCCTTCACCGCCGCCGCCGATGTGGAGGCTGAGGAGGAGACCGGTCGCGAGACCGTCGTCGTCGAGGTCGGCGGCAAGCGTCTTGAGGTCTCGCTGCCCTCGTCGCTGGGGATGAGCCTGGCCCGTACCGGACTCGCGGCGGGCGCCAAGCCCAAGCGCCGGGCGGCGAAGAAGTCCGGCTCCGCGGTCTCCGGCGACACGCTGGCGTCCCCGATGCAGGGCACCATCGTCAAGGTCGCCGTCGAGGAGGGCCAGGTGGTCCAGGAGGGCGATCTGGTCGTCGTCCTGGAGGCCATGAAGATGGAGCAGCCGCTCAACGCGCACCGCGCCGGCACCATCAAGGGACTCGTCGCCGAGGTCGGCAGCTCGATCTCGTCCGGCGCCGTGATCTGCGAGATCAAGGACTGAGCGACGGGGTCGGCCCGTCGTCGCACCGGGGGGGGGGGGGGGGGGGGGGGGGGCCCGCGGCGGGGGGGGGGGGGGGGGGGGGGGGGGGGGGGGGGGCCGGGCGGGGGGGGGGGGGGGCCCCGGGGGGGCCCCCCCCCCCCCCCCCCCCCCGGCTGTTCTGCATCGGCGTCGTGTCACTCCTCGGCGGAGAACTTGGCGGAAACTCGGCGGACGGCGCAGCCGGCGCCCTCGCGACGAGCGAGGGGGTCAGGGTCGGGGGCAGTGTCGGAAGGCCGGCCCCGGGCGGTGCGGAAACTCCCTCCGGACCCGCAATGGCATCCTGGACCCCGGGGCGGAAAAAGGGAGGACTGCCCAATGGCGATGAGCACGGCACAGACATCGGCCCGGCCCATGCGCGCCGACGCGCGCCGCAATTACGACCGGCTGCTGGGCGAGGCCCGTACCGCCTTCGCGGAACACGGCACCGACGCGTCCCTGGAGGACATCGCGCGACGCGCGGGCGTGGGGATCGGCACGCTGTACCGGCACTTCCCGAACCGGCACGCGCTGATGAACGCCGTCTTCCAGGAGGCGCTGACCTCCCTGATCAACCGTTCGCGGGAGCTCGCGGGGGCCCGGCAGCCGTGCCGGGGCCTGGTGGAGTGGCTGGGCGCGATCATCACTCACGCGGGCGAGTACCGCGGGCTCGCCCAGGCGCTCATGTCGACGTCACGGGACGAGACTTCTGCGCTGTCGCAGTGCAATGTGCCGCTGCGCGAGGCGGGGGCGGTGCTGCTGGGGCGGGCTCAGGCGAGCGGGGCCGTACGGGCGGATGTGTCCATAGACGACCTGATGCAGCTGACGAACGCGATCGCGCTGGCCGCCGAACAGTCGCCGGACGACCCGGAGTTGGCGAGTCGGCTGCTGATGCTGACCTTGCAGGGGCTGAAGGGGCCGAACGCGGAGGCGAATTGAGCACGCGGGGGCGGATGGCGACGGGGTCGCGGTGCCGGGTTCGTCCCTCCGCCCGCCTCTGCCGTGACCGGTGGCGCCTCCCCCGGCTCCCCCGGTCGTCGATCACCGGAACGGCTTGATTCCGACGGGCGCGGCGCGGAACGCGCCCGCCGCGGGCGAACCGCACCCGCACCGCCCTCTACCGGCGTCGCAGATCCGCCACTCTCGCCCGGTCCCCCTGGCTCTGTTCCGCCAGGCCTGCCGCGCTGCGCAACTGCTGCGGCCCGGGCCCACCTGCGCGCGTACGGCGCTGACCGGGCAGCGGCATGTCGCGGCGGGCCTGGCGGCCCGGGGGAACGGCTTCGGCCGGTGCGGGGCCACTGCCCGCGCCGGCCACCGCGATCTGCACCCCCTGATCCGCCAGGGCCTGCAGTTCGGTGGCGGCACGGTCGTCGTGGCCGGGCGGCTCGTCCGTCACCAGGCGGGTGATCAGATCCGTCGGCACCGTCTGGAACATGGTGTCGGAGCCGAGTTTGGTGTGGTCCGCCAGGACCACCACCTCCGCCGCCGCCTGCACCAGGGCCCGGTCCACGCTCGCCGAGAGCATGTTGGACGTGGAGAGGCCGCGCTCCGCCGTGAGCCCGCTCCCGGAGAGGAACGCGCGCGAGACCCGCAGCCCCTGGAGGGACTGCTCGGCACCGCTGCCCACCAGGGCGTAGTTGGAACCGCGCAGCGTTCCGCCGGTCATCACCACTTCCACCCGGTTGGCATGGGCCAACGCCTGGGCGACCAGGAGGGAGTTGGTGACGACGGTCAGACCGGGGATCCGCGCGAGCCGGCGGGCCAGCTCCTGCGTGGTCGTACCGGCACCGACGACGATGGCCTCGCCCTCTTCGACGAGACCGGCGGCCAGGTCGGCGATGGCCGTCTTCTCCGCGGTCGCGAGATGGGATTTCTGCGGAAAGCCGGACTCCCGCGTAAAACCGCCCGGCAAAACCGCACCGCCGTGCCGGCGGTCGAGGAGTCCTTCTGCCTCCAGTGCCCGCACGTCCCGCCGTACGGTCACTTCGGAGGTCTGGACGACGCGGGCGAGCTCACGGAGCGATACCGCCCCGTTGGCACGCACCATTTCGAGGATCAATTGACGACGTTCTGCAGCGAACACGAAACTGACAGTAACGTGACCGCCCGAGTGTTTTCAGCAGTTTGCGCCGAATAAGAGAAGTTGTGCGTAGAAGGGGCCGCCAAGTGGTAAGGGTGACCCCCTTGTTGTTCCGCACTGATCACCCGACGGCCACCCGGACACCCGACGTGCCAGGGAGTTGCCGGGGACTGCCCGGATCCGAAGCCTCTTACGGCCTGATCCGCTCCCTGTCGTGCACCAGGCCGTCAGGCCTCGCCCGCGAGCTTGCGGGTGTGCAACTGACGGGCCACTTCCGCGATCGATCCCGACAGGGACGGGTACACGGTGAAAGCGTTTGCGATCTGTTCGACCGTCAAATTGTTGTCGACCGCGAGCGAGATCGGGTGAATCAGCTCGCTCGCCCGCGGTGCGACGACGCAGCCGCCGACCACGATCCCGGTGCCCGGCCGGCAGAAGATCTTGACGAAGCCGTCACGGATGCCCTGCATCTTGGCGCGCGGATTGCGCAGCAGCGGCAGCTTGACCACTCGGGCGTCTATCCGGCCCGCGTCGACATCGGCCTGGGTGTAGCCGACGGTGGCGATCTCGGGGTCGGTGAAGACGTTCGAGGAGACCGTCTTCAGATTCAGCGGTGTCACCGCGTCGCCCAGGAAGTGGTACATCGCGATCCGGCCCTGCATGGCCGCGACCGAGGCCAGGGCGAAGATCCCGGTGACGTCACCGGCCGCGTAGACGCCGGGGGCGCTGGTGCGGGAGACCTTGTCGGTCCAGATGTGGCCGGACTCCTTGAGCCGGACCCCGGCCTCCTCCAGGCCCATGCCCGCACTGTTCGGGATCGCGCCGACCGCCATCAGGCAGTGCGAACCGGAGATGACCCGGCCGTCGGCGAGGGTGACCTCGACCCGGTCGCCGACCCGCTTGGCCGCCTGGGCACGGGAGCGGGCCATGACGTTCATGCCGCGGCGACGGAAGACGTCCTCCAGCACGGCGGCCGCGTCCGGGTCCTCGCCCGGCAGCACCCGGTCGCGGGACGAGACGAGGGTGACGCGCGAGCCGAGCGCCTGGTAGGCGCCCGCGAACTCGGCACCCGTCACACCGGAGCCGACCACGATGAGCTCCTCGGGGAGCTCGTCGAGGTCGTAGACCTGGGTCCAGTTCAGGATGCGCTCGCCGTCGGGAAGCGCATCCGGAATCTCCCGGGGGTGGCCACCGGTCGCGATCAGCACGGCGTCGGCGGTGAGGGTCTCCTCCGTGCCGTCGGCGGCGGTCACGACGACCTGGCGGGAGCCGTCGGCGGCCTGCAGGCCTTCGAGGCGGCCCCGGCCCCGCATCACGCGCGCCCCCGCACGCGTGACGGAGGCGGTGATGTCGTGGGACTGGGCGAGCGCCAGGCGCTTCACCCGCCGGTTGACCTTGCCGAGGTCGACGCCGACGACGCGGGCCGCCTGCTCGATGTGCGGGGTGTCGTCCGCGACGATGATGCCCAACTCCTCGTACGAAGAGTCGAACGTGGTCATCACCTCGGCCGTCGCGATCAGGGTCTTCGAGGGCACGCAGTCGGTCAGCACGGACGCGCCGCCGAGGCCGTCGCAGTCGACGACGGTCACCTCCGCGCCGAGCTGGGCGCCCACCAACGCCGCCTCGTACCCGCCGGGTCCGCCGCCGATGATCACGATCCGGGTCACGAAAAGTCCGCCTCGCATGTGTCATCCCGCGGCCGTCCGCTGCCCCGGCCGGGGGTCCGGGGGGTCGCCCCGGGGAATGCAGTACGTACTTCATTGTCCCGCACGCGCCAAGGTGCTTCGCCCCGGGGCCCTCCATACGTGCGCCAAGACGTGCGCGACGGGGGTCCGGAACGGGAAACGGAACCCCGTACGGGGTCTTCCTCACAGGAATCGACGTTCTCCCCACCACCTCCCGTACCCTCGAACCCATGTCGCTCTACGCCGCGTACGCCGGCAACCTCGACGCGCGGCTGATGACGCGCCGCGCACCGCATTCCCCGCTGCGCGGCACCGGCTGGCTCAACGGCTGGCGGCTGACCTTCGGCGGGGAGCAGATGGGCTGGGAAGGCGCGCTCGCCACGGTCGTGGAGGCCCCCCGTTCCCAGGTCTTCGTGGCGCTGTACGACATCGCGCCGATGGACGAGGACTCCATGGACCGGTGGGAGGGCGTCGGTCTGGACATCTACCGGCGGATGCGGGTGCGCGTGCACACCCTGGACGGCGAGGAGCCGGCCTGGATGTATGTGCTGAACGGGTACGAGGGCGGGCTGCCGTCCGCCCGCTATCTGGGCGAGATCGCGGATGCCGCGGAGTCCGCGGGCGCGCCGCACGACTATGTGATGGAACTGCGCAAGCGACCCTGCTGACGCCGCCGACCCGGCGGACCAGCGCTTTTGTGTGAATGTACGACGAAGCGGATGCAGTCTCTGCACATGAGCATCTACGCGCGTAGGGAATCACCGGTTACCCTCATCCGCGTGAACGCATCAGTTATTCCGGACAACATCCAGGGCGACCCGTACGCCGCCGCCGCCGACGCCGCCGCCCGCCTGCGCGAGCTGACCGGCGCCGAGACCCACGACGTCGCGCTCGTGATGGGTTCCGGCTGGGCACCCGCGGGCGATGCGCTCGGCACCCCGGAGGCCGAGTTCCCGGTGACCGACCTGCCCGGCTTCCCGGCGCCCGCCGTGCAGGGGCACGGCGGCACGATCCGCTCGTACCGGATCGGCGAGAAGCGTGCCCTGGTCTTCCTCGGCCGGACGCACTTCTACGAGGGCCGCGGCGTCGCCGCCGTCGCCCACGGGGTGCGTACCGCCGTCGCCGCGGGCTGCAAGACCGTCGTCCTGACGAACGGCTGCGGCGGTCTGCGCGAGGGCATGCGCCCCGGCCAGCCGGTCCTGATCAGCGACCACATCAACCTGACCGCGGCGTCCCCCATCATCGGTGCCAACTTCGTCGACCTGACCGATCTGTACTCGCCGCGGCTGCGCGCGCTGTGCAAGGAGGTCGACGAGACCCTCGAAGAGGGTGTCTACGTGCAGTTCCCCGGCCCGCACTACGAGACCCCGGCCGAGATCAACATGGTCCGCGTCATGGGCGGCGACCTGGTCGGCATGTCCACCGTGCTGGAGGCGATCGCCGCACGGGAGGCGGGGGCCGAGGTGCTGGGCATCTCCCTGGTCACCAACCTGGCGGCGGGACTGAGCGGAGAGCCGCTCAACCATGAAGAGGTGCTGCAGGCCGGGCGCGACTCGGCCACGCGGATGGGGGCGTTGCTGGCACGGGTGCTCGAACGGATCTGAGCGGATCCGGCGGTGCCGGGGGGTGCGGTGCGGGTGCGGTGCGCCCGCGGCGCGCCCGTCCCCCGCCCGCCCCCTTCCCGTGACCGGGGGCGCCGCCCCGGACGCCCGCTCCTCGAACGCCGGAAGGGCTCGACTGTGACGAGCCCCATCCCCTCCCGCAGAAAGGCGGACACCGTGCAGCAGGACCTCATCGCGCAGGCCAGGACATGGCTCGCGGAGGACCCCGATCCCGAGACCCGCGACGAGCTCGCCAAGCTCATCGCCGCCGAGGACCTCGACGAGCTCGCCGCACGGTTCGCCGGCACGCTGCAGTTCGGCACGGCCGGACTCCGCGGCGAGCTGGGCGCCGGGCCGATGCGGATGAACCGCGCGGTCGTCATCCGCGCCGCGGCCGGGCTCGCCTCCTACCTCAAGGCCGAGGGGGAGACGGGCGGACTGGTCGTCATCGGATACGACGCCCGCTACAAGTCGGCCGACTTCGCCCGCGACACCGCAGCCGTGATGACCGGCGCGGGCCTTCGCGCGGCGCTGCTCCCCCGTCCGCTGCCCACGCCCGTCCTGGCGTACGCCGTACGGCACCTGGGCGCCGTCGCGGGCGTCGAGGTGACCGCCAGCCACAATCCGCCCCGCGACAACGGCTACAAGGTCTATCTCGGCGACGGCTCGCAGATCGTCCCCCCGGCGGACGGCGAGATCGCCGCCGCCATCGCCGCGGTCGGCCCGCTCGGCGGCGTGCCCCGCCCCGACGACGGCTGGGAGGTCCTCGGCGAAGAGGTCCTGGACGCCTACTTGGCCCGTACGGACACCGTGCTCGCCGCCGGATCGCCGCGTACCGCCCGCGTCGTGTACACGGCGATGCACGGAGTCGGTACGTCCGTGCTGACGGCCGCCTTCGACCGCGCCGGATTCCCCGCCCCGGTGCTCGTCGCCGAGCAGGCCGAGCCCGACCCCGCGTTCCCCACCGTCGCCTTCCCCAACCCGGAGGAGCCCGGTGCGATGGACCTCGCCTTCGCCACCGCGCGCCGTACGGACCCCGACATCGTCATCGCCAACGACCCGGACGCCGACCGCTGCGCCGTCGCCGTCCCGGACCCGGACGCCGACGGTGGCTGGCGGATGCTCCGCGGCGACGAGGTCGGCGCGCTGCTCGCCGCCCATCTGGTGGACCGCGGCGTGACCGGTGTCCTCGCCGAGTCGATCGTGTCCTCCTCGCTGCTCGGCCGGATCGCCGGGAAGGCGGGCCTCGGGTATGAGGAGACGCTCACCGGCTTCAAGTGGATCGCCCGCGTGGACGGTCTGCGGTACGGGTACGAGGAGGCGCTCGGCTACTGCGTCGACCCGGACGGCGTGCGCGACAAGGACGGCATCACGGCCGCGCTGCTCGTCGCCGAACTCGCCTCCGTGCTCAAGGAGCGGGGGCGTACGCTCCTCGATCTCCTCGACGACCTCGCGGTCGCCCACGGGCTGCACGCCACCGACCAGTTGTCGGTCCGGGTGGAGGACCTGTCGGTCATCGCGGACGCCATGCGGCGGCTGCGCGAACAGCCTCCGGCCGCGCTCGCCGGACTCGCCGTGACCTCGGCCGAGGATCTGTCCCGGGGCACCGAGCAGCTGCCGCCCACCGACGGGCTGCGCTACCGGCTCCAGGGCGCCCGGGTGATCGTCCGCCCGAGTGGCACCGAGCCGAAGCTCAAGTGCTATCTGGAGGTCGTGGTGCCGGTCGGTTCGGCGGCAGAGCTGCCCGCGGCCCGTGCGAAGGGTGCTCAGCTGCTCGCCGGGATCAAGCGGGACCTGGCGGCGGCAGCAGGGATCTGACACCGCGCCACCTCGTCGTCCGGGCCCGGGACCTGCCCGACGGCCAAAGGCCTCATCGGCGGATCGTCTCAGCCGTCACCGACGGTGGCCCCGGCCGCTCGACGTGGTGGACGAGGGCCGCGTGCGGGTCCCTGCTGCCGATGGGGGCGTGGTCGGTATGGACGGTCGCGGCGGTCAGCCGCGAAATCGCGTGGATCAGGGCATGCTCGGCGTCGACGGCCAGCTCATGCGCCTGGACGACCGTCAGGCGCGGATCGACCACGATGTCGGCCTCGGCACGCAGGACGTGGCCGATCCACCGCATCCGCACCTGCCCGATGTCCAGAACCCCCTCCACACCGCGCAGCGCGCGCTCCGCGGCTTCGACCGAGGCGGGGTCGACCGAGTCCATCAGACGCCGGTAGACCTCGCGGGCGGCGTCCTTGAGCACCAGCAGGACGGCGAGAGCGATCAGCAGACCGATGACCGGGTCCGCCGCCCGCCATCCGAGTGCGGCGCCGCCGGCCCCCAGGAGGACGGCGAGCGAGGTGAAGCCGTCGGTACGGGCGTGCAGGCCGTCGGCGACCAGCGCGGCGGAGCCGATCCTCCGGCCGGTCCGGATGCGGTAGCGGGCGACCCACTCATTGCCGACGAACCCGGTCAGGGCAGCCGCGGAGACCGCCCACAGGTGGGTCATGTCACGGGGGTCGAGCAGCCGGTCGACGGCCATCCAGGCGGCCAGGGCCGCGGACGCCGCGACGGTCGCCACGATGAGAACGCCGGCCAGGTCCTCGGCGCGGCCGTAGCCGTAGGTGTATCGGCGGTTCGCCGCCCGCCGCCCGAGCACGAAGGCGATGCCCAGCGGGACGGCGGTCAGTGCGTCGGCGGCGTTGTGGATCGTGTCGCCGAGCAGCGCCACCGAGCCGGACAGGGCGACGATCACGGCCTGGACCGCGGTGGTCGCCCCCAGGACCGCCAGGGAGATCCACAGAGTGCGCATCCCCTCGCGGGAGGTCTCCATCACCGCGTCGACCTTGTCACCGGCTTCATGACCGTGCGGCGTGAACACATGGGCGAGCCGGTGCCGCAGCCGCGTCGGCAGCGCGCCTCCCGCCCCGTGCCGGTGCTCGGCGCGGGTGCGGCCGGGCTCGTGATGGCGGTGGTCGTGTGTACGCGTGTGCCGATGGCCCTCCATGACCTCACCGTGGCACAGGGAATCGATTGCGGCTACAACCGTCATACGCCCTGTGACCAGGTGCGACGTCCTCGCATGTGCGGCTCGGGAGCGTGTGGCACGCGCGCCCCGGACCAGCGGTCGCGCATCTGGCGTCGAGCACGTGGGGCGTACGGGGCGCCGCCCCGGGAGGGCACCCCGCACGCCCCCGCCTCACGTCGCGTTCAGAGCCACCGTCGGGTGGAGACGGGAGGCGCGGATCGCCGGATAGAGGCCGGCGATCACGCCGATCAGGAGGGTGGCGACCAGACCGCCCGCCAGGGACCAGGGCGGGACCACCGCCGTCCAGCCCTGGACCCGCGCGAAGCCGAACGTCGCTGCCGCGCCCAGCAGCGCGCCCGTCGCGCCGCCCAGGGCCGACAGCAGCAGCGACTCGGTGAGGAACTGGAGCCGGATCGCGTTGCGGGTCGCGCCCAGCGAGCGGCGCAGGCCGATCTCCTGGCGGCGTTCCAGGACGGAGATGACCATGGTGTTGGCGACGCCCACCCCGCCCACCAGGAGAGCCACCGCGCCCAGTCCCAGCATCAGGGTCGTCAGGCCCTTGTCGGTGGCGGCCTTGGCGGCCAGCGCGTCCGAGGGGCGGGAGACCCTGACGCTCGCCTCGTTGCCGGGGCTGATGGTGCGGGCCAGGATCGCCCGTACGTCCTCCACCGAGGCGTCCGTGGAGCGCTCGAAGACGGTGGTGGGGTGGCCGTCGAAGCCGAAGTACCTCTCGGCGGCGGGGAATCCGACCATGGCCACCCGGTCCAGGGTGGGGACCAGTTCGAACGGCTTGAGGATGCCGACGACGACCACACGGGTGTCGTTCATCATGATCGTCTCGCCGGTGCGGGTGATGCCGAGGCGCTGCGCCGCCACCGCCCCGAGGACCGTCACGGGGAGGCGTTCGTCGGCCGGATCCAGCCAGGCGCCTGTGTCGACCTCGCCGCCGAGCGTGGACAGCAGGTCGATGCGGGCCGCCTGGGCGGTGACGCCGGCGGTGCGCTCCTGGGGGACCACGTCGCTGCGGCGGATCCGGGCGTCGACGTCGGCGGTGGCCGTGGCGTGCTGCACCGGGCCGACGCGCTCGACCATCGCGACCGCGTTCCTGGGGAGCTTGACCGGCTTTCCCATGGGGTCCTCGCCCGCCTCGGCGGTGAGGAGGTTGGTGCCGAGACGGTCGAGCTGGGCCATCAGGCCCGCGCGGCTCGACTCGGACAGACCGACGACCGCGACCATGGTCGCGATGCCGATGGCGATGCCGAGCGCCGAGAGCACCACGCGCGCGCGGCGGGCGCGCAGGCCGACCGCACCGACGCGGAGGATGTCGCGAGGGGAGAGACGGGCGGGTTTGAGGTCGTTCCTCATGGGCCGGCCCCTTCCGTGCGGGAGGCGGGGCGCGCGCCGGTGTGCGAGTCCGAGACGATCTCGCCGTCCTTGAAGCGGACCCGGCGCGGCAGCGAGTCCGCGATCTCGTTGTCGTGGGTGATCACGCAGATGGTGGTGCCGGACGCGTTCAGCTCGTGCAGCAGCTCCATGACGATCTTCCCGGACGCGGTGTCCAGTGCCCCGGTCGGTTCGTCCGCCAGCAGCAGCCGGGGCTCCCCCACCAGGGCGCGGGCGATGGCCACGCGCTGCTTCTCGCCGCCGGACAGCTCGTTCGGCGTGTGCGAGCAGCGGTGTTCCAGCCGCACCGCGGCGAGCGCTTCCCGCGCACGCGCACGCCGTTCCCTCAGTGGAACGCCCGCGTACAGCAGCCCGTCGGCGACGTTGTCCACCGCGTCGCGTCCCGCCGCCAGGTGGAAGTGCTGGAACACGAAGCCGATGTGGCGGGCGCGCAGCGCGGAGAGCCGGGAGTCGGAGAGCCGGGACACGTCGTAGCCGGCGACCTCGACGGTGCCCGTGGTGGGCTTGTCGAGGGTGCCCATGACATTGAGCATGGTGGACTTGCCGGAGCCGGACGGGCCGACGACGGCGAGCAGTTCGCCCGCTTCGACGGTGAGGTTCACTCCGCGCAGGGCGTGGACGCCGCCGGGGTACGACTTGGTGGCGTCCCGCAGTTCGATCACCGGGTCCGGCGTCATGGTTTCGCCGCTCCGACCTTCATGCCCTCGCGCAGGTCCGGGCCGCTGACCTCGATCTGTCCGTCGGCGGTCATGCCCGTCTCCACCCGCACCATCCTTGAGGTGGTGCCCGTCACGACCTGGAGGCCGTAGCCACCGTTCTCGCCGCGCAGGGCGACGACCGCCTCGACGGGGACCGCGAGGACACCCTTGTGCGCCTCGCTGACGAACTTCACGCTCGCCGACGCCTTGGCGTCCTCACCGGACGCGGCGCCGGCCCCGCCGTCCAGGACGACCTCGACGGTGATGCCGTCCTGCGCGCCCGTTCCGCCCCCGGACGCGGGCTCCTCGGGGCGCACCGTCCCGGCGACCTTGCCGGCCACGGTCCTCCCGCTCGGCAGGGTGACCTCGACCTTGGTGTTCCTGGAGACGAGCGCGCCGTCGGTCTGGTCCAGTTCCGCCCGTACGACGGGCTTGGTGGAGGCGATCGTCAGGACCGGGGTGTCCGGTCCGACCTGGTCGGCGAGCGCCGCGTCGGCGGCGACCACCTTGACCTGGCCGGGCTGGAAGACGACATCGCCCCTGCCGACCCTGCCGGTGGCCTCACGGTTCAGGGACTTCTGCCACTGCTTGACGGCGGCCTCGGTGTCCTTGTCGTACCAGATGTCGACGATCAGCTTCGATCCGTACCCCAAGTCGCGCAGATTGCGCTCCAGTTGGAGTACGTCACTGCCGCGGTCGCCCACCTTCATCTCGCGGAACATCGGGACCGGCCCGTACAGGAGGGTGACGGGCTTGTCGTTCAGCTCGTACAGCGCCTGCCCCATGGCCACCGTCCTGCCTTCGGAAGCGGCCACCGTGACCGTGCCCTCGACGGCGGACTTGACGGGGCGGCGCTGCGCGAAGTCGAGCCTGCCGTCGACCGTCTTGGACTGCACGAGGTCGGTGCGCACGACGGTCGCGGTGGCGGGCGGCAGGCCGCCGCCCTTCCCGGAGGCGCCCGCGTCGCCGCCGTCGCCGAGGAACAGGACGCCCCCGGTGACGGCGGCGGCGACGGTCACCGCGCCGAGCGCGAGAGGAATGCCGCGGTGCTTCACTGCATGCCGTCCAGACCGTCGAGCAGCTTCGACTTGCACGCCTCGCGGGCCTGCTTGTACGACGGTGAATCCGAGTCGATGGACGGGGACCCCGGGTTCGGGTCGCCGCCCGGGATCGCGTTCCCGCCGCTCATGGTCGGATTGGTGAACCGGGAGACGCCGTTGTCCCGCATGCACTTGGCGTGCGCGAGCATCGACTCGTAGGACTTCTGCTGGTCGCGCTTGGGCTCGACCGCCATGACGGCCTGCAGTTCGGACACGCACACGTTGTTCTTGCCGGCCTTGATGCCGGCGTTGCGGCCGGGCTGGGAACCGATCTCGTTGATCTTCGTCCAGTCGAGGTAGCCGCTGAGCTTGGGGTCGGGGTACTCCTTGTAGCCGCCCTTGGCACGCATGCACTGGACGAACTTCATCTGTGCGTCGTAGAAGGCGCTCTTGCCCGCGGACCCGGTGCTCGGCCCGCTCCCGCCCTTCGTGGCGCTCGCGGGCGGTGCGTCCGGCACGTCGGCGATCGACTCGTTCTTCTTCGCCCCGTCGGCGCTGTCGTCACCGCCGCCGCACGCGACGCAGAGGGCGAGTACGGGCAGGGCCACGAGGGTGGCCACGCGCAGCCGGGCGGTGGCGCGGGGGTTCGTCCTGAGGAAGCTCATGCGCTTCACGCTCGCCGCCGCGGATGATGGCCCGTCCATGGACACATGATGGGAACGTAACAATGCCCTCGACCTGCGCGTCCGCCTCCGTACGGGGTGGGCGGGAACGGTCCCGGCGTGCTCATAATCGGCCCCATGCCGCATGTACTGCTCATCGAGGACGACGCGTCCGTACGGGACGGAATGGAGCTCGTGCTGCGCCGGCACGGGTACGACGTCGACACCGCCGCCACCGGCGAGCAGGCCCTCGCCCTGCTGGACGGTCCCGGGGGCGGGAAGGTCGAGCTGGCCGTGCTGGATCTGATGCTGCCCGGCATGGACGGCTTCGAGGTGTGCCGTCGCATCCGCGCCAGGACCACCGCCATGCCGGTCATCATGCTGACCGCGCGCGGCGATGACTCGGACATCGTGACCGGCCTGGAGGCGGGCGCCGACGACTATGTGGTCAAGCCGGTCACCGCCCCCGTGCTGGAGGCCCGCATCCGGGCCGCGCTACGGCGCGCGGAACCGTCCGGGCAGGCGCAGAAGGCGGACGCCGGCTTCGCCGGGCTGGTGATCGACCGCGCCGGACTGACCGTCACCAAGCGCGGCGTCCCCATCGCGCTGCCGCCCAGCGAGCTGCGGCTGCTGCTGGAGCTGTCGGCCTCGCCCGGCCGGGTCCTCAGCCGCGAACAGCTCCTCGAATCCATCTGGGACCACACCTTCCTGGGCGACTCCCGGCTGGTGGACGCGGCGGTCGGCCGGCTGCGGGCCAAGATCGAGGACGTGCCCGCGAAGCCGCGGTACATACAGACGGTGCGGGGCTTCGGCTACCGCTTCGGGCCGCTGTGAACCGTACGGACAAAGACGGGCGCGGCGCCGCGACGACAGGGCGCACCCGGCGGCCGGTCGGCGGGCTGCGCACCCGGCTGGTCGGTGGGCTGCGCGCCCGGCGGCTGGTCGGCGGGCTGCGCACCCGGCTCGTCGTCACCTTCGTCGTCGTCGCCCTCATCAGTGCGGTGACCGCGACCGCCCTCGCCTACCGGGACGCCCGCACCGCCGTCCTCCAGCGCACCCAGAACGCCGCCGTGAACGACCTCCGGGAACGGGTCACGGCGGTCGCCGCCGACTTCGACGTACCGCCCGACCAGCAGGCGCTGGCCCGGTTCGCGGCGAAGGTCTCGGACGGCATCGGCGCCCGCCTCGTGGTCGTCCACTACCAGGACCTCGTCGCGGTCTCCGACTCGCTCGCCGACACGGAGGGACGGATCACCGCCGAGCTGCGCGCCGCCGTGCGCGCCGGGGGCGGGGCCCGGTTCCAGCGGGTGGTGTGGCGAGGCGAGCCCTATCTGGTCGTCGGCATGCCGGTGCGGTACGCCGACGGGGACCACCGCACCTCCGGCCTGGAGGTCTTCGCGATCACCGATCTGCGGGCCGAACGCGACGACACCGCCGCTCTGCTGGACTCCGTGCGGGCGGGCGTCGCGCCGGTGGTGCTGCTGTCCGCCGTCCTGGCGCTGCTGGCCGCGGGGACGGTCCTTCGTCCGGTACGGAAGCTGGGCCGGGCCACCCGTGAGCTCGCGGCCGGAAACCTCGGCAGCCGGGTCGCCGTCACCGGGCACGACGAACTGGCCGACCTGGCAAGGACGTTCAACGAGTCCGCCGACGCGCTCCAGACCTCCGACGCGGAACTGCGCGAGCAGGAGGCGAAGGCACGCCGCTTCGTGGCGGACGTGTCGCACGAACTGCGCACGCCCCTCGCGGCGATGACGATGGTGGCCACCGTCCTGGAGGAGGACGCCGACCAGCTTCCGCCGGACGCCGCGCGGGCGGCGCGTACCGTCGGCGCGGAGACGGCACGGCTGGCCCGGCTGGTCGAGGACCTGATGGAGATCTCCCGCTTCGACGCCAAGGCGGTACGGCTGAACGCGACCGGGACGGACCTCGCCGACACCGTGCGGGCCTCGCTGGCGCTGCGCGGCTGGACGGACCGGGTGCGCACGCGTCTCCAGGAGGACGTACGGGCGGTGGTCGACCGGCGCCGCATCGACGTGATCGTCGCGAATCTGGTGGGCAACGCGCTGCGGCACGGAGCCCCGCCGATCACGGTGACCCTCGGGACGGCTCTCGCGGCGGACGGGGAGTGGGTGACGCTGGAGGTCGCCGACCGCGGCCCCGGACTGCCGCCGGGGGCTCGGGAGCGGGTCTTCGACCGGTTCTACAAGGCGGACGAGGCCCGCACGCGCGGCACGGCCGACGACAGCGGACAGGGCAGCGGGCTCGGCACGGCGATCGCGCTGGAGAACGCGCGGCTGCACGGCGGCACGATCGATGTGGCCGACGTGGCCGATGGACCACGGCGCGGCGCGGTGTTCACACTGCGGCTGCCCCTGCGACGTACGGAGGAGGACGCGGAGTGAAGGTCCGGCAGGGAGTCGTGGTGGCCGCGCTGGGAATCGCCCTCATGGGCTGCGGCGTCCAGCCGACCGGGGTGATAGGCGCGGGCGAGTCCGCGTCCGGGCCGACGCGCGGATTCCGGCTGTACTACGCGTCCGCGGGCGGACTGCGCGGAGTGCCCCTGCCGGACGTGAAGATCAAGAACCTCGCCTCGGTGGTGAAGCTGCTCCTCCAGGGGCCGTCACCCGCCGCGCAGGGCGACGGGCTCACCTCTTTCGTCGAGCTCCCCGGCTTCTCGGCGACCGGAATGGGCAGCAGGGTCACATTGCGCCTCGACGGCCCCTATCCGCAGACGGGGCGCGACCAGGGCACGGGCCAGCTGGTGTGCACGCTGGCACGCGCCCAGTCCGTACTCGACCGGAAGGTCAGGGCCGACGACGTCGAGGTCACCGTGCGACCGTCCGAAGGCTCCGCGCTGGGCCCCTACCGGTGTGCGGACTTCCTCAACAGGTGAGGAGGACAGGCGGGTTGACGGCGCGTCTCCGGTTGAACGGCCGCGCCGCCCTCCACGATCCACACCGTCCCGTACTGCGCCATGAGCGGGAAGCCGATGCCTCGGCCACCCGAACGGATCAAGCGCCGAGCGCATCGGCGAAGGCACGGCCCCGCGCCCGGCCGGGCGGCCGGGCCGACGCCCGTACTCGCTGGCAGCCCGGACGGGAGAGGGGCCCGGCGGCTCCCGCCCGGACCGTGTCAATGAACGACACGCCGCTTCCGGGCCGAGCGGGTGCCGGGAGGTCGCCCGGACAGGCGAACGGCGCATCAATTCACCTGCGCACAAAGGATTCCGATGGGCCGTCGGATTGCACCTGAATGGCATACGGGTGGCCGCCGTCCCGGTCGGCTCCGCGCGATCAGCTCTTCGATACGCCCGATATGACAGGTATGGGGGGCGAAAGTACGTTCAGTCACGGGTCGACTGCGCAGCCGACCTCTCTGAGACAGGAGAAGTGACATGGCTAAACGTTCCACCGTGATCGTCGGCACGGTCGCGGCCGCCGCGGCCCTGATCGCCACCGGCAGCACCCTCACCTCGGCCGCCACCTCCGAGCCGGCCCAGGTGGCCCCGGCGGCGCCGGCGCCCCCGATCGTCCAGCAGGCCGCCGTCCCCGCTCCCGCTCCCGCCGCCGTCCCCGACGGTGCGGCCGACACCGGAAAGGGCGACGGAGGCAGGGGCGACGAGGGCCGGGGCGGCGAAGGGGGCAGAGGCGGCGACGATCGCGGCTACGGCGAGGGCCGGGGCGGCGAAGGGGGCAGAGGCGGCGACGAGGGCGGCTACGGCGAGGGCCGGGGCGGCGGCGGGGGCTACGGCGAGGGCCGCGGCAGGCGCGACGAGGGCCGGATCCACTTCAACGAGCGCACGTACTCCGCGACCCCCGGCGGCTGCATCACCGCCGCCAGCGGCCTCGGCTCGACAAGCTTCAACATCTACAACGACAGCTGGCGGACCGTCGAGGTCTTCAGCGGGGCGACCTGCGACAACGGCGCCCCTGTCGCCACCGTCGGACCGCACGGCGCCACCAATGGCGTGTTCCCGAGGCGCGTCGAAGGAGGCATCTTCGTCCCCGATGGAGTGGGGGGAAGCTTCCGGGTGATCGAGCACGACGACTACGACTGGTGACCAGGCCCGCCGCCCGCACGAGGTGACACGGACCCCGGCCCGCCGGAATCGGGCCGGGGTCCGTGCAGGACCGGCCCCCGGGAGCGGCTTCGACGACCAGGCCACGGGCGAGCCCCCCAACATTAGGTAGACTGATCTACCTAATTTAGAGAGGGGCAGAAATGACCGACCCGAAGGCAGGTGCCGAGCAGCCGGTGACGCGGCGACGCGGGGCCGCACGAGGACGGATCCTCGACGCCGCGGCGCGCCGGTTCTATGCCGACGGCGTCGCGGCGACAGGGATCGACACGATCACGGCCGAGGCCGGTGTGGCGAAGATGAGCCTCTACAACAACTTCGCCTCCAAGGCCGATCTCGTCTCCGCCTACCTCCAGGCCCGGCACGAGGAGTGGCTCGGCCTCTACCAGCGGCGCCTGGCCGGGACGCAGAACCCAAGGGAGGGCGTGCTCGCGGTCTTCGACGCCTACGCCGACCATGCCGATCTCGCCTATGAGCACGGCTTCCGGGGATGCGGGCTGCTCAACGCCGCCGCCGAACTGCCCAACGGACACGAAGGCCGGACAGTGGTGCGCCACCACAAGGAGCAGGTCGAGGACCTGCTCATCACCCATCTCCGGCAGCTGCTGCCCGGCCAGGACGAGCGGGCCCGTGCCACGGCGGAACACCTGGCGTTCCTGCTCGAAGGGGCCATCGTGCGCGCGGGCCTCGAAGGAGACGGCGTGCGCATGCGACGGGCACGGGACATGGCGGCCCGTCTGGTGGACGGCCTGTGATCCGGCAGGCCGGGCACGCCTGCGGACCCGGTGCGGGCGCGTTCGCCGTACTGCTGGCCTCGGTGCTGTGGGGCACCACGGGCACCGCGGCCACCTTCGCGCCGCAGGTGGGGCCCCTGGCGATCGGCGCCGCGGCGATGGGCCTGGGCGGCCTGCTGCAGGCGCTCGTGGCCGGGCGCCGCATCGCACAGGTCCGCGCGGGGCTCGTGGCGCAGTGGCGGATCGTGCTCGTCGGGGGATCCGGCGTGGCGCTGTACCCGCTGGCGTTCTACACGTCCATGCATCTGGCCGGTGTCGCGGCGGGAACGGTCGTCTCGATCGGCTCGGCCCCGCTGGCATCGGCCTTGATCGAGCGGATCGTCGACCGGCGGCGGCTGTCCCGGCGATGGATGGCCGGGGCCGCCCTGGGGCTGGCCGGCACCGTGCTGCTGTGTGCGGCCGAGGCCGCGCGGGGCGGTTCCGTGACCGGTGCGGGGTCCGCCCGGCAGACCGTGGCCGGCGTGGGGCTCGGGCTGGTCGCGGGCCTGACCTATGCCGTGTACGCGTGGGCGGCGCACCGTCTCATCACCCGCGGCATCGTCTCCCGCGCGGCCATGGGAGCGGTGTTCGGGCTGGGCGGGCTGATGCTCGTGCCCGTGCTGCTGGCCACCGGCGCGCCACTGGTCGCCTCCTGGACGAACGCGGGCGTCGGCCTCTACATGGCGCTGGTGCCGATGTTCACCGGGTACGTCCTGTTCGGGTTCGGCCTGGCCCGCATCCCCGTGAGCACCGCGACGACCCTGTCCCTGCTGGAGCCCGCCGTGGCGGCGGTGTTCGCGGTACTGGTCGTGGGCGAGCACCTGCCCGTCCTCGGCTGGACCGGGATCGTGCTCGTCATCGCCTGCCTCGGCGTACTGACCGTCCCCTCCCGGCCCCGTCGAGCCCCTCGGCGTGTCACGGCGGGAACACCGTCGCCGATTCTCCGGCGCCCGCGACCCCCTCGGCGCCTTCCGACCGTGCCGCCGCCGACGGCCCGGCCGGCCGACGAGAGGTAGAAGCTGGGCGCCGTCCCGTGCGGATGCGCTCCGGCACCGCCTCAGCCGGTCGCGAACAGCACCACCAGCAGCACCGCGCCCACCACCGCCGGTGCGATCACCTCGTACGCCCAGCGCACCGAGACCGAGGACGCCGGGCTCTCCTGCGATTCCGCGGACTTCGCCGCGCCCGCAGCCGCACCCGTCTTCGCGCGCTCCACCAGCTCCCGCAGGTCCGCCATGGTCCGGTCGGCCGTCGCCATGCGGGACTTGCTGTCGCGTACGTCGGCGTGCACCGAGGTCCGGCCGTACGGGTCGTCCACCGACTGCCGGGACTGCTGCCGGGCCGCCTTCTTCCGCTGGCGCAGCGACACCGGCACCGCCCACATCTGGTACTTGGTGCCGTCCTCGGTGAACAACTCGCTCGAATACCCGGCCCGCAGATCCGCGACCTCGGTCCACGGCATGGTGATCGTCCGGAACGGGTTGCGGATCCTGATCCGCCGGTCGTTGGCGAACACGACGGGCCGCAGCGTGAACGCCACGACCAGCGGCACCGCGGTCAGTATCCCGGCCAGCGCCAGCCACGGCACCCGCCCGTGGCCCCGGAACGCGGCATCCCCGCCGATCCAGCAGATGAGCACAAGCAGCAGGACACCACCGACGATCCCGGCGGGCGACCGGAAGGTCCGGTCGGCGTAGGTCGGCTCGGCGGGTGGTGTGGGGCTCGTCATGGGCCCGATTCTGCCTGACGGGCGCAACGGGTGCCGGGGCGCCCGCCCCCGTACCGCAGTACGCTCGGACGACCTGGCCCCCTGTACAGGTCGCTACGCGCGTAGATATGCTCCTCTGGTGACCATGCCCACCACAGCTCCCTCCCGCAAGCTCTCAGCTGCGTTCGAGCAGGGAGGTACCCCCCTCTCCGACGCGACCGCGTCCGACGGTGCGCTGCGCCGCTTCCTGCACGGGCTGCCCGGCGTCGACGCCGTCGGCCTCGAAGCACGCGCCGCGTCCCTCGGAACCCGTTCGATCAAGACGACGGCCAAGGCGTACGCCATCGACCTGGCCATTTCGATGATCGACCTGACGACGCTGGAAGGCGCGGACACCCCGGGCAAGGTCCGGGCCCTCGCCGCCAAGGCCGTCCATCCCGACCCGACCGACCGCACGACCCCGCGCACCGCGGCGGTCTGCGTCTACCCCGACATGGCGGCGACCGCCGTCGCCGCGCTGGCCGGTTCCGGCGTGAAGGTGGCGTCCGTGGCGACGGCCTTCCCGGCCGGCCGCGCCGCGCTCGACGTCAAACTCGCGGATGTCCGCGACGCCGTGGCCGCCGGGGCCGACGAGATCGACATGGTGATCGACCGGGGCGCCTTCCTCTCCGGCCGCTACCTCAAGGTGTACGAGGAGATCCTCGCCGTGAAGGCGGAGTGCGCGCGGCCCGACGGCGCCGACGCACGGCTTAAGGTGATCTTCGAGACCGGCGAGCTGTCCACGTACGACAACATCCGCCGTGCCTCCTGGCTCGGCATGCTGGCGGGCGCGGACTTCATCAAGACGTCGACCGGCAAGGTCTCCACCAACGCAACGCCCGCGAACACCCTGCTGATGCTGGAGGCCGTGCGCGACTTCCGGGCGCAGACCGGCGTACAGATCGGCGTGAAGCCGGCCGGCGGCATCCGCACCTCCAAGGACGCGATCAAGTTCCTGGTGCTGGTGAAAGAGACCGCGGGCGAGGACTGGCTGGACAACCACTGGTTCCGCTTCGGCGCCTCCAGCCTGCTGAACGATCTGCTGATGCAGCGCCAGAAGCTCAGCACCGGCCGCTACTCCGGCCCCGATTACGTGACGGTGGACTGAGAACCCCATGACCATGGACAAGCAGACATCTGCATTCGAGTACGCACCCGCTCCCGAGTCGCGCTCGGTCGTCGACATCGCACCCTCGTACGGCCTGTTCATCGACGGTGAGTTCACCGAGGCGGCCGACGGCAAGGTCTTCAAGACTCTCTCGCCGAGCAGCGAGGAGGTGCTCTCCGAGGTCGCGCAGGCCGGCGCCGCGGACGTCGACCGGGCCGTGAAGGCGGCCCGCAGGGCGTTCGAGAAGTGGTCGGCGCTGCCCGGTTCCGAGCGTGCCAAGTACCTGTTCCGGATCGCCCGGATCATCCAGGAGCGCAGCCGCGAGCTTGCCGTTCTCGAAACCCTCGACAACGGCAAGCCGATCAAGGAGACCCGCGACGCGGACCTCCCCCTGGTCGCGGCGCACTTCTTCTACTACGCGGGCTGGGCCGACAAGCTGGACCACGCCGGTTTCGGCGCCAACCCCCGCCCCCTCGGCGTCGCGGGCCAGGTCATCCCCTGGAACTTCCCGCTCCTGATGCTTGCCTGGAAGATCGCCCCGGCGCTCGCCACCGGCAACACGGTGGTCCTCAAGCCCGCCGAGACGACCCCGCTCTCCGCGCTGTTCTTCGCGGACATCTGCCGCCAGGCCGGCCTCCCCAAGGGTGTCGTGAACATCCTCACCGGGTACGGGGACGCGGGCGCCGCGCTCGTCGCGCACGAGGACGTCGACAAGGTCGCCTTCACCGGGTCGACGGCGGTCGGCAAGGCCATCGCGCGCCAGGTCGCCGGCACGGACAAGAAGGTCACCCTCGAACTGGGCGGCAAGGGCGCCAACATCGTCTTCGACGACGCCCCGATCGACCAGGCCGTCGAGGGCATCGTCACCGGCATCTTCTTCAATCAGGGCCAGGTCTGCTGCGCGGGCTCGCGGCTGCTCGTGCAGGAGTCGGTCCAGGACGAGCTGCTGGACGCGCTGAAGCGCCGGCTGTCCACGCTTCGGCTCGGCGACCCGCTGGACAAGAACACGGACATCGGCGCGATCAACTCCGCGGAGCAGCTCGCCCGGATCACGGCGCTCGTCGGGACGGGCGAGGCGGAGGGCGCCGAGCGCTGGTCCGCCCCCTGCGAACTTCCCTCCTCCGGCTACTGGTTCGCCCCGACGCTGTTCACGAACGTCACCCAGGCGCACACCATCGCGCGCGACGAGATCTTCGGCCCGGTGCTGTCCGTGCTGTCGTTCCGCACGCCCGACGAGGCCGTCGCGAAGGCCAACAACAGCCAGTACGGCCTCTCGGCCGGCATCTGGACGGAGAAGGGCTCCCGCATCCTCGCGGTGGCGAACAAGCTCCGGGCGGGTGTCGTCTGGGCCAACACGTTCAACAAGTTCGACCCGACCTCGCCCTTCGGCGGCTACAAGGAGTCGGGCTTCGGCCGCGAAGGCGGCCGTCACGGCCTGGAGGCGTACCTCGATGTCCGATAACCGTCTGAGCGTCTTCAAGACCTACAAGCTGTACGTCGGGGGCAAGTTCCCCCGCTCCGAGAGCGGCCGGGTGTACGAGGTGACGGCGAAGAAATCAGCCGCCGGCGCGGCGGGCAAGGGCAAGTGGCTGGCGAACGCCCCCCGGTCCTCCCGCAAGGACGCGCGGGACGCGGTCGTGGCCGCCCGCAAGGCGTTCGGCGGCTGGTCGGGCGCGACGGCGTACAACCGCGGCCAGATCCTCTACCGCGTCGCGGAGATGCTGGAGGGTCGCAAGGAGCAGTTCGTACGCGAAGTGGCGGACGCGGAGGGCCTGTCGAAGTCCAAGGCGGTGGCCGTCGTGGACGCGGCGATCGACCGCTGGGTCTGGTACGCGGGGTGGACCGACAAGATCGGCCAGGTCGTGGGCGGGGCCAACCCGGTCGCGGGCCCGTTCTTCAACCTGTCCACACCCGAGCCGACCGGTGTGGTCGCGGTACTGGCGCCCCAGAAGTCGTCGTTCCTGGGGCTGGTCTCGGTGATCGCCCCGGTGATCGCGACCGGCAACACGGCGGTCGTCATCGCCTCGGCGGACTCCCCCCTCCCGGCCCTGTCCCTGGGCGAGGTGCTGGCCACCTCCGATCTGCCGGGCGGTGTGGTGAACATCCTGTCCGGGGGGACGGCGGAGATCGCGAGACCGCTGGCGTCCCACCAGGACGTGAACGCCATCGACCTCACGGGCGCGGACGCCGCGCTGGCGAAGGAGCTGGAGATCGCGGCGGCGGACAACCTGAAGCGGGTGCTCCGCGCGCAGGCCACGGACGAGGACAGCGCCTCCGACTGGTCGGCCGATCCCGGCACCCACCGCCTGACGGCCTTCCTGGAGACGAAGACGGTCTGGCACCCCACGGGTGCGCTGGGCGTCTCGGGGTCCTCGTACTGAGCCGTACGACCGCGGCCCGCTCCCCTCGAAATCCCCGGAGGAGCGGGCCGCGTTCGCGTGCGAGCCCCCACCCGATCGAGGCGATCGAGTAACCACCCGAATGCGTAGAGTAGTTGCGGTGTGATGCTCGATACCAACCCGACCTCCGGGGGATCCTCTGCGTGGGTCCATGCCTCACACTCGTGTCCTGTGAATTCCCAACCTCCCCCGACCCGCGTCGTGCTGCTCGCGGGCCCTTCCGGCTCCGGCAAGTCCTCCCTGGCCGCCCGCACCGACCTGCCGGTGCTGCGTCTGGACGACTTCTACAAGGAGGGCGACGACCCCACCCTGCCGCTCGTTCCCGGCAGCACGGACATCGACTGGGACTCCGCACAGTCCTGGGACGCCGATGCGGCGGTGGCCGCGATCACGGAACTGTGCCGCACGGGACGCACCGAGGTCCCGGTGTACGACATCGCCACGAGCTCCCGTGTCGACCGGGAGGCCTTCCACATCCAGCGCACCCCGCTGTTCGTGGCCGAGGGGATCTTCGCGGCGGACATAGTCGAACGGTGCCAGGAGCTGGGCGTCCTCGCGGACGCGCTGTGCCTGCGCGGCCGTCCCACGACGACCTTCCGCCGACGGCTGCTGCGGGATCTGCGCGAGGGGCGCAAGTCCGTGCCGTTCCTGCTGCGGCGGGGGTGGCGGCTGATGCGGGCGGAGCGGCGGATCGTGGCGCGGCAGACGGCGCTGGGCGCGTATCCGTGCGGCAAGGAGGAGGCGCTGGGGCGGCTGGCCGCCGCCGCGGCGGGCCGGTGCCGACGGGCGTCCGCGGCACGGGGGACGGTCTAGTGCTGTGACCACGCCCCGTCGACCCGGCGGGCCGGGGGCATGACGACGGGGTCGGACGGGCCCCCAGCCCGTCCGACCCCGCAGCACTTCCCCCGTGCACCACCGCCTCCCCCGAAGCGGCGGCCCCCCTCGTCCCCCGTATCCCCCCGTCCCCTCAGGCCACCAGCTCGCCGAAGGACTCCTCCTCGTCACGGCCGAAGCTGAGGACCTCGTCCTCGCGCAGCCGACGGAGCGACCGCCAGATGCTGGACTTCACCGTGCCGACACTGATGTCGAGTATGGCCGCGATCTCCGGGTCGGTGCGGCCCTCGTAGTAGCGCAGGACCAGCATCGTGCGCTGGAGTTCGGGCAGCCGCGCCAGCGCCTGCCAGAGCACGGCGCGCAGTTCCGTGCCGCGCATCGCGTCCGTGTCGCCCGCCGTCTCCGGCAGCTCCTCGGTCGGGTACTCGTTGAGCTTGCGCCTGCGCCAGGCGCTGATGTGCAGATTGGTCATGGTGCGGCGCAGATAGCCGCCGACCGCCGCCTTGTCACTGATCCGGTCCCACGCACGGTAGGTCGAGAAGAGAGCGCTCTGCAGCAGGTCCTCGGCCTCGAACCGGTCACCGGTCAGGTGATAGGCGGTTGCGTACAGGGAGGCGCGGCGCTCCCGGACGTAGGCCGTGAACGCCGTTTCGGCGTCCTCGACCTGCGCCGGGGCCTTCCGCTCCCCCGTGACCTCCCCGTACGCGGCTCCCCCGTTGCTTCCCCCGCCATTTCCCCCGTTGCCCCCCACGGACGCGTCGATCACCGTCATGTACGACGTGTGCTGACGCCCGGCGCCCCGAACGCACCCCCGCCCGCCGCCGAGCTCTCGGCTCCGCTCAAGCAGGGAGGCGCCCCCCACGGCACCGGATTTCTCGGTACTCCGGCCGACATCGTGGAGACGCGTGACAACTGCGCTTGCGGTGGTGCTGTGAGTTGCGTTCATCCTGCGCCCCCCATCGGTGGAGTCCGTCCGTTCCTCGTGCCAATGAGCTTGCCGGGGCAGTTTCATCGGGCTGTCCGCCGACTGTCACAGCCCTGTCACAGGGCCTGCCGTCGGCGCGTCGCCGGTGCGCCGGATGTATGAGTCGGCGCCAACTGTCGAACTGGGGCTCCACCATGGGTCAGAATGACCAGCGTGCCTTTCCTGTTGCTGATCGAGGACGACGACGCCATCCGCACGGCTCTCGAACTCTCGCTGTCACGCCAGGGCCACCGTGTGGCCACCGCGGCGACGGGAGAGGACGGCCTCAAACTGCTGCGTGAACAGCGGCCGGATCTGATCGTGCTGGATGTGATGCTGCCCGGCATCGACGGTTTCGAGGTGTGCCGGCGCATCCGGCGCACCGACCAACTGCCGATCATTCTGCTGACCGCGCGCAGCGACGACATCGACGTCGTAGTGGGACTCGAGTCCGGCGCCGACGACTATGTGGTGAAGCCCGTGCAGGGCCGGGTGCTCGACGCCCGTATCCGGGCGGTGCTGCGCCGCGGTGAGCGCGAGTCCACCGACTCCGCGTCCTTCGGGAACGTGGTGATCGACCGTTCCGCGATGACCGTGACCAAGAACGGCGAGGATCTGCAGCTCACACCGACCGAGCTGCGACTTCTGCTGGAGCTGAGCCGCCGGCCGGGCCAGGCCCTGTCGCGGCAGCAGCTGCTGCGGCTGGTCTGGGAGCACGACTACCTCGGTGACTCCCGGCTCGTGGACGCCTGTGTGCAGCGGCTGCGCGCCAAGGTGGAGGACGTGCCGTCCTCGCCGACCCTGATCCGTACCGTTCGGGGTGTGGGCTACCGGCTGGATTCGCCTCAGTGAGTGATGCCGTCAAACGGACCCTGCTCACCGGGCTTCGCTGGACCAGCCTGCGGCTGCGTCTCGTCGTCGTGTTCGCGCTGGTGGCGCTGACCGCCGCCGTGTCCGCCTCGGGGATCGCGTACTGGCTGAACCGCGAGGCCGTGCTGACCCGCACCCAGGACTCCGCCCTCGGGGACTTCCGTCAGGAGATGCAGAACCGGGCGGCCTCGCTGCCGCCGCAACCCACCAAGGACGATCTGCAGAACGCCGCCGTGCAGATGGCGAACAGCTCGCCCGGCTACAGCGTGCTGCTGGTCGACGAGCGCGACCGCGGCAAGCCGATCGTCGGCAACTCCGACCTGGACACCTTCACGCTCGACAACGTGCCGCTGTCGCTGCAGAAGGCCGTCAACAAGAAGCAGCCGATCGAGGCGGGCAACAAGTACGCGTACCACCTGTTCTGGCAGCGGACCAGCATCCGCGGCACGCCGTATCTGGTGGGAGGGACGAAGATCATCGGCGGCGGCCCGACCGGCTACATGCTGAAGTCCCTCGACCAGGAGCGTCAGGATCTGAACTCGCTCGCCTGGTCGCTGGGGATCGCCACCGGGCTCGCCCTGGTCGGTTCGGCGCTGCTCGCGCAGGCCGCCGCGACGACCGTGCTGCGCCCCGTTCAGCGGCTCGGTGACGCCGCCCGCAAGCTCGGCGAGGGCAAGCTCGACACCCGGCTCGTGGTCTCCGGCACCGATGAACTCGCCGATCTCTCCCGTACGTTCAACAGGACCGCGAGTTCGCTGGAGAAGAGGGTCGCGGACATGAGTGCGCGGGACGAGGCGAGCCGGCGGTTCGTCGCCGACATGTCGCACGAACTGCGCACGCCGCTCACCGCGCTGACCGCCGTCACCGAGGTGCTGGAGGACGAGGCGGACAGCCTCGATCCGATGATCGCGCCGGCGGTGCACCTGGTGGTGAGCGAGACCCGGCGCCTCAACGACCTGGTGGAGAACCTGATGGAGGTCACCCGCTTCGACGCGGGCACGGCCCGGCTCGTCCTCGACACGGTCGATGTCGCCGACCAGGTCACCGCCTGCATCGACGCCCGTGCCTGGCTGGACGCGGTGGATCTGAACGCCGAGCGCGGCATGCTGGTCCGCCTCGACCCCCGGCGGCTCGACGTGATCCTGGCGAATCTGATCGGCAACGCCCTCAAGCACGGCGGTTCGCCGGTGCGGGTCGCGGTGCGGACCGAGGGCGACGAACTCGTCATCGAGGTCCGCG
This sequence comes from Streptomyces sp. NPDC014727, assembly GCF_043083485.1. NCBI lineage: Bacteria > Bacillati > Actinomycetota > Actinomycetes > Kitasatosporales > Streptomycetaceae > Streptomyces > Streptomyces sp. NPDC014727. The sequence continues at coordinate 213,455 of NZ_JBIBYR010000002.1, read as the reverse complement.
ACCACGGCCCAGGCATCCCCGAGGACGTCCTGCCGCACGTCTTCGACCGGTTCTACAAGGCCAGCGCCTCCCGGCCGCGCTCCGAGGGCAGCGGCCTCGGTCTGTCGATCGCCATGGAGAACGCGCACATCCACGGCGGAGACATCACGGCCGCGAACTCACCGGACGGCGACGGCGCGGTGTTCGTCCTGCGGCTGCCGCGCGACGCCGAGCCGCTCACCCGTTCCGACGGGGACCGCGACCCGGGGAACCAGGACGAGGAGGGCGAGGCGACATGACGGGCGGCAACCGCCGGGCGGTCCGGTCGGCCGTGGCGCTGGTCGGTGCCGTGGCCGCCGCCGTGCTGGCCGCGGGCTGCGGGATCAGGACCACCTCCGTGCCGGTGGACGCCGGGGCGGCACCGTCCCGGGTGCCGTGCTCGATGTCCGCGGAGGACGTCACCACCCAGGCCCTCAAGGGCATCCCCGTACAGATCTATCTGGTCTGCTCCTCGCAGCTCGTCACGGTGGACCGCACGGTGCAGGTCGGGGACACGAAGTCGGACCGGATCCGGACAGCGCAGGCGCTCCTGGAGGAACTGGAGCAGAAGCCGCCCGCCGACGAGCGGCGGGCCGGGTTCACCACGGCCGTGCCGGCCGGGCTGCGGATCGGCCCGGCCCGCGGCGGCGACCGGCAGGGCACGCTGCGGCTCAGCGAGCAGCCGGAGGACCTGCCGGCCGAGGCGCTGGCCCAGATCGTGTGCACGTACGCGGAGAGCGAGACGCTCGCCCCGCAGGGCACGGTGGTGCTGGCCGGGCCCGGCACATACGCGCCGCGCGGGTATCTGTGCACCGCGGAGACGAAGGCGCGGCCGAAAGCCGTGCCGACGCCGGCGGCGCGGCCGAAGGCCTGAGCACGGGAATACCGGGGCGTGGGAGACGTCCGGCGGCCGGTTCGCCGTTCCCACGCGCCGGGTGGGCCGGGCTCGGCCCGAGCCGGTCGAGGCGCCGGGTGGGCCGGGCGACGGGTTCGTCGGGCTGGGCGGAACCGATCCTGCCGTCCGGCGCGTCTTGGGGGGCGTGCGTCAAGGTTCGGGCAGTCGAGCTGCCATCCGCTTCCGCGCGGCCGGGATCTCTCTCCTCCTCGCGCATCTGCTGCTTGTCGGCTGGCTGACGCTGCGCCCCCTCGACGTGCCGTGGACGACGGCCTCGAACCTCCACCCGCTGGCCGGCATCAGAGCGGACCTGTCGCTCGGCCCAGTCGAGGCCACCCGCCGGATCGGCGCAGGACTGCTGCTGCTGGCCCCGCTCGGCGTACTGCTGCCGATGGCCGGAGGGCGGCTGTTCGTCTCCCCGTGGGCCTCGATGGCCCGTACCGTCGCGGCCGGGGCACTGATCTCGCTCGCCATCGAACTGCTGCAGACCGGAGTGCCGGGGCAGGTCGTCGACGTCGACTCGCTGTTGCTGAACACGATCGGTGTGGCGCTCGCCCATCTGCTGGTCGTACCCGTGGGCCGGGCGCGGCTGCGCCGCAGGAAGCAGCGGCGGATCAGGGTGATGCCCCGCCCCAGGGACGAGCCGGCTCAGGGGCCGACCCCGACGATTCCCAGGGTCGGTATCGCACCGTAGAGCGATGCTTTGCCCCTGTTCGTCGGGCGACCATGGATGCATCGGGAGCACGACGGAGCTGCTCCCTCAGCAACGGTTCACGAAGGAGCCCACCATGGCCGCACTCGCCCGCCCCCTCGACGGACGCATGATCGGTGGAGTGTGCGCGGCGCTGGCACGGCGCTTCGGCACCTCCGCGGGGACCATGCGCGTCATCTTCCTGCTCTCCTGCCTGCTGCCGGGGCCGCAGTTCCTGCTCTACCTGGCGCTGTGGGTGCTCTTCCCGGCCGAGAAGACCTCGTCCACCGCCTGGTGAGGCGTCGCACCACATGCCTGTGGGGCGGGCACCCGGTTCGGGTGTCCGCCCCACAGGCATGTGTACGGGGATCAGCCGCCGAGCGGGAGGCCGTTGGTCGACAGACCGCTGGTCTTCAGGCCACCCGCGGGCATACCGCCGAGCAGGCCCTTGACCGGCGTGGTGGCGCCGCCGACGAGCTTCTGCCGGCCGGTGCCGAGGAGCTTGGTGGTCGTGTCCTGGACCGGCGGGGTCCGGGTGGCGGTCTCCAGCGCCGAGTCGGCGACCGGCAGGGTGGTGGCCGCGGCGTCGGTCGGCAACACGGTGGCGGAGGCGGTGCCCGCGGCGGCAGCGGCGAAAGCGGCACCGAGCGCGGCGACACCGAGAGTCCTCACGGCAGACTGCTTCATGTGAAATTCATCCTTGGGGAGGGGGGAAGTGAGCGGCTCTGAAACGTAGTCAGCTCACTACCCGTCCCGCAAACACGCCCCACCCGGGCAACGGCCGGGAATTCGCCCTCCCGGCCGTTCCCCCCGAACGTGTGAATCAGTCCCCGGAAGTCGAAGAGCCGCTGGTCGTGGCGGTCTGCTCGAAGAGCCACTCGGACTTCAGCTCCGCATATCCGGGCTTGATCACATCATTGATCATCGCGAGACGTTCATCGAAAGGGATGAACGCGGATTTCATCGCGTTGACGGTGAACCACTGCATGTCATCGAGCGTGTATCCGAAGGTCTCGGTCAGCTTCTCGAATTCACGGCTCATGGTCGTACCGCTCATCAGCCGGTTGTCCGTGTTCACGGTGACCCGGAAATAAAGCTTCCGCAGCAGCCCGATGGGGTGCTCGGCGTACGAGGCGGCGGCGCCGGTCTGGAGGTTGGAGGTGGGGCACAGCTCCAGCGGGATGCGCTTGTCCCGTACGTAGGAGGCGAGACGGCCGAGCTTCACACCGCCGTCCTCGGTGACCTCGATGTCGTCGATGATGCGGACGCCGTGGCCGAGCCGGTCGGCGCCGCACCACTGGAGGGCCTGCCAGATCGACGGCAGGCCGAAGGCCTCGCCCGCGTGGATGGTGAAGTGGTTGTTCTCGCGCTTGAGGTACTCGAACGCGTCGAGGTGCCGGGTGGGCGGGAAACCCGCCTCCGCGCCCGCGATGTCGAAGCCGACGACGCCCTGGTCGCGGTAGCGGTTGGCGAGTTCGGCGATCTCCAGGGAGCGGGCGGCGTGCCGCATCGCGGTGAGGAGGGCGCCCATGCGGATGCGGTGCCCGTCCCGGCGGGCCCGCCGCTCGCCCTCGCGGAAGCCCTGGTTGACCGCCTCGACGACCTCTTCGAGGGTCAGCCCGGCTTCCAGGTGCTGCTCGGGGGCGTACCGCACCTCGGCATAGACGACACCGTCCGCGGCCAGGTCCTCGGCGCACTCGGCGGCCACCCGGAACAGTGCCTCACGGGTCTGCATGACGGCGCAGGTGTGGGCGAACGTCTCCAGATAGCGCTCCAGCGACCCGGAGTCGGCCGCCTCGCGGAACCAGGTGCCGAGCTTGTCGGGCTCGGTCTCGGGGAGTCCGCCGTATCCGCTCGCGAGGGCGAGGTCGACGATCGTTCCCGGGCGCAGGCCGCCGTCGAGGTGGTCATGGAGAAGGACCTTGGGGGCACGTCGGATCTGATCCTGGCCGGGCACATGGAGGGTCGGGCTCATCATTTGGGCACTCTAGCGCCTACGCGCGTAGATTGTCGCTTGCCGATACGTAACAGTGACCGCGAATACGGGTGGAGTACACCTGTCCTTCTGACACTGTTCTGTCATGGCACAGCGCGCACTCCCCCTGCCTGCTGCGAGGCTGGGACGGGCCGTCAGGACGGCCGGAGCACCAACTGCGGTCAGCGGCGTGGTTCTGCTGCTCCCGGACGGCGAGGCCGACTCGCACCGCCGCCCCTCCCCCCTTTCGTACGCCCTCCAGCTGCCGCTGGCCCGGACCCTGGCCCGCGCGGGTCAGGAGGACGGGCTCGCCGCGCATGTCGTGCGCTACGGCTGCCGGGGCTGGAACGCGACCGACGCGCAGCTCGCGGCGGACGCCCGTTGGGCGGTGGACGAGGTAGTACGGCGCTACGGCGACGTCCCCGTCTGCCTTGTCGGCCACGGCATGGGCGGCCGGGCCGCGCTCCGGGCGGGCGGCCACGCGGCGGTCGGCTCCGTCCTGGCGATGGCTCCCTGGCTGCCCGAGGACGCGCGGGACGAGCCGGAGCCGGTGAAGCATCTGCTGGGCCGGCACGTCCTGCTCGTCCACGGCACGAACGATGCCCGCACCGATCCCGAGCTCTCCTTCCGGCTGGCCGAACGGGCCAAGAAGGCCAACCGTGACACCTGCCGTTTCGAGGTCCACTCGGACGGCCACGGTCTGCGCCAGCACCGGGCCGAAGTGGCGGCCCTGGCCACGGACTTCGTCCGCGGCTCGCTCTTCGGCCGGGCATACGCCCGCCCGGTGGCCGACGCCCTTGCGGCGCCGCCACCGCTGGGGCTGCGGATGCCCCTGGCCGCCGGGTTCGGAAGGTCGTTGCGGGACTGAGGGGACGAAGTGGCCGGGGCCGGCACATGGTGTGGCCGCACCCCGTTCGCCGCGCAACCGGTGGCACCGCCAACGGAGTTGAGTACGCACACTCATGTCACGCACCACCATGACTCATAGGTTGATCACACGATGAACAGCCATGAACAGCGACGGCATGAGGGGGGCTCATGAGTACCGGGGTCCACAGGGCGGCTACCGCCTTCGGGAGGTGGCCGACGGTCCGCCCGGTGACGGTGGCCGCAGGTGCGGCGCACATGGCGTCACCGGGCGGGACGGGGCTGGTGACAGGGTCGTGACCGCGGCGAGGGTACGCGTGCTGGAGGGGCCGCCGCTGGTGCGGTGGCTGTGCGCCGAAACGGCGCTCACCTGGGTCTGCGTCACCGTCGTGGGTGTCCTCGGCCCTTGGGGGGACCATCCGACGCGGTGGTTCATCCCCACCTGCCTGCTGCTGCCGGTCGTGCTGCACTACGCGCTGCGGGGCCGGTTCGCCGTATGCCTGGACGACGCCGGGATCACGGTCGTCCGGCCCTGGAGCCGTCGGCGCGTGTCCTGGGCGGAGGTGGACGGGATCCGGTTCACTCCGCTCCCGGTCGGGGAGGACGACCTCGCCTGGTGGGCGGTGACGACGACCGTGGGGGCCGCACGCACACTGCCCCTGGCCACCGTCCTCGACACCGACGATCCGGCGTGCGACGCCCTGCGCCGGCACGGGCTGCTGTTCCGTCCGTTCGCCGACCGGGGCCTCGGTGTGCCCGGCACGCCGGAGGACTCGCGCGCACACGCGTACTTCGAGCGGGCCGTACGCGCGGCCGGGGGCCGGTCATCGGGCGGACGGTGAGCCGGGACCGCTCCCGGCGCCGTACCGGCCCGGTCAGTCCGGCAGCAGATGTCCCCGCCTCGACAGCAGGAAGCGTTTGAAGGCGGCCACCGGCGGGGTGTCCGGGTGGCCGTCCAGCCAGGCGACGCCGATCTCGCGGGCCGCCCTCGGGGCCGTCACGGTGAGCTCGACGACGCCGGGGCGGGCCACCGCGGGCGGTGGCAGCAGGGCCACGCCGAGACCCGCCGCGACCAGGCCGCGCAGGGTCTCCGCCTCCTCGCCCTCGAAGGCGACGCGTGGCGTGAACCCCGCCTCGGCGCACAGGTCGTCGGTGATCCGCCGCAGGCCGTATCCCGGTTCGAGGGTGACGAACTTCTCGTCGGCGGCCTCCGCCAGGCGGATGCGACGACGCGAGGCGAGCCGGTGGTCCTCGGGGACGACAAGACGCAGCCGCTGTTCGTCGAGACGGCGGGCGACCAGATCCGGGGCGTCCGGGACGGGTGAGGTGAGGCAGAGGTCGAGGCCGCCGGCCCGGAGGCGTTCGATCATCGCCTCGCCGTAGTTCTGCACGAGTTGGAAGCGGACCCGGGGGTGGTCGGCGCGGAAGGCGCGGAGCAGGGCGGGCACGGTCTCGGAGCCCATGGTGTGCAGGAAGCCGAAGGCGACCTTGCCGGTGGCCGGGTCGGCGTCGGCCCGTACCGAGTCGGCGGCCTTCTCGACCTCGGCGAGGGCCCGCTCGGCGGAGCCCAGGAAGGTGCGGCCCGCGGGGGTCAGGGAGACGGTACGGCCCTTGCGGGCGAACAGGGCGACTCCCAGGTCCTGTTCGAGCCTGACCATCGACCGTGAGAGCGTCGACTGCGGGACGCCGAGCTCGTGCGCGGCGCGGGTGACGTGCTCATGCCGAGCCACCGCCTCGAAGTGGGCCAGCCTCGGCGCGAGGACCGCGCGGATGTCTTCTTCGTAACTGCTCGGTGACAGCCGTGGCCGTGAGCTGCGTTCATGCGCCATGGGATTGATTATCGCCAATTCGTGCATTGGACGCATGAAACCGGGGGGCCTACTTTCGAACCATGCCTCCTGCCAGTACCGGGGCGTCCACCCTCACGGTGGCCGCCTCGCCCCAGCCGTCCCCCGTCGCCGCTGCCGCCACCACCGGCTCCGCCGGACCGGACCGTCTCGAACCCGGCCGCCCCGGTTACCGCCGGATGAGCTTCGCGCTCTTCGCCGCCGGTGTCGCGACCTTCGCACTCCTCTACTCCACCCAGGCCCTGCTGCCCGCCGTCTCCGCGTCCCTCGGCGCCACGGCCGGACAGGCCAGCTGGACGGTCTCCGCCGCGACGGGCGCCCTGGCGCTGTGCGTGCTGCCGCTGAGCGCGCTCTCCGAGCGCTTCGGGCGACGGCAGATGATGACCGCCTCACTGACGGTGGCCGTGCTGGTCGGGCTGCTCGTACCCTTCGCGCCCTCGCTGGGCTGGCTGATCGCGCTGCGCGCCGTCCAGGGCGCGGCACTGGCCGGGCTGCCCGCCTCCGCGATGGCCTACCTGGCGGAGGAGGTACGGCCGAAGGCGCTGGTCGCCGCGATCGGACTGTTCGTGGCGGGGAACAGCATCGGCGGGATGAGCGGCCGGATCCTGACCGGCTGGATCGCCCAGCTGTGGGGCTGGCGGGCGGCGCTCGGAGCGGTCGGGCTGCTGGCCGTGGCCTGCGCGGTGGTCTTCCACTTCATGATCCCCGCGGCCCGGCACTTCACCCCGGGCTCACTGAACCCGAAGGCCCTGGCGAAGACGGTGGGCGGGCACCTCGCCGATCCCCTGCTGCGCCGGCTGTACGCGATCGGCGCGCTGTTCATGACGGTGTTCGGCGCGGTCTACACGGTGATCGGCTACCGCCTGGTGGAGGCGCCGTTCGACCTCCCGCAGGGGATCGTCGGCTCGATCTTCCTGGTCTACCTCGTCGGTACGGTCTCCTCCGCGGCGGCGGGCAAGCTGGTCGCCCGGCTCGGCCGCCGGGGCGCGCTGTACCTCGCCGTCTCCACCACGGCCGCCGGTCTGCTGCTCTCGCTCGCCGACCGACTGGCCGCCGTGCTGCTCGGCCTGGTCCTGATCACGGCGGGCTTCTTCGCCGGGCACGCGGTCGCCTCGTCGTCCGTGAGCCGCACCGCGACGAAGGGCCGGGCACAGGCGTCGGCGCTCTACCAGTCCGCGTACTACCTGGGCTCCAGCGCGGGCGGCACGCTCGGCGCGGTCGCCTTCCACGCCGGGGGCTGGGCCGGGACCGTGTCGTTGGGGCTCCTCGCCGTCCTCGGCGTCGTCTCGATCACGCTGTACGGCTCACGGGCCGCGCGCGCCGAGCGCCGCCGGCTGCTGCCAGTGGCGTCCGTACAGAACTGAGACGTACAAAGCACAACCATCCACTCCCCGACGCGCGTCTAGCAGGCGGAATCACCTCACGGCGCGCGAAGGGGAGTTGGCGTACATGAGAGTCGCAGGAAACATACGGGCGGTCAGGTCGCGGCGCGCGGTCGCGTTGTCCGTCGCCGGTCTGATGGCGGCGCCCGCCCTTGTCGTGGGCACCGGCGGATCCGCTCAGGCGGCGTCCTGCACGACGTCCACCGGGCCGTATCAGAAGCAGGTCGAGAAGTATCTGCACCGGCCGGTCGACGGCAAGCAGTCGGCCGCCGACTGCAAGGCGATCCGGTCGTTCCAGACCACCTACGGCGTCACGCCCACGATCGGCTACGCGGGACCGGTCACGTGGCGCACCATGAAGACGCTCACGGCACAGAAGGCGGCCGGCAAGAACCCCAACAAGGCCAAGAAGTGCCCCACGAACAAGGGGCGCATCGCGTGCGTGGACCTGACCCGGCAGCTGAGCTGGATACAGGACGGCAGCAAGCTGAAGTTCGGTCCCGTGCCGGTACGCACCGGGCGGAACGGGTACGAGACCCGCACCGGGTCGAAGAAGATCTACTGGCGGGACATCGACCACGTCTCGTCGATCTACCACGTGTCGATGCCGTACTCCCAGTTCTTCGACGGCGGGCAGGCGTTCCACTCGGTGGGCTTGAAGATGTGGAACCCGCCGGGGTCGCACGGCTGCGTCAACATGCGGCCCGCCGACGCGAAGTCGTACTGGAATCTGCTGAGGAACGGCGACGACGTGTACGTGTACGGGCGCAAGCCCGGAACGTGACCTGATCGCGGGCCGCTTCGGTGCTTCCCGCCGTCGTTGTCAGTGGCCTGCGGTAGCTTCCACCGTGCTGAACCGAGTGGCGTCACAGCACAACAGGGGTGGAGCGATGGGTGATCTGGCGGCGGCGGACATCGACAGCCGGCTGGAGGGACACCGGGTCGAGCTGACCGGCTACTGCTACCGGATGCTCGGCTCTGCCTTCGAGGCGGAGGACGCGGTACAGGACACGCTGGTGCGCGCCTGGCGCAACTTCGACAAGTTCGAGGGGCGTTCCTCGCTGCGGTCCTGGTTGTACCGCATCGCCACCAACGTCTGTCTGGACATGCTGAACGCGGGCAAGAAGCGGGCCCGTCCGGTCGATCTGACGGGCCCGACGCCGCTCGCCCGGGCGGCGCTCAACCCGCTGCCGGAGAACACCTGGCTGGAGCCGATGCCGGACGGGCGGATCCTGCCCACGACGGCCGACCCGGCGGAGGCCGCCGTTGCCCGGGAGTCGGTGCGGCTCGCGCTCGTGGCCGCGTTGCAGCATCTGCCCCCCAAGCAGCGGGTGGTGCTGATCCTGCGCGAGGTGCTCGCCTGGAAGGCGAGCGAGGTCGCCGAGCTGCTCGACACCTCGGTCGCCTCGGTCAACAGCGCCCTCCAGCGGGCGCGCGCGACCCTCTCGGAACGCGAGGGCCTGATCCCCGACAGCGCGGATCCGCTCGACGAGGAGCAGCGCAGGCTCCTCGAGCGCTACGTCGCGGCCTTCGAGGGGTACGACATGGCGGCGCTGACCGCGCTGCTCCACGAGGACGCCGTGATGACCATGCCGCCGTTCGACCTCTGGCTCCAGGGGCACGACGACATCACCGGCTTCATGGTCTCCCACGGTGCCGGCTGCGCGGGCTCGCGGCTGGTGGCGACGGAGGCGAACGGCACCCCGGCGTTCGCGCACTACAAGCCGAATCCGGACGGACCGGGGTTCGTGCCGTGGGCGGTGCAGGTCATCGACATCTCGGACGGCGTCATCACCGGGATGCACTGCTTCCTGGACACCCCGCGCTGGTTCCCGCTGTTCGGTCTGCCGGATCACCTCGACGCCGACACCGCGTGAGGCGCGGCATACGCAGCGGGCCGACGGCAGGCCGGGCGGCGCCGACGGACGACGAGGAGCGAAGCGTCACGGCGGCGCTCCGCGTACGGCTCCACCGGCCGTACCGAGGGACGAACGGGGCCCGGTGGGGGGCGCGGGAGTACGGGGCGGTGGGCGGCTGTCAGCCCCGGGCCGCGTGCCCGGCTCAGGCTCCGCCGTCCCCGGCCGCGCACCGCACGTCCACCACATCGGCCAGCCCCACCAGGTCGAGCAGGCTCCGCAGTTCGGGCGGTGCGTTGCGCAGCCGGAGCCGTCCGCCGCCCGCCCGGCGTGCGACGAGCCCCAGTCGCGCGATCGCCTCGACCAGGGCCAGATCCGGCTGCACGACTCCGCCCACATCGCAGTCCACCTCGGCGTCCGGGTCGCGGACGGCGCCCTCGGCACCGTCCAGCAGCGACTCCAGCTCGGCGCAGAGTCCCGGCACGGAGTCCCGTGTGACGCGACCGGTGACGACAAGAGCGATCGGGCTCATGGCTTCCACATCAGGGTGACCGGTCCGGCGGCCGAAACTCATCGCTGTCCCGCTCCGTACTTTCCCGCCGTCCCGGACCGGCCCCCGTCCCCCGAATCCGCTCATCAGCTGCTCCTTCGTGCCCGGCACACACCTCTCGGTCGCCCTCGCCCCCCGTCCGGTTCACCCCTGCACCGATGAGCTTGCGTCAACTCCGGTTGTCTGTGCGGTTTCTGTGAACCCTTTCGATCAATTCTCCCTCTAGGTAGGTGAACCGGCCGACACCGGCTTCTCAGCGGTGCCGACTGACCAGTGGCCCCTCGTCGGGCTGCCTGATTCTCCAGGGGGAGAGTTGCGCAAACACGTGAGAAACGCGTGTGTTTCGACCATCGCCACGGCGGCCGCCGTGGCGCTCGCAGCCGGGATGACCACGCCGGCCGTGGCACAGCCCGATGGCGCGCGGTCCACGGGCGCCAAGTCCGTGGCCCGGCACCAGCTGACGCTGATCACCGGTGACCGCGTCTCGGTGGACGCCAAAGGCCGGATCATGGACTTCCGGCCCGCCAAGGGGCGTGAACACATACCCGTGCAGCGTCAGATACGTGACGGGCACACCCTGCTGGTCCCGGCCGACGCACACCGGCTGATCAGCTCCGGCAAGCTGGACCGACGGCTGTTCGACGTCACCGAGCTGAACCGCGCGGAGAACCGCCGGGCGCAGAAGGCGGGCCTGAAGCTGATCGTCGCCTACCGGGGCGACCGGGCCGCGGCGGCGAAGGCGGAGGTCCGTGACGCGGGCGCCACCCGGGTCGACCGGACCCTGAAGACCCTGAACGCCGAGTCGGTGACCACCCCGACCCGCGACGCGAAGGACATCTGGCGGGCACTCACCAGCAAGCCCTCGAACGGCGCCCAGCGCACCACGGCCGCCGGTGTCGACCGGGTCTGGCTGAACGGCGTGCGCAAGGCGAGCCTCGACAAGAGCGTGCCGCAGATCGGCGCACCGACCGCCTGGAAGGCCGGTTACACCGGGAAGGGCGTCAAGATCGCCGTCCTGGACACCGGCGTGGACGCCACCCACCCGGACCTCAAGGGCCAGGTCCTGGAGACGAAGAACTTCACCTCCTCGCCCGACACCAAGGACCGGGTCGGGCACGGCACGCACGTCTCCTCGATCGCGGCCGGTACGGGCGCCAAGTCGGGCGGCAAGTTCAAGGGCGTGGCCCCGGACGCCAAGCTCATCGAGGGCAAGGTGCTCGACGACGACGGCTTCGGCGACGACTCCGGCATCCTGGCCGGCATGGAGTGGGCCGTCGCACAGGGCGCCGACATCATCAACCTGAGCCTCGGCGGCGGCGACACCCCCGAGGTCGACCCGCTCGAAGCGGCGGTCAACAAGCTGTCGGCCGACAAGGGCGTCCTGTTCGCCATCGCGGCGGGCAATGAGGGCGACGGCGCCGGTACGGTCGGCTCCCCGGGCAGCGCGGACGCCGCCCTGACCGTCGGCGCGGTCGACGACAACGACCGACTGGCCGACTTCTCCAGCCGTGGCCCGCGCATCGGCGACGGCGCGATCAAGCCGGATGTCACCGCCCCCGGCGTCGACATCACGGCCGCAGCCGCACCCGGCTCCGCCATCGACCAGGAGGTCGGGCAGAACCCGCCGGGCTACCTGTCGATCTCCGGTACGTCGATGGCGACCCCGCACGTCGCGGGCGCCGCGGCGCTCCTCAAGCAGCAGCACCCCGAGTGGAAGTACACCGAGCTCAAGGGCGCGCTCACAGCCTCGACGAAGCCCGGCGCGTACACCCCGTTCGAGCAGGGCTCGGGCCGGATCGCCGTCGACCGGGCGATCGCCCAGACCGTCGTCGCGGACCCGGTCTCGGTGAGCTTCGGCGTGCACCAGTGGCCGCACACCGACGACGCCCCGGTCACCAAGAACGTGACGTACCGCAACCTCGGTACGACGGACGTCACCCTCGACGTCGCGGTCACGGCCACCGGCCCGAAGGGCAAGCCCGCCCCGGCCGGCTTCTTCACTCTCGGCGCCGACAAGGTGACCGTCCCCGCGGGCGGCACCGCCGACGTACCGCTGACCGTGAACACCAAGCTCGGCGGCACGGCCGACGGCAGCTACTCCGCGTACGTCGTCGGGACCGGTGACGGCCAGACCGTGCGCACCGCGGCCGCGGTCGAGCGCGAGACCGAGTCGTACGACGTCACGGTCAAGTTCATCGGACGTGACGGCAAGCCCGCCAAGTACTACGAGTCCGACCTCTACGGCATGTCGGGCTCGGCACGCGATGTGTGGGTGTCCCCGACGGGTGAGGGCGGCACGGCGAAGGTCCGCGTCCCCAAGGGCGGTTACGCGATGAACTCGGCCGTCTACGTCGACCCGGAGAACAGTGCCAAGGGCACCGACTGGTTCGCCCAGCCGGTCCTGAACCTCACCAAGAACACCACCGTGACGCTCGACGCCCGCAAGACGAAGCCGGTGAACTTCACCCTGCCCACCACGGGCACGAAGTCCCAACTGGCGTCGCCCGACCTCCAGTTCGCCACCAAGGACAGCGGCTACGGCTACGGCTGGATCCTCGACTCGTACCAGGGGTTCCGCACCGCGCACGTCGGCCCGAAGGTGACCGACGGCTCGCTTTCCCAGCACTGGATCGGCAGCTGGACCAAGGGGGCCTCGACCCGGTACGACATCGCGGTCGGCGGCCCGGTGACCCAGGCGGCGACCGGATACAGCCGGAAGTTCACCGCCGCTCAGATGGCCAAGGTGCAGACCTCTCTCGGCTCGTCCGTCAAGGGCAAGACCGGTGGGTTCGCGGCCTGGGGCGAGCTCCCCGGTTCGTTCTCCGGCTGGTCGGCCTGGTCCAGCCAGAAGCTCCCCGGTACCAACACCGCCTATGTCTCCACCGCCGACAAGGTGCGGTGGGGCTTCGACTTCAGCCAGGAAGGCGGAATCGACAAGGACGGCTACCCGGTGACCGAGGCGATGTACTCCCTCGGTGACCCGCAGACCCTCAAGGCGGGCAAGACCTACACGAAGAAGGTCAACACCGCGGTGTTCGGCCCCGCGCTCGGCGCCGGATACGGGATCTTCCGCGACGGCAACGACATCATCGGCTCGCTGCCCCTGGCGGCCGACGGTCGCGGCAACATCGGCTCCTCCACATACAGTTCGGTCAAGACCGTCCTGTACCGCAACGGCACCCAGATCGCCCGGAACGCGGACCCGCTGGAGGGCTACATGCCCATCACCGTGCCGTCCGCGGCCGCGGACTACCGGCTGACGACCTCGGTCCAGCGCAGCACCAAGGTCTCGGCCGTCTCCACCCGGATCGACGCGAGCTGGACCTTCCGGTCCAAGAAGAGCGCCGGCCCGACCCAACTGCCGGTCTCCACGGTCCGCTTCACGCCCAATGTGACGCTGGACGGCAAGGTGACCGCGGGCAGGACCGCTTCGGTGCCGGTGACGGTTCAGGGTGCCGCCGCCGGCAAGAACCTGAAGTCGCTGACGGTGTACGTCAGTTACGACGCCGGCAAGACCTGGAGGAAGGCCACGGTCAAGGCGGGCAAGATCTCCGTGAAGAATCCGGCCAAGGGGAAGTCCATCTCCTACAGGGCCAATGTCACGGACAAGAAGGGCAACAAGTCCTCCGTGTCGATCTACCACGCGTACTTCGGCAAGTGAACGGCCTGTCGGTGAGCCGGTAGGCGCACCGACAGCATGAGAGCGGCCCGGGGGGGGGGGGGGGGGCCCCCCCCCCCCCCCCCCAACCCCCCCCCCCCCCCCCCCCGCGGGGCCCACAGAACGCGACCCGCGCGCGCCCCCCCACCCACCACCACACCG